>JABJAG010000072.1 GCA_018666195.1 Alphaproteobacteria bacterium
GAAATTGGTATCCCCTAGGGGAGTCGAACCCCTGTTTCCGGCGTGAGAGGCCAGCGTCCTAGGCCACTAGACGAAGGGGACATCGTGGCACTGCAAAACAGAACCGGCGATATAGCCCAAGCCGGGCCGGTTATCAAGCAGCCCGGAAGATATCCAAAGCTGCGCAGTTGCGCCTCATCGACGGATTTTGGCCTGAATTTCCCCTGAGCCCGTATCAATCACGAAGACACGCGCACACTCTGCGCGCAAACCATCCGGTCCATCGGTCACGATTGTCAGCCGATCTCCCGCGCTTTGCGCGCTGCGAATGTCACAGCCGGCCGGCAAACCGAGGCTCAGGTCATGCAAGTCCTTTGTGATCGGGCCGTTGCCATCTAGTCTTGAGGTCTCGATGATGCCCCACACCACCGCCGCGAATGCCAGCAAGATGAGAACTCCCAGAACAATCACCAAATTCCGTAGCGCGCGCGTACTCATTATTCCCTCCAGAAACCGACCGGCAGTCTAGAATTTTGACGCAAAAAGACAATCCACAGGTCGAACTGGTTTCGGTGACGTCAGGACAATCCAATCAACGCCTTGATCGGGTGCTGACCGAAGCACTCGACGGTCTCTCACGCTCTCGCCTGAAAAACCTGATCGAGGGCGGACATGTGCAACGCAATCACGACATCTGCCGCCAGCCGTCTCAGAAGGTCGCGGGCGGAGATCAGCTGACCGTCACGATTCCGGCGGTCGTTGATGCCGTTCCGATCGGGCAGGCCATGGATCTGAAAATCCTGCACGAAGATGCCGACCTGATCATTATCGACAAACCGGCAGGTCTGGTCGTCCACCCTGCCCCGGGCAATCCGGACCACACGCTGGTCAACGCTCTGATCGCCCATTGCGGAGAAGACCTCACCGGTATCGGTGGGGTGCGCCGCCCCGGCATTGTGCATCGCCTCGATAAAGACACCAGCGGCGTCATGGTCGCCGCCAAGACCGCAGACGCGCATGCCGCACTGGTCACCCAGTTTTCGGACCGTACGGTCGACCGCGCTTACCGTGCCATCGTTTGGGGCCAGCCCACCCCGCCAGCAGACAAAATTGAAGGCCCCATCGGCCGGCATCCCCGCAACCGGAAAAAAATGGCCGTCGTGTCACGTGGCGGAAAACACGCGGTGACCCGATACCGAAGCCTGGCGCACTACTGCGACGGGATGGCCACCCTGATCGAGTGCAAACTCGAAACCGGACGCACGCACCAGATACGCGTGCACCTGACCCATCGCAAACATCCCATTGTCGGAGATCCGACTTACGGACGTCCCGGGTCTCGCCGGGCCCTGCCGAAAGGCCTCGAACCAGCCGAAACAGCCATCCTGACGGAATTTCCCCGTCAGGCGCTGCATGCGTTCCGATTGGGCTTCATCCACCCAACCACCGGCCAACACATTGATTTTGAAACAGGTTTTCCCGAAGACATGGAAAAACTTAAGAGTTTTTTAGAATCTCTCTAAGACATTGAAGATCGGCGCAAAAACGCCATATTTAGGCAGTAGGTTTTAAAACTCTTATCCCGGACGTTGCGTCGACCCAGTCCGTGGTCGGCAAAAGGACTTCATAATGGCCACAATGCAGCTCCCTTCTCTGACTCCCGAAGGCAATCTTTCGCGTTACCTGCAGGAGATCCGCAAATTTCCCATGCTCGAGCCGCAGGTCGAGTTCATGCTGGCCAAGCGCTGGCAGGAACACGAAGACGTGGACGCTGCCCACCAGATGGTCACGAGCCATCTGCGCCTGGTGGCCAAGATCGCGATGGGATATCGCGGGTATGGCCTGCCGGTGGCCGAGCTGATCTCGGAGGGCAATGTCGGTCTGATGCAGGCCGTCAAGAAATTCGATGCCGACAAGGGATTCCGTCTTTCGACCTATGCCATGTGGTGGATCCGCGCCTCGATTCAGGAATACATTCTGCACTCCTGGAGCCTGGTCAAAATGGGCACCACGGCAGCCCAGAAAAAACTGTTTTTCAATCTGCGTCGCATGAAAGGCCAGTTGAAAGCCTTCGATGAGGGTGACCTCCCGCCCGAGCAGGTCGAATTCATTGCCCGTGAACTCAAGGTTTCGGAAAACGATGTCGTTCAGATGAACCGTCGCCTCGCCGGTCCTGACGGCTCCCTCAATGCCCCCCTCCGCAATGACGGTGATGGCGATAGCGAGTGGATGGACTGGCTCGTCGATGAGACCGATTCACAGGAAATCGAACTCGTTGAGCAGGATGAATTGGTCAAGCGCCGGGCATTGCTCACCCAGGCCATGGGCGCGCTCAATGAGCGTGAGCGCCACATCCTGACCGAGCGCCGCCTGCGAGAAAATCCAATCACGCTTGAGGACCTGTCTCAGGAGTACAACATCAGCCGCGAGCGGGTGCGTCAGATCGAAGTCCGGGCATTTGAGAAACTTCAGAAAGCGATGAAAAACCTGGCCATCGAGCAGCAGGTCGCCGTTCCAGCGAACTAGGTCAGGCGGCAGCCTTCTGCGGACGTTTTTTCCGCACGGCCGGGGCTTCGGTAACAGCCTCACCCCATTCCTCGACCATACGACGCTATTCGCGCAACATCGCCTGTACCTTGGCGTCGTTGCTGACGCTGATGTAGACCGCTGCGACCTTGGGCATACCGAGCACCAGCCCCCAGCCAATCGCAGCCGTACCGAACATCACAGCCAGCACGAAGACATCGTTGATCATGGCAATCGCCCGCGTCATGGTCGCACCTGACACCAAAAGCTCCATGACAAAGGGGGCCACGCCGGACAAATTCGTTGCGGTCACCGCAATCGTCGCGTTGCGCCCGGGCTCACGATCGATGAACATCGCGACAATCGAAGGAATAATCCCCACGGCCAGAACAACGAAAGCCGGCGTGGCGAAAACCACCAACCCCAGGACGACCATCGCGCCAATCGACAGCATATAGGTAGCTCCCGAACCGGACTTGGTGGCTGGTTTGCTGCTCGAGCGTGCGTCCAATTTCTTCCTGGCCATTTTCTAGACTGCCCCCGAGATAAGAAGCGCTGCAAGAACGAGCGCGCCAATCACACAGGCCACGTTGGCGGCGATCTGTTGTCCCAGTCTAGTGGCCTGCTTACGCGCCGCACCTGAATCCGTTTTGATTTTCTGAATTTCCCGATCCAGGCGCAGATGGCGGCGTTGCGCCAATTTAAATCCTTTTGAATCCCAGCTGCGATTCTTCTTGTTGTCGAGTATCCGAACCAGATCGTTCAGGCTGCCACGGGACGCGGCCTTGCGGGCCGCCCGCTGCAATTTCTGGCGCATGGGGAGATTGTGATAATCATTCAGGACCGGCTGCAGGTGCTTCAGAAACATCGCGTAGAGTTTCCTGGCCGCCGTCGAGCTGTTTTTGCTCTGGACGTAGGCCAACAAACGCAGCTGCGCCATGCGCTGATCTGAATCATCGGCGGCCTGAACGATTTCGGTCAGCTCCCGGTCAATGCTGCCGGGAATGCGGGCGCCGAGAAATGCTGCGATATGTCGATCAAACAGGAAATCACCATCGCCCGCCTGAGCTTCCATCGTTTCGATCAACTCGCGCACCTGCAAGGGAACCCCGCCCTTTAGAAGAGGACTCAAACAGGGAAGCGCAGGATTGAGCTCATAAGCACAACGTTCAATCGAGAACCCCGCCGCGGTCTGGCCAAGATAGACAGAAGCTTTCTCCGCCACTTCACTGGCCGCAAGCATCCAGGTTTTCGGTCGCGCTTGGGCCTCATGCCAAAACGCCATCATCTTCCCTGCGATAAGCTCGGTAAAATCCGCGGCCAGAGACGAATTTTTCAAAGCCGCAATCGAGGCGGATGTAAAACCATCCGGAATAACGCGCATGCCACGAAAACAAATCGGGCCTGTCGGGTCGAGCAAAGTCAAAATCCGCGAGAGCAGGATGTCTGAGGACATCTGCTTGGGGCCCGTGGGACCAGGTTCCGCACATTCAGCAAGCTCTTTCGTCAACTCACGATTCTTGAGACTGCGATCAACCCAGTGTTCGATTTCATTCGTCGAGACCAGCTTGATGGCCTGATCCCAGTCACTTGTCAGAAGATGAGCCAGCTCACGCGCTGTAAAGGCCAACCGACCATTGAATTCGAAGGGCCGATCTGCCCGCACTCCCGGCAGGGGCTGGGTTGGATTCACCCGACCGCTACTTACCCAGTTGGACAAATCCGACAACGACCAGCGTTCATGTGCATCATCGCGCATCAGTGAGCGCACAACCGGTGTCAATTCGGATGACAATTTGTTGGTGCCCAACATTGCATTGTAACTGCCGAACTCTATCCTGCGGCGCAGCAGTTCATCTTCATCGATATCAGCGACAGGGTTGCGTCCCAGTGCAAGCAGCATGAGGGTCACACCGATCGCATATAGCTCATCGGACATATCGCCAACACCGCGCGCCATCGGAAGACACCGTGCGCGATCAATCGGCTCTAGAATCGACGGCTGATCAAACCCTGCCGGCGCACTGTAAAACTGCCCGGATACGACCAATCCATCGTCAATATTGCGAAACAGATTGGTTGGACGAATATTTCGGTGGGTCACCCGCGCCTCGTGCATTCGCTTGAGAAGGTCAAGCAGCGGCACCAGCAGATCGCGTTTCATTTCACGCACAAGCCACGGCTGAATGGTTGCATCCAGGCTGGACATCAATGGCGCGCCAGCGGGCTGTGGCAGCACAATGACGATCTCCTCACGCCCCTTCTCATTCCAGTCGGCCCGCCCCCAGCGCACCGGTTTGGAAAGGGCATCGTGAACAAGCCCCTTGGCATTGACGATGGCACTGTGTCGGGCCGGTATGCCACGGTCGAGCACCAGCGCATAAAGGCTGTTCTTCGGCTCTTCGGAATCAAGCGTTACGTAGGCCCGTGCCGATGTCGTCGAGAGATGGGGAAGAATGACGGATTTCTGAATTCGGTAGCGACCAGCAAAAACAACTTCGTCCTTCGACCCGGGGATCGGTGCAGCCGGAGTCGCGGCGGGCGCTTCGCCCTCCGTTTCCAGGTACTCCGTCTCAACCGTTGCTTCGCTCATCGCAAAATATCCACGTCACACGGCAAGTCCGGGAGACTTGCCGCAAGGCAGATACATTAGGTGGCATGAGGTAACGGATGGTTAACGCCAGAAACACGCCAACCCCCGAAAACCCTGAGTTTTACTCAGTCAGCAAACGGATCGCGTACGAGGATTGTATCGAGCCGCTCGGGGCTTGTAGACAGCAGGGCCACCGGTGCTTCGATCAATTCCTCGATCCGGCGGACATATTTGATTGCCGTCGCGGGCAGGTCAGCCCAACTGCGTGCGCCGGCCGTGCTGTCCTGCCAGCCTTCAAGCGTTTCGTAGATCGGTTCAACCTGCGCCTGATCACGAATTCCGGCTGGGAAACGCGAAATTTCCTGGTCCCCGAGTTTGTAACCAACACAGACTTTGAGTTCGTCCATACCGTCGAGGACATCCAGCTTTGTCAGGGCAATCCCGTTAATGCCACCAACCCGAATGGCCTGGCGAACCATCACCGCGTCAAACCAGCCGCAGCGGCGTTTGCGGCCGGTGACTGTGCCGAATTCCCGTCCGCGTTCCCCAAGAAGCGTTCCAACATCACCGTGGTCTTCGGTTGGGAACGGGCCGCTCCCGACGCGAGTCGTATAAGCTTTGGTGATGCCGAGAATATAACCAATCGCACTGGGTGCAACGCCCGATCCCGCCGCAGCCTGCCCGGCCACCGTGTTCGACGATGTCACAAATGGATAGGTGCCATGGTCGACATCAAGCATAGCGCCCTGTGCCCCCTCGAACAGGATACGCTTGCCATCACGACGCGCCTGATCGAGCCATTCCCAGACCGGCGCAGCATAAGCCAGGAGCGGTTCGCTGATCTCGGCCAAATGATTCATCAATTCAGCCTTGTCGATCTCTTCGGCGCCCAATCCACGCAGCAACGCGTTGTGATGGAACAACAGGTGATCCACCCGTTGGCCGAGAGTCTCCGGATCTGCCAGATCGCAGATGCGGATCGCCCGTCGCGCAACCTTGTCCTCATAGGCAGGTCCTATACCGCGACCTGTGGTCCCGATCTTGTCGGCGCCGCGGGCAGCCTCGATGGCTCCATCCAGATAGGGGTGCAGCGGCAATATCAGGCTGGCATTGTCTGCAATTTTCAGAGTGTACGGGCTAATCTCGACGCCCATCTCTGCAATTTTTTTGATCTCTCCAAGCAGCGCCTGCGGATCGATGACCACTCCGTTGCCAATAATGCTGATCTTGCCGGGACGCACGACACCGGATGGCAACAGACTCAGCTTGTAGGTCTGATCCCCGATAACCAGCGTATGACCAGCATTGTGACCACCCTGAAATCGAACAATGACGTCAGCGCGTTCCGACAGCCAATCAACGATCTTACCCTTGCCTTCATCACCCCACTGGGACCCGACAACTGCGACATTTGCCATAAAACTTTTCCTCAGCTGCTCGGGTCGCCAACAGCGACCGGCTTGTCATCAACCAAATGGTGGCTACACGCCAACCGTCGGGCCTCTATTTCATTGTTGGTTACATCCTGCAGACCCGCAACGGTTGCCCATCCATCTGCACGCCAGGCCTGCCCCTGCGCAAATGTTGTCCCTGATGGCAGATACAGGCGCGCATCCGGTTTCGCATCCGGTAACGCCCGGAGGATCGAGTCCATATACAAAGAAACGCCCGTCGCAGATTCACCGGATTCCGTAATATACCGGCCGCCCCGAGCAAGTTCGCCGCGCACACCTTCAGCAAAAACCGTAAAACTCACGCCAGTCTGGTACTCAAACCCGCGATATTCGACCGGGTCGAGGGTCAGAGAAAGTTCCGGCAATGCACTGCGCACCCCGGCCACAACGGCTGCCAGACGCGCAACTTCGGCTTTCGCGCCATCAGGCAGATCAATCGACTTCAGGGTTTCGGCCACTTCTTCTGCCGGTCCAACTGTTTCAATCATCGCACAGAGCGCTTTGGCACTGTCCGTAAACAAAACGCCGTGCTGGCGCAGTATATCTTCCGTCGCGTCGCTATCCTTGCGGTCGAGCGAAGCGCGGAGATCAGCCGTCGCCTGTGCATCCAATTCAATACCCGCAAGCACATTGGCGACAAGAGCGGGGGAATTGATGTCGATAGTGGGCTCTGCAATGCCTGCAGCGCGCAACCCTTCGGCAGCCAGAATGATAACTTCAATGTCCGCATGCACATCGTCCAGGCCGATCAGTTCCACTCCCACCTGAGCAAACTGGCGTTCAGGGCGCATCTGGTTCCCGCGAACCCGCAAAATCTGGCCTGCATAGGACAACCGCAACGGACGTGGCTCCTCGACAAGTCGGGTGCCTGCGATCCGCGCAACCTGCAGCGTGATATCCGCGCGTACAGCCATCATGCGCTGACTGACAGGATCCATCAGTCGGAACATCTGCCCGGCGAGGCTTCCGCCGCCATTCGCACCATTTCCGGCCAGAGTCGATTCGAATTCGACCATCGGCGGCTTCACCTGCGAGTAGCCGAAGGATCCGAACACATCCATGATTCCGGCAATAGTCGACGATTCCTGCGCCGCACGCGGCGGCAAGAGATCATGCAAACCCGCAGGAAGCAGGGCTTTATTTTCTATTTCATCAGTCATAGCCGCGCGCGGTTTAGCCGGTTTGCGTCAATTCGGCAACGACTCCACAAAAAAACCATGTTTGCGGGGCATGAATCATCGCGCAGTCTCGCTTTGTATGGGAGTTCAATACGCAGAGACTGATTTCTTAGACACATATGTTTCCGGTCGTTTCGGTACGTTTTCAATGCGTGCCCGAGGCGGGAACCATCGCAAGGGCGAGCAATATGAAGATGAGCAAAATAGGCGTCGGCGCCAGTGTTCTGGCAATGGGTCTGATGGCATCGGGTAGCGCGATTGCGCAATCGACTGATGATACCATGATGATGGATTCGGCTGTTCGTGGCTGGTACCTCTCGGGCAACATCGGCATCCACCACCCGATGGATTCTGACCTGAGCGGAACCGGCGTCAGTTCGAGCGCCGAAATAGATCAGGGTTTGGCCGGACTGGCTGCGTTTGGTTTCGACTTTGGCGAGCACTGGCGTGCGGAATTCGAAACTGGCTATCGGGAGTCTGATCTCGACAATATTTCGGGCACGGCCGCCACTGGCGATGCAGAAGCCCTGAGCGGCATCGCAAACGTCTTCTATGACTTCAACCTTGGTGGTGGCATCGAGCCGTATCTCGGTGCTGGTCTGGGCATGACGCGCGTATCGCTGGATGGTGCCAGCCCGATTGGCGGCTCCTCCATCAATGATGATGACTGGGGATTTGCACTTCAGGCCGGTGCGGGTCTGGCCATTCCTCTCAATCGACGTTTGAAACTGACCGCAGACTATCGCTACATGTCAGTGCGCGACCTGAATTACACCTCTGCAGCAGGCACCAGCATTGATGCTGACTATGATGACCATGCAGTCTTCATCGGACTGCGGTTCGCATTAAACCCGCCGCCGCCCGCACCTAAACCCGTGGTTCAGGCAGTTGCACCGGCACCGACTCCGGCACCGCCGCCTCCCGCAGCGCCCATTGTTCGCGATTTCATCGTATTCTTTGATTTCGACAGTGCCGCTCTCACTCCGCAGGCGCAGGGTATTCTCCGTGAAGCTGTGGCAAATGCAAAACGTGCGGGCAACTCCCGTATTGTCGCCACCGGACATGCCGATCGTTCAGGGTCAGCGGCCTACAATGTCGGGCTTTCGCAGCAGCGCGCGGATGCCGTGCGCGGAGAACTGATTCGTCTGGGAATGACCACGAACGATATTCAGACCGTTGCACGCGGCGAAACAGACCCGCTGGTGGCGACTCCCGACGGCGTACGCGAACCGCAAAACCGGCGCGTTCAGATCGTCCTGAACTAAAGCAATACCGTCTCAATGACGAAACGGGCCGCACTTGATGGTGCGGCCCGTTTTCGTTTGAGAGTCATATTGATCGAGAGCCGACTACTGTGTCTCTTTCTGGATCACCGCCTCTTCCACCGTTCGCAAACCGGTGTCAGCCAGTGACACTTCACCCGCCAGAATCGTCGTGAACATTTCGTCGGCATTCACACAGAATTCCTGACGCGTGTGAATACTGCGGATCGAGGCATCATTGGCAAGTTGGGTTACAAATCCATCGAGCGCTTTTTGCGCGCTGGGGCCATGGTCGCGCCGGAACATTTTTTTCAGAACACGGGCATGGGACACAAGCTCGCCCTGATACCGAACGACCACTGTGTTGTACTTGTTGCGCATATCACAAGTCAGTGCGGCAACCATCATCTCGCTCTGCAGAATACGAACATTGACCGCGTCATGCTCTCGCGCATCCTGCGGCTGGAAGGCATGCCCAGCCGTCGACAGACTCACGACAGATATCGTGGTCACACATAACAATGTCGAAAGCATTCTGGTGCGCATAATTCGCCCATCACCCGGCATCAAAAATGTCCATTCACCCTGAATAGACCAGCAATATTCAACAGCACATTAACTTTGGCGACGGCCCGTGGCGAGTTGAATTCACGTGAATGTTCAACGACTTGCAGATTGTGATCATTGCAACAAATCCAAATCAACCGCCTGCAACAGGCCATTCCGAAGAATGTAGACAGCATAAACCGTGCCGCTGTTGTCCAGAATGCCCACGGAAATGGCGGATATAATGGGCGCATTGTGTGGCACCTGCGCGAGTTGGCGAAATTCACCGCCCGCAAAGGTCACAACCCGAAGGGAACGCCGCCGCGCATCGGGGAGCGCAATATCCAGGACGCCATCCCGGTTCCAGTCATAGATCGCGTTCTGGTCCAGTTCCCGGCTACCAATTGCATGGTTGGAAAATCCGGATGCTGCCGCATCGAAACGCAACTTTCCGTCCCGAAACTCATACAGTTTAAGTGTTCCCCCGATATGCGGGGTTTCCACAAAAGCGACTTCGGTGAATCCATCACCGTCGAAATCCGCTGCGCCAACCGGGTTGAGCCACCGATTTGGGCGCCCGATCGCGGGCACTTCGGAAATATAGTCCACGCCATCTGCCCCGAGCGCGAACACCGAAAGTGCAGCCCCCTCGTCCAGATAGGATTGCACAACGATCGCTTCATCAGCGCCATCGTTATCGAGATCAATTAAACGCACCCGTCGATCCTCGAACACCGATCCCGGGTCGAGCAAATAGCGAAACAGAGTCCCATCGCGTCGCTTGAGAACGAGGCCTGCAGCCTCAATGGCATCACCCAGAATTCCATGATCATATCGGTCTGTGGGATTGATCAACCAGGCGCTGGCAATATCGTTTCGGCCATAAGTGACTTCGCCATCCGGCAAGATGTTTTCCGGTCGCGGAGTTGGTCGAACCACAACCTTCGGAATGGCTACAAAATTCAGGGCGCCATCCGAAATCCGGATGTCCCAAAGGTTCCCGGCAGTGTCTGCGATATGAACCGGCAGTATGGCTCCGTCTGCTTCCGCACCGGCCACAACTGCATGAACAAGTCGCACGTCCTTAGCGGGCGCTTTGGCCTCCAACACATCCCCGGCCAGTGTGGCGCTGGGCAAAACAAGTGCCCCGGCCAGACCGACGGCGATGCACCAGGCTGATCGCATCAGAAGTTAAGAGCTTTTGCCTGCACGACATTGGGCAATTCGGTGACCTTGGCCAGAACATCAGCCGGCACAGCCTGATCAACCTCAACCAGTGCAATGGCATCTCCACCGGGTTTGTTGCGCCCCAACTGGAAGGTCGCAATGTTCAGCCCCGCATCACCAAGGACCGTTCCGAGTCCGCCGATCAGGCCCGGCTGATCTTCGTTGGTGACATAGAGCATATGGCTGCCCAGTTCGGCCTCCATCGGCACACCCTTCACATCGACCACGCGCGGACGGTCCCCACCAAACAGGGTGCCAGCAACGCTGCGGGTCTGCTGGTCGGTCACGACTGTCAGACGGATCAGTGTCTGATAGTCACCTTCGCGATCGGTCTGGACTTCGGACACCTCGATCCCCCGCTCACTCGCCATCACCGGCGCGTTGACCATGTTCACGCTGTCGAGCACAGGTGAAAGCAAGCCCTGCAACACGGCAGCGCTCAACGGCTTGATGTTCAATTCGGCCGCATGACCCTCGTATTCGATGGTCACACTTTTGAGACCGGATTCGGTGAGTTGCCCGGCAAAACTTCCCAGAAGCCCGGCAAGTTTCATATAGGGCATCAGTCGCGGTGCATCCTCGGCAGAGACCGAAGCCATGTTGAGGGCATTCACGACCGCACCATCGAGCAGATAATCGGCCATCTGTTCTGCGACCTGGATGGCAACATTGACCTGCGCTTCGTCCGTGCTGGCGCCCAAATGCGGTGTGCAGACCAGATTCTCCATGCCGAACAATGCATTGTCCTTGGCGGGTTCCGCCTCAAAAACGTCGAGCGCTGCACCAGCCACATGACCGGATTCCAGCGCTGACTTGAGGTCAGCTTCCACAACCAGCCCGCCACGCGCGCAGTTGATAATCCGGATCCCCGGTTTGGTCTTGGCGATTGCGGCTGCATCGATAATGCCACGGGTCTGATCCGTAAGCGGTGTGTGCAGGCTGATGAAATCAGCGCGGTTGAGCAGCGCATCGAGTTCGACTTTCTCGACCCCGATTTCCCTGGCCCGTTCCTCGCTGAGGAACGGATCAAATGCGACCACCTTCATCTTCAGGCCCAGCGCGCGATCTGCGACGATGGATCCAATATTGCCGCAGCCAACAACCCCGAGGGTCTTGGCCGTCAACTCAACACCCATGAAGCGAGACTTTTCCCACTTGCTGGCATGCGTGGACGCGTTGGCTTCGGGGATTTGCCGGGCCAATGCCATCATCATGGCGATGGCGTGTTCGGCTGTGGTGATGGCATTTCCGAACGGGGTGTTCATGACCACGATGCCGCGCGCCGTGGCCCCGGCAACGTCGATATTGTCGACGCCAATACCCGCACGACCGATGACCTTCATATTCGACGCCGCTTCGAGAACTTTCTGGGTCGCCTTGGTGGCCGAACGAACGGCCAGACCATCATAGTCGCCGATGCAAGCAATCAGCTCGTCCTCGGACATGCCGGTCTTCACATCAACATCGATACCGCGCGCTTCAAAAATCTCTTTCGCGCGTTCACTCATTTTGTCGGAAATCAGTACTTTGGGCATTGGGAGTCCTTCCGCAGGTCGGCGGGATTCAAATGGAGGGGTGGGACGATGGGTACGATGATCGCCGGTTTACGCGGTGTTGTGGTCTGCCTTGACGGCCTCGAAGGCCCAGTCGAGCCAGGGCATCAAAGCCGCCAGATCGCTGGCTTCCACCGTGGCACCTGCCCAGATACGAAGCCCGGGAGGCGCATCGCGATACGCGCCCACATCAAATGCCACGCCTTCCTGATCGAGCAGGGTGGCGATAGCCTTGGCAGCTGCGGCCTGGTCATCGACGGACAGCGATTCAAACCACGGATCAGTGATCACCAGACAGACGCTTGTGGTCGAGCGCGTCGCCGGATTCTCGGCAAGGAACGCTGCCCAGCTTGAAGCTGCGACCCAGTCCGCGATCACCGCAAAGTTCGCGTCCGAACGCGCAATCAGCGCCGGCAGACCACCAATATCCCGGGACCAGTCGAGAGCGTCGAGATGATCTTCGACACACAGCATGGACGGGGTGTTGATCGTGCTGCCCTTGAATATACTTTCATCGAGCTTGCCGGCTTTGGTCAGCCGGAAGATCTTCGGCATCGGCCAGGGCGGCGTATAGCTTTCCAGCCGTTCGACAGCCCGGGGACTGAGCACCAGCATGCCATGCTGGGCTTCACCGCCGAGCACCTTCTGCCAGGACCAGGTGACCACATCGAGCTTGTCCCAGGGCATGTCCATCGCAAAGGCCGCCGATGTCGCATCGCACATGGTCAGACCTGCCCGGTCATCGGGGATCCAGTCACCGTCGGGAACACGAACACCCGAGGTTGTGCCGTTCCAGGTGAACACCACATCGCGGGAGAAATCGACCGCAGCCAGGTCCGGCAAGGTGCCATAGGGTGCGTCGAGAACCCGTGTGTCCTCCAGCTTGAGCTGTTTGGTGATGTCGGAGACCCAACCCTGTCCGAAACTTTCCCAGGCCAGAATGTCCAGACCACGGGCGCCGAGCATGGACCACATGGCCATTTCGAACGCGCCGGTGTCGGACGCGGGCACAATGCCAATGCGGTAATCGTCAGGAATGCCAAGAATGGATCGGCTGTCCTCGATCACGCGCAGGAGTTTGGCCTTGGGTTCCTTGGCACGATGAGAGCGCCCGATACTGGCGTCATCGAGCACATCCAGCGACCAACCGGGTCGTTTGGCACAGGGTCCAGATGAAAAAAGGGGAGATGCCGGACGGTTGCCCGGCCGGAGATTCTGATCAGTCATGATATGCGTTCCTTACAGAACGTTGCACCCCGTTGGGGGAGTGTGGCCCGCTGCAGAAACTAGAAGTATTTGATCGAGGGTCAATGGACTGATTGTCGCATTGCACAAAAAGGCTCAGGAAAGCCCGTAATACCAAGGCGCCACGAAGCTGAAAACAAGCCAGACTATGATCAACAACGGAGTCCCGACTCGGATGAAATCCGTGAATCGGTAGTTGCCCGGGGCCATCACGAGCAAATTGGTCTGATAGCCGATAGGGGATGCAAAGGAGCAATTCGCCGCAAAAACAACCGCCACGGCAAAGGGTTCAACCGGCAGCGACAGGCCGTTGGCGATACCCACGGCGATGGGGGTAAACAACACCGCTGTCGCCTTGGTGCTGATGATATTTGCCAGCACCGCGACCAGCAGGAAAAACGCAGACAACACAATCGGCGGAGATGCATCCCCCAGCACATCCAGCAATATCGAGGCGAGAAACTCGGCCCCGCCCGTTGCTTGCAATGCACTGCCGAGCGCCAGCGCCGCCGCGATCATCATCACAATCGTCCGATCAATCGCTCGGGTGGCCTGACGAATGTTGAGCACCCCGGTGGCCAGCATCAGACCTGCCCCCACCAGTGTCGCAATCGATATCGGTACAATGCCGAGCGCGGCCACGGCGATCACACCAACGAAAATTGAAAGTGTACTTGTCGCATGATGGACAGCCGGCATTGCCGCCGCGGTCCATTCCACGAGCAGAATATCCTGATCGCCACGCAAGGCTTCGATGTCCGGCTCACGCCCCTGGATCAGAAGAACATCACCCGGCTCCAAATTCACCTCTGTCACACGCGCACGGATCATCTGCGAGCGTCGCTGAATGCCCATCACGACGCAGTGGTATTTATAGCGAAACCCGATCTGCACCAGATTTTGCCCGACAAGGCGTGAGGCCGGCGTCACCATGGCTTCGGCAAGGATCTGATTTCCCACCTGCCAGCGCTGGGAACCATCCTCGGTTTCAAATCGCTCCCAGTCATCCCCCAGTTCAGGATGGAACTGCTCGGGCTCCCCCTTCAGGGCTTCCGTCAAAGCTGATCGCGTGGCGGCAACCACAATCGTGTTGCCATCCTCGAGAACAAAACTGTCATCAAAGGGCGGAAAGAAGGATTCGTGGTCCTTGATCACAACGCGAACCGTCATATCCTTCAGATCCGGGAAAAAACCACCGCGTGGCTGCATACCCTGGAACTTGGACCCGTCACGCACATTCAGCTCAGCCATGAACTGGCGCCCGCCACCCGCGATCGAACTGGCCAGCAGCGCGCGTTCGGGCAACAAACGGGGGCAGGCAAAAATCACATAGAAGATACCAATACCGGCCAGGATCATGCCGGGTATCGCAAATTGAAAGAACGAGAACCCTTCTTCGCCCAACTCAATCAGCATGCCCGAGACAAGCAGGTTCGTGCTCGACCCGATCAGGGTCACCATGCCACCCAGAATCGAAGCAAAGGATAGCGGCATCATCAGTCGGGATGGCGACTGTCCCAGCCGGGAGGCCAGCGCCTGTATGATCGGAATAAAGATCACCACGACCGGCGTGTTGTTCATGAAGCCGCTGACCACGAGCACGGCCACGAATGCGAGCCCTGTGGCCAGCGCGGTGTGACCGCGGCCATAGCGGAAGAACATCTGGGCGCCGGCCTCAAGTACCCCCGTGCGCGCGAGGCCTTCCCCCATCACCAGCAGCGCAATCACCGTCAACAGCGCAGGATTGGCAAACCCGGCCAACAAGCGGGTTGGATCGAGGATGTTGGCGCCCGAAGAATCGAGTATCGGGTTGAAATGAAAGAAAACCAGCAGAACGCAGATCACGCCCAGCGATGTCAGCTCCAGCGAGACGCGCTCAAGCATGTAGAGGACCAACGCCACCAGAACGACAGCAAAGGTCAGCCACATACCCAGTTGTGAGGGATCAAACCCGGAAACACCTGCGGTCATCGCTGCATCGACATTCGGTCGTTAAAACTGAAACTCAGTCTATCACGCCGCAGATTCACCACGCGCACGGATCATGATGATCGTCTCAAACGTCGCCACAACCCCCGTTGCATTGCGAACCGAAAAACCCAGCCGGGCCACACCGCGGCTTGGATCGGATTTGGATGCCCGGGCCTCCATGACCTCAATCACCGTGGACAGGGTGTCACCGGGACGCACCGGTGCAACCCAGCGAATTTTGTCCAATCCCGGTCCACCAAGACCGTTCCCGTCAATAATGCCAGTGCGGATAAACTGCCCCGTGGCAACCGCGACCGTCTGAAACCCACTCGCGATCAATCCTTCAAAGACTGTGTCCTTGGCGGTCTCGATATCCGTGTGAAACGGCTGCGGGTCATACTGCCGCGCGAACCACATGATTTCCTCCGCATCCAGCGTGACCGGTTCGGTCTCGATGCGTCGCCCAATGGTAAGATCCTCCAAGTACCAGCCGGTCATGCTGCGTCCTCCGTCGGGCGACGACGCAGGAACGTGGTCGTCGTGAAGCTGGATACATCCAGACCGTCGGCCCTGGTCCGGAATTGCAGCCGAATAATGCCGCGATCTGCGCGCGATTTCGATTCACGTATCTCGAGAACCTCAACCGTCGTGACGAGGGCGTTCCCGGGTCGCACCGGCGCCGTCCAGCGCACTTCGTCCATCGCCGGGCCGCCGAGCGAATTTTCGGCAAACAGGCCAAGCCGAATAAACTGTGCAAAAGCCACACCGATGGTTTGATGGCCGCTCGCGATCAAACCCTTGAAGTACGTATCTTTCGCGCCTTCCGGGTCTGTGTGGATCACCTGGGGGTCATACCGTCGGGCAAATTCGATGATATCGTCTTCGCTCAGCGTAACAGGCTCGGTTTCGAACACCTGTCCCACGGAAAATTCTTCGAGATAGCGTGCTGCCATCGGGTCGCTCCTTGGATTTCGGCGCGGACCCTAGCGGTTTGGAAGATCGGAATAAAGCCGTCAGTGGGCGAAATCCTGCACCTCTGCCTGTGCGGCCTCCCAAGCCAGAATCACACGCTTGGTTTCAGGCTCCCAACGGTAGCCACTGATCGTACCGCCGTTGCGGATCACGCGATGACACGGAATCAGCCAGGAGACCGGATTTCGCGCTACGGCACCGGCTACGGCGCGCGCGGACCCCGGCGCACCGAGTCGATCAGCCAGATCGGAATATGTAAGCACACTGCCCAATGGAATGCGCAGCAAGCCCTCCCAAACCTTCAACTGGAATGGCGTGCCACGCAAAACCATATGGATCTGACCGGTGCCAAACGCCGCCTCGGCATGTGCTGCGGTGACATTCGGGGCCTCGATCAGATTTGCCTGTCCAAAGCCTGTCGCAAGGTCGGCAAGTGTCGCATTGCGATCATCAACACCGTTAAAGGCCAGCCCACAAACACCACGCGATGTTGCCGCAATCAGACACTCACCGAACGGACTGTCATGCCAGCCGTAATTGACTTCAAGTCCATCACCATGTCGCTTCCATTCCCCCGGAGTCAGGGATTCGTGAGTGACGAACAGGTCATGCAATCGACCCGGCCCGGACAGGCCGGTGTCAAATGCGGCATCCAGCACACTCCGGGACTCATCGAGCGCCCGCTTGGCGTGATCCAGGGTCAGGTATTGAATGTATTTTTTGGGACTGACACCGACATAGCGGGTGAACAGGCGCTGGAGATGATAGGTGCTGAGACCAGCCACCTGTGCAACTTCACCCAGACTGGGCTGTTCGCGATAATGCGCCGAAAGCCAGGCCAGCACACGGCCGACAAGGGCAAAGCCATAATCGGAATTGTCCTCCGGGCTATCGGCGTCAAAACGTTCCATCACAGTCATCATCCAACTCCTTTTTGCACCCAACAGAAAGAGCATTCCGGGTCGGGTTTGAATTTGATGATGAAAAATTAGGTTCCGTGACCTTCAGCCCCCACCCGATTCTTGCGGATTCAGCTGCGTTCTCGCTGCACAAGAATCACACCAAACAAGATGATGGCCGTCGCAATCAGCAGCGGCAGCGTGACGGGTTCCCCAAGCAACAAGGGGGCTAGGGCAATCCCCACTGGCGGTTGCAACAGTTGCAGCGCACCTATCCTGGCGACCCCGCCATCTGCCAATGCCCGGTTCCAGAACAGATAGGCGACAATCGTAGAGCCCCAGCCCAGCGCCAGTATTGAAAGCCATCCATCCAGATCGATCACCATCAGAGTTTCGGCACCGGAATACAGCACCACCAGCGGCAGCAGCGCTGTGGCGGCGACCAGCACCGACCACATGGTGACAGAGACAGAGCCTATTTGTCGGGTAAGTCGAGACCCGGCGATATAACCCACAACACCGAGAAACATGCCGAGAAAGACAAGCGCATCGCCCTGCCAGCTGACACCCTCGACCTCGATTCCGACCGCTTCCCAGATCAAAAGAAGGGCACCAATCGTTCCTGTGGCAATCCCGATCCACCATGGCCAGCCCGGCATCCGTCGGTCGATCATCGCCGAAATCATACCCGCCATCACCGCACCGAATGCCGTCCCGGCTGCCGCATGCCCCGCTGTTGTAAGTTGCACACCCCAGCTGAAGAAAACCGGGAACAGGACCAATCCGCCAACGCCAGAGACAACGACCAGGCCAATTGCGTTCCGGGTGAGCGGAATGCGGTGTCGGCCCAGCAAAATCACCAGAATCGCCAACGGGGCGGCCACCAAAGCCCGCAAGGCACCCACCGTGATTCCATCAGCCGTTGCCGTCGCTACTTTGGTGAATACCGGGGTCGCGCCATAGATTAACACCGCAATCAGCGCGATGGTGTAAAGGCGGACAAGATTGGTTTGCGACATGCCGTCCAGGGGGCGTTAGAGGAGGTTCTCAGCGACGCTGGATAAGCCCGACGCCCAGCAGAATAACCACCGTGGCGGCCACGAGCAACGGCGTCAACGGCTCCTGCAGGAAGATCGCTGCCAGCATAATGCCGACAACGGGCAACGCAAATTGCCAGACGCTCATTCGACCAATGCCGCCTCGCGACAACGCATAGAACCACGTCATATAGGCGAAAATCGATGATCCCGCCGACAGATAGAGGATCGACACCCAGCCCATCACGGGAAGCGCCTCAAACTCCGCAACACTCACGCGTGTCACCAAAATCGGCAACAGAATGAAACCGCTGATCACGACGCTCCACATGGTCACCGCTGGTGCCCCGAATCGCGGCGTCAGACGCCCGCCAAAAGTGAAACTGAGAGCCGCCGAAAACCCGCCACCAATAACCAGCAAGTCACCTTGCCAGGTCGCGCCCGCCGTGCTCAGACCCACCGCCTCGACGATCAGGATCACCGCACCTGCAAAGGCAACAGATATTCCGGCCCACCAACGCAATCCTGGCCAACGACGCTTGACTGCCGCCTCCAGAAGCCCGGCGAATACAGGCGTAGCAGCAGCTGCAACTGCTGCATGCCCGGCTGTGGTGTAGGCAACCCCCATCGTGAACAACACCGGAAAGCCGATCAGGCCAGTTATGGCGACGGCCACAATATCGAACAGGTCACGACCTCGACGGGGCAGCGCGAGCCGCATAGCGATGATCAGGAGTACCGCGAAGGGAATCGATGCCACCGTTCGCATCATCGCCAGTTCGAATCCGCCAATCGTATCTGTGGAGAGTTTTGTCATCAGGGGCGACCCGCCCCAGACCATCACCGTGAACAGAGCCCCCAGAGTTGCCAGCGAGAAAAACCCTGAGACCGGCCCGACGGATGGCGAGGGTGTCTTATCGGCGCTCAAGATCCGGATTCGATCTGAGAAACATCAAACGTCACCGCATGATTGAGCGGGCCGTGACCGCCGCCAAACCCCGGGGCCGACAGGATGGCCGCGCGCACATAGCGACGCGCCCGCGCCACGGCATCCGCGAGGGTCATGCCCTGCGCAATACCCGCGGCGATCGCGGACGCCAGCGTACAACCTGTGCCATGCGTGTTGACGCTATCGATGCGCGGATCAGAAAATCGCAGGGTTTCATCCGGCGTCACCAGAAGATCAACGACTTCCGCTCCTTCAATGTGACCGCCCTTCACGAGCACCGCGCCGACACCATGGTTCAGCAGAGCTTCTCCCGCGCGCTGCTGAGACGCTTCATCAATGACTTCGATCCCACTCAGCGCCCCGGCTTCAGGGGCATTGGGGGTCAGCACCGTTGCGTGCGGCAAAATCAGAGAAACCAAAGCTGCATGGGCTCCATCATCGAGCAATTTGGCGCCACCCTTGGCCACCATGACCGGATCAGCAACCAGAGGAATCCCGACCGCGCGTGTCGACAGCACCTCGGCGACGGTTTCAATCACATCGACACTGTGAAGCATCCCCGTCTTGATACAATCCGCCCCAAGATCATCCAGCACGACATCCATCTGCTGTGCGACAAAGGCCAGATCCACCGGATGGATACCGTGCACGCCATGTGTGTTCTGTGCCGTCAGGGCAGTGATCGCCGTCATCGCAAACCCATTGAGTGCCGTTACGGCCTTGATGTCAGCCTGAATGCCGGCCCCTCCGCCGGAATCCGAACCCGCCACGATCAGAACACGTCCATCCATCACATTTTTCCGAGTTCAGACCGCTACAGCCGAAATGGCATCGACGATATCGTCGACCACGGCTGTGACCAGATCTTCATCAAGCCCCTCCGCCATCACGCGGATCAGAGGTTCGGTCCCTGACGGCCGGATCAGAATGCGACCCTCGCCGTCCAGCTTCTTCTCACCCGATGACACGGCAGACTGCACAGCCGGAGCCTCCATCACTGATCGCTCGGTAACGCGCACATTTTTCAGCACTTGCGGGTAGGGCTCA
The DNA here is from genome assembly GCA_018666195.1 of Alphaproteobacteria bacterium. Taxonomy (GTDB): domain Bacteria; phylum Pseudomonadota; class Alphaproteobacteria; order UBA6615; family UBA6615; genus JABJAG01. The sequence continues at coordinate 20,439 of JABJAG010000072.1, forward strand.
AAGACTTTGGAGAATGCGCTCATCGGCGCATCCGTCTCGACCTTTGCTGCAAGCACCTGCAGGGCTGCGATCAGACCATCACCCGTCGTCGAATACTCGCTGAGGATCAGATGACCGGATTGTTCGCCGCCCAGATTGAACCCGCCCGCGCGCATCCGTTCCAGCACATAGCGATCCCCAACCGCAGAACGTTCGAGGTTCAATTCGATGGATTCGAGGTATTTCTCCAAACCCAGATTGGACATCACCGTCGCCACAATTCCACCGCCGGTCACCCGCCCGGCTGACTGCCAGGATCTGGCAATCATCGCCATGACCTGATCGCCGTCCACAACAGCGCCATTTTCGTCACATAGAATCACCCTGTCGGCGTCTCCATCCAGAGCGACACCCAGATCGGCACCATGGGCCACCACCTGTTCCTGCAGAGCCGCGGTCGCCGTCGCGCCACAGTCGCGGTTGATATTGGTGCCATCGGGTTCAATCGCCATTGGCAGCACATCCGCCCCAAGTTCATGGAAAACACGGGGTGCAACCTTGTACGCCGCGCCATTTGCGCAATCGACCACGACCTTCAGGCCATCGAGGCGCAACCCCCGCGGAAAGCTGTGCTTTACGAATTCGATGTAGCGCCCCGGCGCGTCCTCAAGACGCCGAGCCCGACCAAGACTGTTCGAAGGGGCCAGGTGATCGAGGAGACCGTTCTCCATCAGGGTTTCAATTTCTTCTTCGACATCATCAGACAGCTTGAAACTATCCGGACCGAAGAGCTTGATCCCGTTATCCTCATAGGGATTGTGCGACGCTGAAATCATCACACCCAGATCTGCCCGCAGGGACAAGGTCAACATGGCAACAGCCGGAGTCGGCATGGGTCCAACCAGAACCACATCCATCCCCATAGCGGTGAACCCGGCCTGCATGGCCGGCTCAATCATGTAATTGCTTAAGCGGGTGTCTTTGCCAATCACCACCAGGTGGCGGTGATCGCCACGTGTGAAACGGTGCCCCGCAGCCATCGCCACACGCAGAGCTGTTTCCGCGGTCATAGGCTCCTGGTTGGCCTTGCCACGGATGCCATCTGTGCCAAAAAGTTTGCGTGCCATATCGGGTCTCGCGAGTTCTCGTTAAGGCCTTATAGCACCGCGTCCGTGACCGTTAACATTACTGTCAGCGAGACAATCCAGCCTGCGCGCGCCAAATCGCAAATGCGGCACGGGTCTGTGCCACATCGTGCACACGGACAATCTGCGCACCTTGCCCGACAGCCGCCAGGGCCGCAGAAACCGAGCCAGACACCCGTGCAACAGGGTCTTCCACGCCTGTCAGGGCACCAACAAAGCTCTTCCGTGACAATCCGACCGCGACCGCACACCCAAGCCCGTGAAACACGCCCAGACGCGCCAGCAGGTCCGCATTGTGTTCCACCGTCTTGCCAAACCCAAAGCCAGGATCAACAGCAATACGCTCCGGCGCTATCCCCGCTTCCACACACGCACCGACACGTCGCGTCAGCCATCCAAACACATCAGACACCACGTCATGATACGCCGGATCATCCTGCATGGTCTGCGGCGTTCCCTGCATGTGCATCAGGACGACCGACGCATTTGAGCTTGCCACTTTTGCAAGCGTGTCCGGTCCGGTCAGGGCCATGACATCGTTCACAATCGTCGCACCCGCCGCGATGGCTTCTGCCATCACCCGCGCGTGGCGGGTATCGATGGAAACGGGAATCCCGTCTTCGACAAGCGCGGCCACAACCGGCAACACGCGTGCCAGTTCAGTATCCAGTGAGACCGGGTCGGCGCCCGGGCGCGTGGATTCACCCCCGACATCAATGATATCAGCGCCCGCCCTCACCAGATCACGCGCAAAGGCGGTCGCAGCCTGTGGGTCGTCATGTGCGCCGCCATCGGAAAAACTGTCGGGCGTGACATTGCAAACCCCCATGATTCGCGGTGCGGCACCTGCCCCCGAAAGCACCAGACCTGCAAAATCTGCTCGTGGTCCTGTCAGGGCCTCCAGCCGGCGCGCCAGGATCTGGTTTCCTGACATTCCCGCCTGCATCACATGATTGCGCAATTCACCGGCGGTGAGTATCTCGTCATCGATCCGTCCATGCGTAAACGCCAAGGGACCACCAGCCAGCGCGAAGGCCGCGCCAGATTCACACAGATCAAGCGCTGCGCGGCCCGAAAGCAGGCCCAGGGGCTCA
>JABJAG010000073.1 GCA_018666195.1 Alphaproteobacteria bacterium
ATACAATTCATCCGAACGTGACGAACGGGTGACAAGCGCTCTCGAGCGCACAGGCATGGGTGGATATGCAACGGCCTATCCGCATCAACTCTCCGGCGGGCAACAACAGCGCGTCGCTTTGGCCCGTGCGCTGGCACCGCGACCACGGGTTGTGCTTCTGGATGAGCCGTTCTCCGGTCTTGATGTCTCCCTGCGCCATCGGGTGCGTGACCGGACAGCCAAAATTCTGCGCGACAGCGGTATTGCAACCCTGATGGTGACCCACGATCCGGAAGAGGCAATGTACCTGGCCGATCGGATTGCGGTCATGGACAAGGGGCGTATCCGACAGGCTGGCACACCCGATGAAATCTATCTCAATCCTGCCAACGCGTTTGTTGCCGCGTTCTTTGGAGACGTGAACCGCTTCGATGGCGTGGTCACTGATGGAGCGGTCGAAACCCCGGTCGGCGCGGTATCAACGAATGGGATTGGCGACGGTGTGGCCGTGAATGTGCTCATTCGCCCTGAAGCATTGGAACTGGCGCCAGATGGTGAGGGCCGGGGAACAGTCCTGTCGGCCCGTTTTCTGGGGCGCAGTAGCCTGATCGATGTGCGTTTGTCTGATGACGCAGCTTCCACGGTACGCATCCATGTACCGGGACGTCATTTACCGGACAATGGTGAGACCGTGTCTGTTAAACGCAATGTTTCACAAACCTTTGTGTTCCCTAAATGATTGAGAACACAGTCGAACCTTCTTAATGCGACTTTGGGGGCCGTTGCGAGCGTCACGCCTTTCTGCAATAGTCCGCGCCAATCTCCCGGATTGTCGGGAAACATAGCTACTTAACGGAGCACCTACAGTATGGGCACGTTTTCAATCTGGCATTGGCTCATCGTTCTGGTCGTCGTCCTTGTTCTTTTCGGAGGCCGCGGCAAGATTCCCAGTCTCATGGGCGATGTGGCAAAAGGCATCAAGTCCTTCAAGACCAATATGAAGGATGAAAATGCGGCATCTTCGGAGAAAATCGAAGAAGCAGGAACAACTGTCGCGCGCGAAGAAGACGAGACAGCCAAAAGCTGATCCTACCAGGGTAAGACAGGCTGGATTTTCCCGGACTGTGAACGGACTTCGCAAAAATGTTTGACCTCGGTTGGCCAGAGCTGATGCTCATCATGGTCGTGGCGTTAATCGTCATTGGCCCGAAAGAGTTGCCGAATGCCATTCGTACAGTCATGTCTGTTGTACGAAAGCTCCGATCCGCTGCACGTGATTTTCAATCCGGTCTGGACGATATCGCGAAAGAATCCGGTCTGGATGATGTGAAGCGTGATTTTGAGGGTCTCGACTATTATGATCCCGGCGCAGCACTCAAGAGCATGGCGGATTCCGAGGGCGATACACTCGGGCTCGAGGACGACCCGCTGGCTGGCAACAGCATCCTTGATCACGCCAATCGTCCCGATCGCCCCATTACCGAGGAACCGTCTGCCGATACGGCACCACCATCGGCGCCGGATGAACCTGAAACGTCATCAAGAAAGCCCAATTCCAGTGACGGGGCGACGTCGTGACTTCAGAAACAGAAACCGATGAGTTGAACGAGAGCGGCCCGGACGAAAACGATGGTGACGACAAAAAAATGTCGATCATCGATCATCTGACCGAGCTTCGGAAACGAATGATGTATGCGGCGATCGCGTTCGTGGTCGTATTTCTTGTCTGCTTTTACTTCTCGAATACCTTCTTCAATTTCCTCGTCGCACCACTGGCTGATGTCTGGCAGGGCGACGAAAACCGTCGCCTGATCTTTACAGCGATGCATGAGAAGTTCTTCACGAACATCAAAGTCGCATTCTTTGCAGCGGCTTTCCTGGCATTTCCGATTTTTGCTGTCCAGATTTGGATGTTTGTTGCGCCGGGGCTCTACAAAAACGAGAAAGGGGCTTTTCTGCCCTTCCTGATTGCGACCCCGTTCCTGTTCTTCGCGGGTGGCGCGTTCGTGTACTACTTCGTGATGCCTGTCGCGTGGGAGTTCTTCACGGGCTTTGAACAGCTTTCCGCTGGGCCCGGTGAACTCTCGATTGAGCTGGAGCCAAAGGTCAATGAATACCTGTCTTTGGTGATGCGCCTGATCTTTGCCTTTGGCCTTAGTTTTGAGCTTCCGGTTGTGATCTCACTGCTCGCTCGGGTTGGTATGGTCACGCCTGCAGGGCTGCGAAAAAAGCGTCGTTACGCGATCGTCTCGGCTTTTATCGCGGCAGCCATTCTGACCCCGCCCGATCCGTTGAGTCAGCTCGCGCTCGCGATCCCGATCATCTTCCTCTACGAGGTGTCGATCTATTGCTCGGTATTGATCTGGCGATCGAAAGATCGCGCGGCCGCTGAGGCGGCGGCCGACGACAGCTAAACTGGACGCGATTCGTGCGCGTGCCTATAAGTGCGCGAACCCCAATTCGGCTTGAAAACAATGTTTGACCTCAAATGGATTCGTGAGAATCCGGAAGCTCTCGACCGAAGTCTCCAGCGACGTAACGATAGCCCGGTATCCGAAAAGGTGCTGGAGCTGGACACAATGCGCCGTGCCGCGCAGACACGCCTGCAGGAAATGCAGGAACGCCGAAATGCGGCCTCCCGGAAAATCGGCGCTGCAATGAAGGATGGCCGCACGGACGAGGCTGAAACTCTCAAATCCGAGGTCTCGGGGCTGAAGGATGAAATGGAGGCGGCAGAAGCGCAGGAACGTGAAGCCTCAGAAGCGCTGAACATACTGCTTTCGGGCTTGCCCAATGTGCTCGATGAGGACGTACCGGACGGCGCCGATGAAGACGACAATCTGGAATTGCACTCTGTCGGAACACTGCCGGTCTTTGATTTTGAACCGAGAGCGCATTTCGAACTGGGTGAAGCGCTTGGACTAATGGATTTTGAGACCGCTGGAGAAATCGCAGGGTCACGTTTTGTTATTCTAAAAGGAGCCCTCGCACGCATGGAGCGAGCGCTCGCAGATTTCATGCTGGATGTGCAGACCGAGGATTTTGGTTACACCGAAGTCAGTCCACCATTGCTGGTGCGTGAGGATGTGCTCTACGGCACGGGGCAGTTGCCAAAATTTGGTGATGATCTGTTCCGCACCACTGATGAACGCTGGCTAATCCCAACCGCCGAGGTGCCATTGACGAATATGGTGGCGGGTAAAATTCTCGAAGAGGCTGAATTGCCATATCGCGTGACCGCTCATACAGCCTGTTTCCGCGC
>JABJAG010000074.1 GCA_018666195.1 Alphaproteobacteria bacterium
GAAGGCTATATCGTGCCTGCCGATGCGCCACCGCCGAGTTCACCTGAGTTTGTCTTCGATGCCATTCACATGGGCGACCTGGCTTCCATGCAACGGGTTGCACAGTCAAAACATGTGCTGACCATTTTCGACAGTTGCTTTGCAGGAACCGTATTTTCGCAGCAACGCGCCGCCCCTCCGGCCGCGATTACCAACGCGGTCAAAAGCCCGGTTCGTCAGTTTCTGACTTCGGGCGATGCTGATCAAACAGTCTCGGATGATGGTACCTTCCGTAAGCTGTTTCTCTCCGCGATCGACGGTGATGGCTCCGCAGATGCCAATGGTGATGGCTACATCACCGCCACGGAACTGGGGTTCAACATTTCAAGCCGGCTCACCAATCTGACAAGAGGTGCTCAAACACCACGCAACGGAAAACTACGCGACATCAAGTTTGACCGCGGAGATTTCGTATTCATGTTGCCCGAGAAACGCGCAACAGCACATCTTGCATCCCTGCCCGCCAACGTTGAGCCGCCGCGATCATCTGGCACCAACGACACAACAATCGAATTGGCATTTTGGAATTCCGTCAAAGACAGCCAACGCGCCTCCAGTTTCAGGGCCTATCTTGAGACCTATCCCAACGGCCACTTCGTGTCCTTGGCGCGGGAGTGGCTTGCAAATCAGACGACAACACGGCGCTACTTCCGGAACCCTGGACGCGAAAGAGACTTACCTCCGTTGCCGCTATCCCCGGCGGCGCCCGAACTCGTTCAAAAAATTCAGGCCTATATCGATAAAAACAAAGCCCAAGTGACCGGCGAACTCAAAACTGTGATCGAACGGGCGATCAACCATCAAATTACCGGACTGAACAATTGCGCTTCAATTGAAATGCGGAGCCATTCCGTTCTGGGTCAGCGTGATGACGGCATTCTGATGGAATTCGAACTCGCTGAATTTGCTGGATCTGCGGCTTTTGCTTGTGGGTATAATTTTCCCACGCGCACAGTACTGCTCGATTGGGACGGAACCGTCGCCAAACCGCTGGAAGTCGTGCCAGAACAATAATTCATCTGTCGACCAAGTTCGATTGCGCGACTAATCGCTGGCGATCTTGTCGGTGCTTTCGCGACTTGCCCGAAGCGCATTGCGCTGTTGCTCTGAGAGTTCCCGCACAGAGATTCCGACCTCTTCGAGATCATCGGATTGCCGACGTTCCGGGCCGAGATAGGTCGGGTCTTCCTGGCGCCGTCTGTCGGGACCGAAATATGAATCCGTGCGCACGAAGGGGCGCGGTTCCTCGATCACCGTTTCCAAACGTTCCATCAGCCGTTCAACGGTAAAGGGCTTGGCCAAAAACTCGGTGATACCGTGATCACGCGCAATTTGCACACGGTCATGATCCGAATAGGCAGAGATCATGATCACAGGAATATAGGGGTTCGGACTTTTCGTCGATGTACGGATCAGATCAACAAGATCGATCCCACTGATCGGATCCATTTCGTAATCGGTGAACACGATATCGTAGTCGAGGCGACAAAAGGACTCGAATCCCTTTACGCCATCTTCGGCGATATCGATACTGCGAATGCCGACAGCATTCAGGATCGTTCGCAACAACTGCCGAATATGAGCGTTGTCATCGACAATCAGAATTCGTAAATTTTCGAGGCGATATGCCACGCTTGAACCTCATTGGCCCTTAAAAAGGAATGGAGCCGTTGTCCAGTTCTGTGAAAGATATGCGGGAATGGTTTCCGAATGGTTTACATCGCCAAATGGCAACAACCTGATCAGGCGTTTTTCGCCAGAATTGCTTTTGCTGCGCGTGAGTTCGGCTCTCGTCCCAGCGCCGAACTGATAAAGCGTCCAGCCTCGACCAAGGCTAAAAGATCAATGCCGGTCTCAACACCCATTCCATCAAGCATATAAACTACATCTTCACTTGCAATATTTCCCGATGCACCCGGCGCGTAAGGGCACCCGCCAAGGCCTGCTACCGCTGTGTCCACCGTTGCAACACCAACCTCAAGGCAGGCAAGGATATTGGCCAGAGCCTGTCCGTATGTGTCATGGAAATGTAGCGCCAGTCGATCTACGGGAACCACTTTTGCGACGGCCTCGACCATCGCGCGAGCCTTTGACGGTGTTCCGACACCGATCGTGTCGCCCAGACTAATCTCGTAACAACCCATATCGTCGAGTGCACGCGCCACACGCACAACACTCTCAACCGCGACATCGCCTTCGTAGGGACAGCCCAAAACGCAGGAAATATATCCGCGCACCTGCATACCCGCCGCCTGTGCGGCGATTGAAACTGGGCGGAACCTCTCGAGACTTTCCTCAATAGAGCAATTGATATTCTTCTGTGAAAAGAATTCTGACGCTGCCCCAAAGATGGCAATTTCCTTTACATCTGACGCAATGGCACGTTCCAGCCCTTTTTCGTTGGGCACCAAAACAGGATAGCGCGTGCCCGGGTAACGTTTGATGCCTGCCAGCACTTCCGTTGCATCCGCCATTTGTGGCACCCATTTGGGTGATACAAATGCCCCCGCCTCAACAGACGGCACACCTGCTGCGGACAATCTGTTGACGAGTTCTATTTTGATTGTGGTCTCCACGATCTCAGGCTCTGCCTGCAATCCGTCCCTTGGGCCGACATCAACGATCGTCACATGTTTTGGCAACGTCATGATCAATCCTCCAGGGGCTCGAGCCGCAAAAGCTCGACGCCATCTTCCACTTGGGTGCCATCCTTATGAAATACTTCTGCAATAACACCGTCTGCCGGCGCCTTGATCGCGTGTTCCATCTTCATCGCCTCAAGCACCAGGAGAGTCTGCCCTTTCGTCACTTTGTCACCGACAGATACCGTCACACTTACGATCTTACCCGGCATTGGCGCGTTCAAGTTTCCGGTAGCGCCGGATTGCGCTGCAGCTTGTTCCAGCGCGACAACCCGATCCAGACGAACCTGCGTTCCCGCAAAAACTGCGAATTGTGTGTTGGTGCTCCGATAGACCTTCCATCCGGCAGGACTATCCTGCGGCAGGCGTGCAGTGCTCCCATCCGGTAACTCCAGATAAATGCCATCGCCCCGATGAGCGACAACGACTGACATTTCCACATCACCATTTGCGAAAACGAAGACTTCACGGGATTCCATATTGGCGCGCCACGCATCCGGTACGGAACAAGGAGACCCCGGCTCACTTCCTCTCGCGGCAAGCTTCGCTGCATCGTCATGTCGGGATCGAAGAACATCTGCACTGGCAGCAATCAAAGCCGGCCGAAGCGTTTCTTCCCTATCATCGATCAGGCTCTTTTCATTTCGCCCGATGAAGCCCGTATCGAGCGCCGCCGCGACAAATTCGGGATGCGTGATCGCGCGACGCAAAAATGCCTGATTGGTAGTGGGACCAGCGCAAACCAAATCAGCAAGGGCATCATCAAGCGCGGCAATAGCTGCATCCCGATCGGGACCATGGGCAATGACCTTGGCAATCATCGGGTCATAGGCGACGGCAATATCATCCCCTGAACGAACGCCTGTATCCACACGGACATCCGCGCTTTCGTTTGGCATCTCAAATGCGATAACACGACCCGGCGCGGGCAGAAAGTCACGCGCGGGGTCTTCAGCGTAAAGTCGTGCCTCAATGGCGTGCCCGTTCAGCGCAATCTCTTCCTGCGCCAATGGCAGCGGATTCCCATTAGCGACCTGCAACTGCCATTCGACCAGATCCAGCCCGGTGACATACTCGGTGACGGGATGCTCGACCTGCAGACGCGTGTTCATTTCCATGAAATAGAACGGTCCGTTGGCCCCTGCATCAGTCGCATCCACAATAAATTCGACCGTTCCCGCCCCGGAATAATCAATAGCCATTGCAGCGGCGACAGCAGCATTGCCAATTTCAGCCCGGCGTTCCTCGTGCATCCCAGGTGCTGGAGCTTCCTCAACAACCTTCTGATAGCGGCGTTGTAACGAGCAATCGCGTTCAAACAGATGAATGGCGTTGCCGTGGTTGTCTCCAAAGACCTGCACTTCAATATGGCGCGGCGTTGTCAGATATTTTTCGATCAGAACCCGATCATCACCGAAAGCTCCCATCGCTTCGCGGCGAGCGGATTCCAGTGCATCCAGGAAGTCACCGTCTTTTTCAACAATACGCATCCCCCGACCACCACCACCCGCAGACGCTTTGATCAGGACCGGATAGCCAATTTCCTCAGCCGCGCGTGCCAGCGTCTCCACTGTCTGATCATCCCCGTGATAACCCGGCACGAGAGGCACCTTCGCGGCCTCCATGACGGATTTGGATGTCGCCTTGTCACCCATGGATCGCATGGCTTCCGCGCTTGGACCGATGAAGGTGATTCCCGCAGCGCTGCAGGCTTCTGCAAAGCGTGCATTCTCGGACAGGAAGCCATAGCCCGGGTGAATGGCATCAGCCTTGGTGGCTTTGGCAGCTTCGATTACCGCGTCGATATTGAGATAGCTTTCGGATGCAGCCTCTGGACCAATACAGACAGCTTCGTCGGCATATTCCACATGCATGGCACCAGCATCAGCCTCGGAATAGACCGCAATGACATGCACACCCAATCTTCGCGCCGTTCGTGCCACGCGCATCGCGATCTCTCCTCGATTGGCGATCAACAAACGTTCGATCATGTATCTGTCTTTCCTTCGGCGTCCGGGTCACGCGCATAACGAATAATCTCGGCAAAGCCGAACAACATCAAAAGAATGCCCAGCAGGACCTCGATCGCTGCCACGGCGCGAATGGCTTCACCGGCTGGCGTAATATCGCCATAACCGACCGTCGACATGGTGATGAGCGAGAAATAGAGGCTATCCGAAAAACTGATCGCCCCGGGCAGACCGTCGATCGTGAACGAAGCATTTCCGGAAAGCCTGTCCATGATGCGGAAAATCATCGCGAACACGATCACAATGAACGAGTAGAGCGTAAAGAACGCAAACGCGGGACGGAACAAGCGTCCCATCCGGGCGAACAGAAGATCGAACAACAGACCGGTTTCAATCAGAAACAGGCAAATCTGACGGCTGTCTAACAGAACAAACACAGCAATCGCCGCCATTGCTGCGATCAGAAGCGCACTGGTTCCATCTCTATCAAGGGACAGTTCCGGAACGACAAAGGTCAGTCCAGCCAGGCCAACAATCGGCAACAACCAGAGGATCCCGCGCCCGGACAATTTTGCGTTTTGAAACTCTTCCTGATCCGACATCTCATGGATGGAGTTGCGGTGCCGCCAGACACCGGCAAGAAAGAAATATATTGGCAGAAGATATGCCACGCCAAACGCCCAACCATGCGCATGGGGGAAATTTGCAATACCAAGGAAGAAGAAGGCGCTCGCGTATAGGGCCAACGAGTTAGCGAAAGCCAGTACAAAAAACCTGCTACCCGGGAACATCCAGAGGAACAGACCCGCTGCACTGAACACAGCTCCGAGAACAACAGCAGTGAGCCAACCGAACTCCTCCGTCACCCCGATGGAAACAAGCAGCATAATCATGGCGGAAAACACCACCCCGCCAAACCATCCTGAATGGGATATCCGGCTATCTAGCCTTTTGGCGTCGTTCGCCATGCCGCCTCCCGCTTCTCCAGAAATGCCGACAGGCCTTCACGACCTTCATCAGTTGCGCGGATATCTGCAATCCGTTGTGCCGTGTCATCGATCATGGCTGCATCTATCGGCCCGGCAGATACGCGTCGGATCAAATCCTTCGATGCCGCCATAGCGGCGGGACCATTGTCCAGCAGAACTGCGGCCAGGTCGGCAATTCGGCCATCAAGACTTTCTTCCGGTACAACTTCATGCACCAGCCCAAGATCGCAGGCTACTTCAGCGCTAAACCGTTCCGCCGTCTGAAAATAGCGCCGGGACGCACGGGCCCCGATCGCCTCCACCACATAGGGGCTGATCACAGAGGGAATCAAACCCAGACGTGTCTCAGACAGGCAAAAGTTGGCGCGCTCTGACGCGACCGCAATATCGCACGCGGCGACCAGTCCGACACCACCGCCGAAGGCTGCCCCCTGCACTCGCGCAATGGTTGGCTTGGGTATTTCGTTAAGGCGCCGCATCATTTCCGCGAGCACCCGGGCATCATCAAGGTTCTCTGTCTCCGAATAATCCGCCATGCGCTGCATCCAGCCCAAATCGGCTCCGGCAGAAAAGCTCTTGCCCGCGCCTTCCAGAACAACAACTCGAACCCCGGAATCCACGCTCACGCGTGTAAACACTTCGTTCAACTCGCCGATCAGCACATCATCAAATGCGTTGTGCTTTTCAGGGCGAGCCATGGTGATCCGTGCAACTGCGTTGAACATTTCCAGTTGGATTGCGCCACTCGGCATCTTTGCCTCCTACATCCGGAACACGCCAAAGCGTGTGTCCTCGATGGGCGCATTCAGAGATGCCGACAGCCCCAGCCCAAGCACCCGGCGTGTATCTGCCGGGTCGATGATTCCATCGTCCCAAATTCGCGCGCTGGCAAAGTAGGGATGCCCCTGATTCTCATATTGATCTCGGATCGGTGCCTTGAAGGCTTCTTCGTCTTCCACACTCCACTCTTCACCGCGTGCTTCCATGCCGTCACGTCGCACTTGCCCCAGCACATTGGCTGCCTGGGTACCGCCCATCACAGAGATACGCGCATTCGGCCACATCCACATGAAACGCGGGCTGTATGCCCGGCCGCACATGCCGTAGTTCCCAGCACCAAAACTGCCACCAACAATCACGGTGAATTTGGGAACATTCGCGCAGGCAACAGCGGTCACCATTTTCGCCCCATCACGCGCAATGCCTCCGGCCTCGTACTTCTGGCCCACCATGAACCCGGAAATATTCTGCAGGAAAATCAGCGGAATTTTCCGTTGCGCACACAATTCAATGAAATGCGCGCCTTTCAGGGCAGATTCCGAAAACAGGATGCCATTGTTCGCCACGATCCCGACCGGATAGCCATGCAGATGGGCAAAACCAGTCACAAGGGTTTCGCCATAAAGTTCCTTGAACTCGTCGAACTCGGATCCATCAACAATGCGTGCAATCACCTCCCGCACATCATAGGGCTTGCGAATATCTGCGTTGACGACACCGTAAAGTTCTTCAGCGGAATAGAGCGGGTCCCGTGATGGGCGTGTTTCCAGATCAACATGTTTAGGTCGGTTCAGATTGGCCACGATCTTGCGCACAATGGCCAGCGCGTGGGTGTCATCCTGCGCCAGATGGTCGGCAACGCCGCTCGTCCGTGTGTGGACGTCTGCACCCCCAAGCTCTTCGGCTGTGACGATTTCTCCCGTCGCCGCTTTAACCAGCGGCGGTCCGGCAAGAAAGATTGTGCCCTGCTCTTTCACGATCACGGCCTCATCCGACATGGCGGGCACATAGGCGCCACCAGCGGTACATGAGCCGAGCACTGCGGCAATCTGCGGAATGCCTTCCGACGACATGGTCGCCTGATTGTAGAAAATCCGACCGAAGTGCTCCCGGTCGGCAAATACGTCGTCCTGTTGCGGCAGGTTTGCACCGCCGGAATCCACCAGATAGATGCACGGCAGATTGTTCTGCCGGGCAATCTCCTGCGCCCGCAGATGCTTTTTCACCGTAATCGGAAAGTACGTTCCGCCTTTGACGGTTGCATCATTGACCACGATCACACATTCACGACCGGATACCCGACCAATTCCCGTCAGGATTCCTCCCGCCGGAACCGTATCGTCGTACATCTCCCAACCAGCGAACTGCGAAAACTCGAGGAATGGAGACCCCTCATCAAGCAATGTGTCAATCCGGTCCCGCGGCAACAATTTTCCGCGCGACACATGGCGTTCGCGCGAACGCTCTCCGCCACCAAGTTCGATCTGCCCCACTTTCTCGCGCAAATCATCGAGAATACTCTGCATCGCCGTGGTGTTTTCCAAAAACAGATCGGATTTCGGGTCGAGGCTACTCTTGAATGCGGTCATGCGTGCACACTCCAGCAAAACGGCTTCTTGTGAAAAGCCTCTGTGATAGAAACATTCTGATGACGAATCTGCCCACCAAATCCGAGATCGAAACTGCGGCCCAAACGGTCTACGCCGCAATGCCCGCAACCCCGCAATATATCTGGCCGCTTCTGCGTGTAGCGACGGAAACAAATGTCTGGGTGAAGCATGAGAACCACACCCCGATTGGGGCGTTCAAGGTGCGCGGCGGGCTGGTCTACATGGCGAATTTGCGCGCTGACAAACCCGGTGTCTCCGGCGTCATCGCCGCAACCCGCGGCAATCACGGGCAGTCGATCGCATTTGCCGCGCGTGCCAATGGAATCAATGCGGTGATCGTCGTCCCGGAAGGTAACTCCTCGGAAAAGAATGCGGCCATGGAAGCCTTCGGAGCCGAGCTTCTCGTTCACGGCCATGATTTTCAGGCCGCTCTGGAATATGCCGAAGGCCTCGCAGTCGAGCGTGGTTTGGAAATGGTGCCGTCGTACGCCATGTCTCTGGCACCCGGCGTTGCGACTTACGGCATGGAACTGCTGACCGCCGCGCCGGACATCCATACGCTTTACGTACCCATTGGGTTGGGATCGGGCATCACTGGCTGCATTGCAGCGCGCGAAGCAATGGGTCTGAAGACTGAGATTGTCGGTGTGGTTGCGGAAAACGCGCCGGCCTATGCCCTGTCTTTTGCCAAAGGCGAACCTGTCTCGACCAACAGGGCCGACACTTTTGCTGATGGTCTGGCGTGTCGTGTTCCGGCAACCGATGCCGTCCCCGTGATCTGCGAATACGCCGCGCGGGTGATCACGGTCAGCGAAGACGAAATTCGGAACGCAATGCGACTTTACTACACCGCAACCCACAACCTCTCGGAAGGGGCCGGCGCGGCTGCGCTTGCGGGACTGCTGCAGGAGCGCAGCATAATGGCGGGAAAAACGGTCGGCGTTGTCCTGTCGGGCGGCAATATTGACCGCGCGCTCTATCAGCACATTTTGTCGAATTAGGACCACGCCGCCACCCGGGCTCTACCAGCCGCCCGTTTCGAGCCAGCGATCAACCATATCAAGGCGATCACAACCCCAGAAGCCTTCGCCATCCACGATAAAATACGGCGAGCCGAAAACATTTCGCTCAATGGCGTCATTTGTCTCGGTCATCAGCTTTTCCTTGATGGCCGGATCCTGCAATCCTGCGGCGAGCGCGGCCCCATCAAATCCGGCGGTGGTAGCAATCTCCACAACCGCATCGGGGCCGGAGATGTTCTTGCCTTCGCCCAGCGCGGCAGAGAAAAGCGCGAGCCCCATGTCACGCGCTCTGGCAGGGTCTTGCGCCTTGGCCCAGTAAACGGCGCGCGATGCAGCTGTGGGCGAGAACGGAAAATCCTCGGGCGGATTGTATTTCACCTGATGGAACCGCGCCGAGCGCGCAAAATCATGTCGGGAATAGTCCCCCTTCATCGGCACATGAGGCAGTGGAACAGCCCCCGTCACCTTGAAGACTGCGCCCAGAAGAAACGGCTTCCAGTCCACTGTGCGACCATGTTTGGCCGCAATATCGTCGATCTTGGCCGCTGCGATGTAGCCATACGGGCTGTTGAAATCGAAATAGAACTCGACAGGTACATTGGACATGATGGTTCCCTTCTCGCCTTTTATTATGCGTTGCCAGCGACAATATCGCGCCCGATGATCAGCTTCTGGATATCGCTGGTGCCTTCGTAAATCTTCGTCACCCGGACATCGCGGTAGATGCGTTCAACCGGAAAGTCCTGCAGATAGCCGTAGCCGCCATGAACCTGAATGGCATCCGAGCAGACTTCCTCAGCCATTTCCGAAGCGTAGAGTTTCGCCATCGCCGCTTCGGTCAGACAGGGATCGCCTGCATCCCGCAGGCGCGCAGCATTGTGGGTCAGTTGGCGCGCGGCTTCGATCTTCGTCCGCATGTCCGCCAGCCGGAATATCACCGCCTGATGTTCGATGATTGCCTTGCCAAAGGTCTCGCGCTCACGGGCATAGGCAACCGCGTGCTCATAGGCAGACCGCGCCATACCAATCGCCTGCGCTGCGATGCCAATGCGACCACCTTCCAGATTGGACAAGGCTATACGATACCCCTCACCCTCTTCGCCCAGCAGCAGATCCGGCGTTAGCTCCATGTCATCAAATACAAGCTGACACGTATCCGACGCGCGTTGCCCCATCTTGTGTTCAATCGAGGCGACCTGATAGCCCGGCGCATCCGTCGGTACGATGAAAGCGCTCATGCCTTTGCCTCCCGCATCGGGATCGGTTTTCGCAAAGACAATCGCTACATCGGCATTCTTGCCCGACGTGATGAACTGCTTGGTACCGTTCAAGATGTATTTGTTGCCAATTTTTTCCGCACGCGCCTCGATAGCGCCCGCATCCGATCCCGCGGTCGGTTCGGTCAGCGCGAAGGCCCCAAGCATCTCACCCGTGGCCATGGGACGCAGAAAACGTTCCTTCTGGTCGTCACTACCAAAATTGAGAATCGGCAGACAGGCCACCGAGTTGTGCACGGCCATGATCGTGGAACAGGCACCATCACCTGCCGCGATTTCTTCGAGCGCCAGCGCGTGGGTCAACGTATCGGCGCCAGCTCCCCCCCAGTCTTCCGGCACGATCATACCAAGCAGACCCAGTTCGCCCATTTCCCGAACTGCGTCTTCGGGATAGATCGCATCGCGATCCCAAGCCGCGGCATGGGGCGCGAGCTGACCGGACGCGAAGGCACGCGCCGTATCCCGAATCATGATCTGTTCGTCAGTTAGCGCCATCAGCTGCCAGTTCTCCGCCAACGATCTCACGCATGTCGCCGTTGTCAGGATCCACGGCGCACAAACGGCCATTCTCCAAATCGACCCACCAGCCGTGCAATTGAACCTGGCCGCAGGCAACTTTTTCCGCGATCCACGGAAACCCCTTCAGGTTAGCCAGTGAAATACGAATGGCGTCCCGTTCGACAATAGACTGGTCCGGGACGGATTCGCCTTCGTCACACGGACAGGCGTCCTTGGCAATTTCTACCCAGGGCGCAATGAACTCTCTCTTGCTGGGTTCGCCTGACACAGCTGCGCGCAAGGCCTGAATGCCGCCGCAAGCTGAATGCCCCAGCACGACGATATGACTTACACCTAGATCACGCACGGCAAACTCCAGCGCCGCGCTCGTGCCATGATGGCCGTCATCGGGCCCATAGGGCGGAACGAGGTTGGCAACATTGCGAACGATGAAGATTTCGCCCGGTTCGGAATCCAGCAGCAATGCCGGGTCAACTCGGGAATCCGAGCACGCGATCAGCATTACTTCGGGAGACTGGCCCTGTTCGGCAAGTTCGCGCATCCGTTCCGGGCGCTGTTCGTAATAACGCGCGCGAAACCCCCTAAATCCGGCAACCAGGCGATCAATGGCATCTACCATGCAACATCCTTTCCACGGTAATCGAGAAACCGGCCGCTCTGGGCCGGTGATATTGAATTCAACAAAGACCGAATTCCCGAGACACTTTCCGCCGGCGTAATCGACGCGTGTTGTCCAGTCATGTCGGTTTTTACATACCCCGGGTGTAGCGCAATGGCAGTGATTCCACGCGCCCGCCATTCCGGTTCAATCGCCCGAAAACGCTTGTTCAACTCGCCTTTGGAGTCCCCATAGAGGTCCGGACTGCTGGGGCGCGGTCGTCCGGATGCCTGAATACTGGACAAGAGCGCAACGGTCTTTTGCTCACTGGCAACAACGCTATCGAGCAGCGCCGAGACCGTTGCGATGGGAGCCTGTGCATTGATCCGCATAGCCTCAGCTGTTTCCTCCGGGCTTGCTCGCGCACGACTGTTGAGGACACCGGCATTGTGGATCAGCACATCCAGGGCCACCTTGGAGACCGCGTCTGCAAACCGGGCAATATGCGTGTCACTGCGTACATCAAGGTGATGCAGTCGAATGTCGCCACGTAGCTTCCCCAGTTCACCGGGTTGATCGGGTGTGCGCGTGGTCGCATAGACACGCCACCCATTCGCCGCATACTGACGTACAAGCTCCAGGCCGATCCCCCGGCTGGCACCGATTACCGCGACATTCGGCATGCCATCCCCCGCAAAAAACCAAAACTCACCATGGGTGCTCGGTTCCTTTCCAGGTGAGAAATCTCCCCGAATCCCGGAGTTCCAAACCATCAATCACTTGTCGCATCCCACTGACACTTTCATCGACACTCACAGATGCACCGGCTCCGCCCATATCCGTGGCCACCCAACCGGGATGGAACACCACAGCCCGAACGCCTTGTGTCCGCCAGTGCGGCTCCAAGTCTCGAAACCTGTCATTGAGAAGGCATTTTGACGCCCCATAATCAGCCGACGGCGTACGCCCGCCATTGCGTGCGCCCATCTGGCTGGTAAGGATAACTATCTTACGATCCTTCCCCCGCAACACTGCTGGCATCAGAGCATCCACCACATCCAGGGGAGCATCTGCATTGATCGCCCTCATTTCGTCCCGACTAACGCCACGCAGAACGCCAGCGCTGTGGATCAACACGTCCAGACCGCGTCCCTCAAATACATCTCCCAGAGCGGCGATCTGACCCAAATTGCAGACTTCCAGTTCATAAATTGAAACATCTCCCGCAATATCACCAAGCGCACCAGGATTGTCAGGCGTGCGTGTGGTCGCATGAACCTCCCAGCCATCCGCGGCGTAGGTTTCAGCAAATCGCAGCCCAATCCCGCGACTAGCACCTATAATCAGAACCGATCCGGTCATGAGTCTTGCCCTCCTGAGGGTTTTGCATTCGGCCGCCTTGCTGTGGCCTCGATCTCGATCCTCATACGCGGATCGACAAGCTGAGAAATCAGCGCGGTCGCCGCCGGAGGATTGGGCCCCAGATATTGTTTGAAAACCGGCGTAAGCGCTTCGTAGTCCTCAGCACTCGGCATGTAGAACGTCACTCGCACCAGATCGGAAAACGAACAGCGTGCGGCCGCCAGAGTTTTGGCGATGTTGCGAAACACCTGATGTCCCTGCTCCACGACATCTTCGGAAATGGTCATGGTCTCGTAGTTAAAACCGGTGGTACCGGAAACATGCACATAGTCCTCGTCGACCACGGCGCGTGAATATCCGACCGCCTTTTCGAATTCGGAATTTGTAGAAATACGTCTCATCTGGCAGCCCTAGCGAACCTGCAACTTGTCGCCTATGACAACTTCAGCTGTGTAACCACGCTTGAAGGCGCCCTTCCTGCGCCAGATCAATTCGTCTCCGTCGCGGTGTACCTCATAGCAAGCCTCTCCCGAACCTTGCCACCAGGAGCAATACTCGGTTTCTGTGACCCACCAGCGGCCTTCATCCAACGCAACTCCATCGGCTTTGTAAGCCGTGGTGCCGTTTGTCCGAAAATACTGGCGATAGGGCGTTCCGGCCCAGGCCCCGATAACCGTGTTTCCTGACAACCAATCGCGTATTTCCGAACCAGACAGGCGCTCGGTCATCGCTGATGCTGAAGTCACGGTCAGAAACAGAACAAAGATAGCGCCTGCAATCCGCATCAGGCTGTCTCCTCGAACAGTTCGCGGCCGATCAGCATACGGCGGATTTCCGAGGTCCCGGCACCGATCTCATAGAGTTTGGCATCCCGCAACAGACGGCCCGCTGGGTATTCGTTGACGTAACCATTGCCACCCAGCGTCTGGATCGCTTCCAGCGCCATCCAGGTCGCTTTTTCACCAGCATAAAGAATTGCACCTGCAGCATCCTTACGAGTGGTCTCACCACGATCACAGGCCTGCGCGACAGCGTACACATATGCTTTGCAGGCATTCATGGTGACATACATATCCGCCAGTTTGCCCTGCATCAGCTGGAAGGTCCCGATTGGCTGACCAAACTGCTCCCGTTCATGGACATAGGGCACCACGATATCCATACAGGCCTGCATGATGCCAAGAGGACCAGCGGCCAGCACAGCGCGCTCGTAGTCCAGGCCGGACATCAGGACATTCACGCCCTTGCCGACTTCCCCAAGAACATTCTCTTCAGGGACTTCACAATCCTGAAAAACCAGCTCGCAGGTATCGGAACCGCGCATGCCCAGCTTGTCGAGCTTCTGCGCCTGACTGAACCCCTTAAAGCCCTTCTCGACGAGAAAAGCCGTCATGCCTCGCGGGCCAGCTTCCATATCGGTTTTCGCGTAAATCACGAAGGTTTCGGAAACGGGTCCATTGGTGATCCACATTTTGGTGCCGTTCAGAATGTAGCGGTCGCCCTTCTTTTCGGCCCGTGTCCGCATCCCGACGACGTCTGACCCAGCGCCCGGCTCACTCATCGCCAATGCGCCAACATGCTTTCCGGATACCAGGTCAGGCAGATAACGTGCCTTTTGTTCCGCTGTGCCATTGCGATGGATCTGGTTCACACAAAGATTCGAGTGCGCGCCATAAGAAAGCCCAACAGATGCGGAGGCCCGGCTGACTTCCTCCATCGCCACACAATGCTCGAGATAACCGAGGTTCGATCCGCCATACTCTTCTTCAACCGTGACCCCGTGCAGGCCCAATTCACCCATCTGAGGCCACAGATCGATTGGAAACTCGTTCGAAGCATCGATCTCTGCGGCGCGCGGCGCAATTTTGTCCGATGCGAAGCTACGCACGGAATCCCTCAACATGTCCGCAGTATCACCCAGATCAAAACTCAGGCTTGGATATTCATTGGGTATCATCGGGTTTCTTCTCCTGGTGACAGCGGTTCACGCGATCAAATAAACGCTGACATTTTTTGCGCCATGGCTCCCAACGCGGAACCACTGTTCATGGAATGCAGACCGGGCTCGATCGCAGTTTTGCGGGAATACGAGGGCATTATTCCGCGGCCTCAAGGTTAAGACCTTCCAGTTCCGCCAACTGTTCACGGCACCGCGCAGCATAGCGATCCATATTGGCGATCGTCGCATCCAGATCACGCCGCTTCTCCTCAAGCAATTCCCGTTTTGTCTCGAGTTTTTCCAAAAGGGTCTGCAACTGACCCGCTTCGCCCTGAGGTGCCGAATAGAGATCGATAATATCTTTGGCCTCGGACAGAGAGAACCCAAGGCGTTTACCTCGGAGGACCAGCGCCAGACGCACACGGTCACCCGCGGAATAGACGCGTCTCTGACCGACGCGATCGGGCAGGATCAAACCTTCATCCTCGTAATATCGGATCGTGCGCGGTGTTATCTCAAACTCGCGCGCCAATTCAGAAATGGAGTATGTGCGTTCCATACTCAAAGTTTACGTTAACGTAAACGTTATGCAACTAAAATCGCAAACGGGACTTTATTGTTTTCAATCAGAAAGTTACTTAGCTGTTTTCTCGAATCAAACGCGCCTTCTGGCGTTCCCAGTCGCGTTTTTTTTCTGTCTGACGCTTGTCATATTGGCGCTTGCCGGTTGCGATTCCCAGGTCCACTTTCGCAATCCCACGGTCGTTGAAGTAGATCGACAATGGCACGAGCGTCGCGCCCTCACGCTGTATAGTCATCAGCAGCCGATCAAATTCACGGGCATGAACCAAGAGCTTCCGTGGACGCCGTTCTTCATGGCCAAAATTACGGGCCGAGGCGTATTCAGGGATGTAACAATTGAACATCCACAACTCGCCATCGCGTTCACCAGCCCAGGCGTCCACCAGACTGGCTGTGCCCTGACGTAGTGACTTGACCTCGGACCCCGTCAATACGAGGCCTGTTTCCATATTGTTTTCAATGGAATAGTCGTGGCGTGCCTTCCGGTTCTGAGCGGCGATCTGGCCAGGCACTGCCTTCTTTTTCTTTGCCATGGCGGTTTACGCGTTCCAGACCGGCTAGTTCAAAAGACCGGAAGAAACCATCGCATCGCGGACGAGTTTCTGCGTGTTCTCATTCGCCGGCGTCAAAGGCAAGCGTACATCCATGCCGCACTTGTCGAGCAACGAAGCTGCATATTTCACCGGCACCGGGTTTGGCTCTACAAACAAAGCCTGATGCAGCGGAAAAAGCCGTGCATTGATAACCATTGCATCTTCATGCTTTCCGCTCGCCCAGGCATCATGCATCTCTGCCAGCGCGCCCGGCGCGACATTGGATGTCACGGAGATACAGCC
>JABJAG010000015.1 GCA_018666195.1 Alphaproteobacteria bacterium
GTAATCGTGCGCCCCAACTCATCCGGTAGGATTTCACGAACAACGTCACGAAAACCTGCGGAGCGCACTGAAACCGTCGGCGCACCCGCCACGCTATAGACCGTCATCCCGGTTACGATCCCGAGACCATCAACCAATTCCACACGCCCTGCGATGACAGCCTCGTCCGGAACGATCTCCACGACAGTGCCACTGGTCGATAACAGAACCCCGATAACGGCAAAGCCGATCAGAACCAGCCCGATCAGTCCTCCGACATAAAAACGTACCTGACTTCTGCGGGCCTGCCGCAGACCCTCTTCAAACTGGCTCATTGGGATATATTTCCACGACCAGACCCTCGGTCCCCGGCAGGATATCGACCGGTATTAGTTTTGAACGAAAACCCGCGCGCGCGCCTTCGAAGACGTAGCTTCCAGGACGGAGCTGGATCGTGCGATCCGTGGTGACACCGACCTGTCCCACACCCCGCACGGAAATACGCGTCACTCCATCCGACAGAATTCGGATGGATACTTTCTGGGCATATTCATCAATCAGGCGAGCCACTTTGCGTGACGCTTGCGCCAGGGACGGGCTGAGTTCGGAGACCTCTCCCGCTTTCGAGACCAGGCCTTTTGCGTTGTCAGCCACCGCGGTTGAAGACAATCGCTCGGGCGCGCCGAGAATCCGCTCCAGTTCCTTGTGCAACCGGTTCACTTCGCCCGCCAGTTGAAAGCCACCGACAACTTTGGGGTCATCCGCAACCAGTGCGCCTGCTTGCGCGTAGAAATCCTCTGCTGCCACCCAGTCATCGGCAGCACGGGCAGAATTCGCCTGCGCCATCAATGCTTCGAACTTCAACTGCTGGTCCAGCGCATTGATCTTCTGCGCCAGCAGATTGACCTCACTGCGCCCCGAATAGATGGCACGGGCGTTCTTCAGATTTGTCTGCGCGGCGCGCAACTTGCGCGACAGAACATTTCTGAACCCAGACTCTATCTGGGTTGCGAAGCGGCTTTCCTGCAACTGCGTACGAATTTGCGTCTGGCGATCCGCGAGTTCTGTGCGTGCCGGATCAAGCGACAACGCGGCGGAAAGATGACGGTCTTCCCCGTCAAGGTCGTTTTCAATCCGGGCCACAGCAGCTTTGTTGATGGCAGCCAAAACATCGGGAAGCTTGGTCACCCGAGCCTCTAGGTTTTGTGCATCTTCTGATTCGGGATTCAGCTGGCGCGCCCGCGCGATACTGTCGGCTGCCTGTTCGTGGTCATCTGCGTCGTAAAAGGCCTGTGCTTTTGCCAATGCCGCTGCAAACGCAGCATCGCGTGCTGCAAGCTCCTGTTTGGCGCGGTCAGACACAGCCTTCAGGCGCGTCAGCGCCTCTGCATACTGTCCTCTGGAGAAGAATTCGAAGGCCTCGTCCCGACTTGCCAACAATTCGTTCTGGGTCTCGGCGCTCCACTGCGCAAATGCCGGATCGGTAATTCCCGGTTCGACATCCCGTTGAAAGGCGACAATGGCCTCCTTGAACTGATCCCGTGCGAGCGTATCTGCCACTTCATCCTTCAACTGTGTTTCTGCTGGGG
This sequence comes from Alphaproteobacteria bacterium, assembly GCA_018666195.1. Lineage (GTDB taxonomy): Bacteria > Pseudomonadota > Alphaproteobacteria > UBA6615 > UBA6615 > JABJAG01. Next base: position 1,569 of record JABJAG010000015.1, read on the forward strand.
TCTCCGGTGACAGCGAAGTTTCGCCCGGCGACTGTGCCCCGAGCTTACGGTCGGGTTGGGTGCCGACGTCATTTTTCGCCGCGGACGTCGTCTCTGGATCGGGTGTTCTGGTTATCGGCGATCCGTCCACGCGCAATGCAGAGTCAGGTGCAGAGGCGCCCCCGCCGGGCTGCAGCACGAAGACGACCAGAAGGAAGAGACCAAGAAATGCGATGACGCCGAAAAAGCCGGCAACAAGAAGTAACCTTCGGCGTTGCGTGGCCCGGTTTGCCTCTTCAAGTTTGTCGAGCAGCATGAGACCGGCGCGAACTTACAGCTGCACCTGTGGCGTCTTTTCCTGCTCAAAAATTTTCTGCAGGAATTCACGCCATTGCGCGAACTGCTCCGCGGCAGTGCCCGTCAGCTTGACGGTCTCTTTCTCAAACGCCACCACCCGCGGCGCCAGATCGATATCAATGGACTGCCCCAGTTCTTCCAGAGCATCACGATGAACCTTGGCTTCCTCGCTGGTCCGGAAGCTATCCGTCAACAATTTCGCGCCAACAACACCACCGACAACAGCACCGGTCGTCGCTGCAGTCGAGCCCGCTGTCGAATTGGATCGTGCACCCGCCATGATCGCGAGAACGCTCAGGCCAATGGCCAGAACACCAAGTGCAGCCTGCCCTGCCGCTTTTTCGTTGGCCTCAGCGCGGGCCTCTATCTCAAGCAAGCTCTGCTCCTGCCAGATCAGATAGCTCGTCTGCATCTCGGCACTGAACGTCCGGTAATGATCCTGCAGGCCATCGACAAAGAGCTGATCGCGAACACGTACAGCACGGGTTCGGCGCAGCATAGGATCATCTTCGCTGGGGAAGCTGACCAGGTCGACGGTACGCCCCGTCAGGTCAAGATGCTCGACAAAGGCCTCTTCTGCAAAATTTGACCCAAACCGAAGTTCAGTCACGTGCTGAAGCGCTTCCACATCCGCAACTTCGTAATCCTCAAGTTCAAGAGCGATGCGGTTGGCGGCCGCATCGAAGACCGGATCATAGGGATCGAGACCTTCATTGCGCGTGTTCTTGTGAAAACCAGCATCGACCGTGTGATCAAATGAACGGGAGAACCACTGATCACCTGTGATATCCACCACATCAATCAGAATCTCGACATCCTCGCCGTTGGATTCAATGATTTTGCCGAGCACATAAAGATCGCCGGTCGCATTTCGGTCCGGGGTTACCCGGACCGCGCCAAAAGCGCCCGTCTTCTCCATTGCTTCCTTCAACTTGACTGCGAAGCGGTTGGACTCTGCGCGCCGGAGTTCCGGCCAGACACCATCTTCCTTGTAATCCTCGGCAGATTCGGAAAGCCCCGGATCGAATACCGGAATGATGACATCAAGTTTCGGTTTCGCCGGGTCAACGACCGCGGTACCTGATTTGCCGAATATCGACGACAACTGAGGCCCAACATTCGTTCCTGCACTGGCCCCGGTTCCGTTGCCTGTCCCACCCTGATTGGTCACGCAACCTGTCAACGCAAAACAGAAACAGACTGTGTAGACACTCAATTTCTTCATCAACATA
>JABJAG010000075.1 GCA_018666195.1 Alphaproteobacteria bacterium
AAGCCCGCGACCCCCATGCCGCCGCCGACACACATCGTGACGACGGCGTGCTTGGCGCCGCGGCGGTGCCCTTCAATCAAGGCGTGCCCGGTCATCCGGCTGCCACTCATGCCATAGGGATGCCCGATCGAGATCGAGCCGCCATCGACATTGTACTTCTCAGGATCGATGCCCAGCGTGTCTCGGCAATAGAGTGCCTGCACCGCAAAGGCCTCGTTGAGTTCCCAGAGATCAATGTCATCGATGTTCAGCCCGTTTCGTTCGAGCAAACGCGGTACCGCGAACACAGGCCCGATGCCCATCTCGTCTGGCTCACAACCCGAGACCGCCAGCCCCATGAAACGCCCCAGCGGATCCAGTCCGCGTTGCGCGGCCAGCTTCTCGTCCATGACAACACAGGCACTGGCGCCATCCGATAGCTGGCTGGCATTGCCCGGCGTGACAGAACCGCCATCCCGCACCACACCAAGTGAAGCCAGACCTTCGGCGTTCGTGGTCGGGCGGTTACACTCGTCCTGGGACAGGGTGACATCCCGTTCGCTGATCTCACCGGTCTCGCGATTCTTCACCAGCATCGTGGTTGCCACCGGAATGATTTCATCATCGAACCGCCCAGCCTGCTGGGCCGCCGCCGTGCGCATCTGGCTGGAAAGCGCATATTCATCCTGGGATTCGCGGCTCACGTCATAACGTTTGGCTACGGTCTCGGCCGTGTCGAGCATCACCATGTAAATTTCCGGTTTAACAGCGCGCACATGGTCGTCTTCGACGCGCATATCAGCCTGATGTTCCGGTGGCAGCGCGCTGATCGATTCAATTCCCCCGGCGACGGCGACCGGCACTTTGTCCATCACCACGCGATTTGCAGCCATGGCAATCGACTGCAATCCCGATGAGCAAAACCGATTGATGGTTGCCGCACCCGCAGTCACAGGCAGCCCCGCCCACAACGCCGCGTGGCGCGCAAAATTTTGCCCCGTCGCGCCCTCTGGCATGGCGCAACCCATGATCAGATCCTCGACTTCATCCCCATCAAGACCGGCGCGCGCAACCGCATTCTGGATGGCAATGCCACCGAGTTTCGCCGGGGTCGTGTTGTTGTAGGCGCCGCGATAGGCCTTCCCGATAGGGGTCCGGGCGGTGGATACAATGACAGCATTGCTCATGGTAATTCTCCGTAGAAGGTCGGCCTAGACGTGGCCAAACCGCCAGCGTTCGATGGTCAAACTGCGGCCATCCGGACCGCGAGACAAGGGTTCGTCGGCGGCGAACGCGTCCGCTGCATTTCGGTCGGCCACATCGATGACATAGAGCGCGCCTGTTCCAGTCGCACCATCATCCTCGGCGAGCATCCCCGCGAAGACCAATTTGTCTGCATGGCGTGCAAGACATTCGGCCATCGCGGCATCCGGCGCGCGCGATACCGGAATTGGATCCGTTCGTGAAACGATCACGAACTGGGCATGGCCATCGGTTTGCGTGTGGTTACGCTGGCGAAGGTCGGTATAGGGAAACACGCGCTCGATATCGATCGACTTGAAAATCTCGGCCAACGTATAGGGATCGGTTTCAATATAGGACGTGGTCTCACCCCGGGTCGGAAAGTCGATCACCCGAAAGCTGCCATTGGCGTTCGATCCGTCTCCGACCATCATGGGTCCGGAATACCGGGTCTCAACCTTGAATTTATCGAGATGTTCGATATGCGCCTGAAGTGTCGCCGCACGGCGTTCCACCATGTCCGGCTTCGATGCACATTTTATCATCCATTCCATCGCAACTCTTTCTCCACAAGGTTCCGAGAGACCCCAACCTATTCGGATTGGGGAACTGCAGTGGCCAAAAGCGGGGCAATCTCCGCCATATGCCGGTCATAGCCTGGTGCCCCGGCGAGCAGCATGCCGATCGGCATATCACCCACGCCAAAACCGGACGGCATCGAGACAACCGGACCGCCCAATGCGGTCCAGGGCGCGATAAAGCGCCGGTCACCCGTCCATTCAAGACCTGCGGGAGCCGTTGTCGGTGCCGAGGGCCAGAGCACGATATCGGTCGGGCCCACAACGTCATAGAACGCGGCGCGCATCGCATTGATCTCGTGGCGTTCCTTACGATAAATCTCATCTGTAATCTCGGCACCGTCGATCACGGCCTGACGCAACACGCTGCCAACCTGATCCTCGGGAAATTCAAGCAAGGCGGCATGTACACGCGCGAGTTCATAGACCGTCGTGTGACCCTGCACATCGTTCAGCGCTTCCATGGAAATCGGTGAAATTATGGTTTCGACCACATGACCAGCCTCACGCAATTGCGCCGCAACCCGGTCGCGCGCAGTAATGATTTCACCATCCGCTTCACCCAGGAAGGGATCGTCGAGAACAAGCACGCGAGGTGTCCTCTCCCGAATCTCGACGGCATGCGCATGAGGCGGACACACTGCGTTATAGACCGCCACCGCATCCGCCACGCTCCAGCCATAAACGCCGGGCGTATCGTACATCGGTGCCAACGGCGCAATCCCATAGGCACTCATGCTGCGGGTCGAAGGCTTGAATGCGGACACCCCGCAATAGGCGGCAGGGCGATTGACCGAGGCCACCGTCTGAGTACCAACAGCGGCCGGAACCATTCCAGCGCCGACAGCTGCACCCGAACCACTGCTCGACCCGCCAGGGGTGTGGTCGGTGTTGTGCGGATTGCGGGCTGGTGACGGGTCGTAATAAGCAAATTCGGTGGTGTGGGTTTTACCCAGAACAATCGCGCCGGCATTGCGCAGCGCAGCGACGATATCCGCATCAGCCGTTGCCAAACCGGCATTGGCACGGGTGGCACTGTTACAGCGGGTCGGCCATCCGGCCACGTCGCAGATATCCTTGATCGCGACGGGAACGCCGTGGAGCGGACCGCGATATTCGCCGCGTGCGGCTTCACGGGTCATCTCGCTGGCCTCGGAAAGTGCGCCAGCATCATCCACAGACACCCACGCGTTCACAGCGGAATCCACAGCAGCAATGCGCTCCAGGTAACCCTGCACAACATCGCTCGGTGTCGTGTTTCCCGCGCGTATATTGGCAGCGATCTCGACCACGCTACCCGGGGAAGCAGCGAAGGATTTGTTGCTGGTGTCGTTCATTATAGTGATCCTCTTTAGCAAACCAGACGCTAGCATATCCGCTGCCAAGCATGCAGAATTGTGACGCCAAAAAACGATACAGGTACAACCCGATGAAACTCGCGACACTGGACAGTGGCCAGCATGGTCATCCGGCCGTCCTGAACAGCAAAAATGAACTTCTCGATCTGGTTACATCGGGTATCTCCACGGGCGCGCCATCCGAAGTGAAAGACATCCTCGGCAACGACTCCGCCCTGGCCCTTGTTCGCAAGGCCCTCGACACGCTGGAGGCTCTATCCGATGACGAACAGCAGAACCTCCGTCAGTCCGGAGCGCTTGTGGCCCTCGGTGACGCAGACCTGCTCGCACCTGTCCCTCGCCCCAACCTGATCCTGTCGGTCGGCCTGAACTACCATCGCCACCTGGCCGAAATGGAAGGGACACCCGCACCAGCATTTCCATCGGCCTTCATGAAGACCATCAACTCGCTGAACGGCGCGGGCAAACCCATCGTGATCCCGCCTCATTGCCCGGACATGATCGATTATGAAGCCGAGTTTTGTTTTGTGTTCGGTCGCACCTGTCACAATGTCAGCGCTGATGATGCGATGGGCTATGTCGCTGGCTACACAGTCGCGAACGATGTCTCGGCACGCGACTGGGTTGGTGATGTATTCTCCGCCACAGAACCCTTTCCAGCGATTCTGTCCTGGGAACGCAATGTCATGGGCAAGCTATTCCCCACTTTCACACCATGCGGTCCGGTGATCACAACCAAGGATGAGATCGAGGACCCTCACAACCTGTTGCTAGAATTCCGCCTCAATGGGGAGGTCATGCAATCCACGCGAACGGATGACCTGATCTTCAATATCCCGGAGATCGTGTCCTATTTTTCGAAGTGGTATCGGTTCGAACCCGGTGACATTGTCACCACCGGCACACCCGCCGGCGTTGGTGCCGGGCGCAAGCCTCAGGTCTTCATGAAACCCGGTGACCATGCCGAAGTTACGCTTGAAGGTGTCGGAACCCTTTCGAACATGGTCGTGGCAGGCTAGAACCAACCTATCAAACGTCTCTCTGGATACCCCGGAATGTTCAACTCTGAAAATCGTGTTCCCCTGCGTGCGCTCATAATTCTGTTAGCTGGTCTTGCTCTGCTGGCCGCCTGCACCCATGGACGAGACTGGGATACATATGATGTGCGGATCGTCACCGACCCGCCAGGTGCGGAATGCAAGTTCGAGCGCAACGGTGTCGGCACGCAGGCGCATGCGTTAACGCCAGTCGATGTAACCCTCACAACTGGCAACAGCCGGATCAAGGTGACATGCTTCAAGCTCGGATACGCGCTCACAACAGCTACTGTTTCAAGTATTTTCCGTGACGTTGTTTACCTGCGACTTGCGCCCGCCAAATAGGAAACTGGAATCATCATCACGGCGCTAAGATAAAGAGCCCTATTGGGAACGCGTTTTGTTGATTGCACAACGACTCCCATGAGCCGACAATGGCAACAATGGTCAACAACTCTCAAAAACGGCCTGCAAATTCGCAACGCGACCCCGAATGGACAAAGGGTCGTTTGCTCGATGCCGCACGTGACGAATTCGCCGACAAAGGACTAAGCGGCGCACGCGTCAACACGATCGCGGCGGAAGCCGGCGTCAACAAGCAACTCCTCTATTACTATTTCGGTGACAAGGATGGCCTGTACAGCGAGGTGCTGAAGCGATCCTATGCCGAAATTCGCACCGGGGAGCAAAAGCTCAAGCTCGAAAGCTTTCCGCCTGAGGAAGCGATGACGCGGTTTATCGAGTTCAGTTTCGACCACATGGTCGCCCATCAGCATTTCGTCGCGCTTCTGGGTGATGAGAACACCCACAAAGCGCGCCATGTCAAACAATCCGGTCAGCTGATCGGTATGCACGAACGCCTGGAGAAAACCATTGGCGGGATGCTCTCACGCGGCCGCGAAAGCGGTATATTCAAGCGAGATGTTGATCCGGTCGAACTCTATATCTCGATTGCATCGCTTTGCTTTTTCTATCACTCCAACAAGCACACATTGTCGACGATTTTTGATCGTGACGTCACGGGCGATGAAGAGATTGCACGTCGGCGCACCCATGTTGTCGACATCCTGATGAGCTATCTCAGATCCGACCCAGTGTGATCGCGCGACGGACTAGGCGTCCTCACTAAAAATTTCACGGTGCCGTGCCATAGCCACTTCGATCAGTTCATCGGGGTCGCGTTGCCACCAGTTGCGCTCGGAGAAAAGTTCCAACTCATCAAACCCGTCATATCCGGCAGCGCGGACCTGATCGCGTAGTCGGCGCAGATCAATAACTCCGTCACCGGGCATACCCCGGTCTGACCCGATCACAGATTGCGTGTCCGCAAGCCAATCACTGATCTGGAAAGACACAATTCGGCCTGTCGCAGCCCGGATTGCAGCATCGAGATCCGGATCCCACCAGACATGGTAGGCATCAACAATCAGCGCCGTTCCCGTCCCCAGTTCCTCGCAAACCGCATTGGCCTGCCCCAATGTGCTCCAAACACAACCGGTGACGACCCGCATCGGATGAATGGCTTCGAGCCCCAGCGTCACACCTGCAGCTCGTGCTTCAGGCAACAGCGCTGCCAGTGCGTCCTGTGCCCGCGCCCGCGCGCCTGCCAGATCCGTCGAGCCTTGCGGAGGACCGCTCGAAATCATCGCCAGATTCGTGCCTGCCAATTCAGCCGTCAGCGCAATGGCGCGCAAATTCTCATCATGGTTTTCTGCAATGCGGACCGGATCATCTTCGGTCAGAGACGCACAACGCGAAACGCCCAGCACCTGCAAACCGGCATCGGAAATCAGCCGGGCTGCCTTTGCACTGCCATACTCCTCGACAAGTGAACGACGCACGGTGAGCGCGCGGATACCGTGGCGGGCATAGCCCTCCACAGATTCAGCAAATCCCCACTGGCGCTCTGTCGTGCCCTGGTGAATAGCAAATGAAGCGGGTGCCGCCATGAATGATCACTCGTCCTTCAGGTGATCGCCTCGGCGTTCATACAGATCCTTATCCGCATAACCCATGGTTTCGGGCTGGCCACGACCGAGCATCACCTGAAACCAGACCGGCTCCAGGCTGACATTGTCATAGCCATGGATCACCCCTGGCGGACAGGTGATGCACTCCCATGGACCCAGCCGGGTTTCCAGACGACGACCGGTTTCGTCCTCGACAAACACGTCGAGCAATCCCTTGAGGACGAAAAAAGTCTCTTCGACTTCATGCGTATGAGCCGCATTCCCCTGCCCCGGCTCCACATACATGATGCTCAGAGTGTGGGCGCGGGCCGGGATCGCATTGGGATCGCCATGTTTGCCAGAACCTCCGGCTCCGATGAATCGATGTTGGGCGCGCCTGAAGCCTTCTATCTTGGCGTCCTCGAACGCTTCCCAGTCGGGAACGCGGTCGCGATAACGGGCCACATAGGTGTCCATGATGTCTTCGAGCGTGGCATCCGCGAGCTCGGGCGGACGGGGGTGTCGGGCAACGCTCACAGCGCTTCTCCCTCTTCGTTGCGATTCCGATTTCGATTCCGAGCCAAGCATGCAGGCTGGCCTCGGTCAATCGAGCGCGAAATTATCTGGACCGCGCCGCGCCCCGGCGAGCTTCGGCAAAGTTACCGGCATTGGTGCCGCCACCGGGCTTGCGAATTGAATTCGCACCAGCATCGAACTTCCCGGGTTTGTTTTCGGGTTGTGTGGCGTCGGCCGCCGCTTTGCGCTTTTGCGCCTTCTGTCCGGCTTTGGCTTTGGCGCGCTCGCGCGCTCTGGCTTTGCTCATTGCAGCGTTTCCTTCGAGGTGTCGCGGGCATACCGCACGAGACACCTATACCTCCGCGCCACACGATTGGCGACCCATGGCGTCGTCAAACCGACTGTCCGCAAGCAAACCCGGACGCCCAGGCCCACTGAAAATTGAAGCCACCAAGATGCCCCGTCACATCGACCGTTTCGCCGATAAAGTAGAGACCCGGCACCGATCGCACCTCCATTGTCTTCGAGGACAATGCGCGCGTATCCACGCCACCCACGGTTACTTCTGCCGTCCGCATGCCCTCAGAACCGGTGGGTTTGATCTGCCAGCGGTTGACGTGATCGCCAAGCTTGCGCAGCGACTTGTCCGAGGTCTCGGCCAGACGCCCGCTGCAATTGGTCCAGTCGACCAGGCGTTGCGCCAGACGGCGTGGCAGCATCTGAGCCAGAACTGTCCCCACCTCTTTTCGCGGCTCACTCTCTTTGAATCTCTTGAGCGCTGCAAAGGTGTCAGTCCCGGGGAGCAAATCAAGCGTGATGGTATCGCCGGGGTTCCAGTAAGACGAAATCTGCAGAATGACCGGACCACTCAACCCCCGATGGGTGAACAGCAGTGCCTCTGTAAACCGCGTCTTCCCATGGGTTGCTGTCGCGTTGACCGACACGCCGGACAGCCCTTCCATCCGTGTCTTCATATCCGGGTCAAAGGTCAGCGGCACCAGACCGGCGCGTGGCGCGATCACGTTCAGATCGAACTGACGGGCGATTTCATAACCAAAACCACTCGCACCCATCTTTGGAATCGACGGCCCACCCGAAGCCATCACAAGCGCGCGTGCGGTGTAGGTGCCGCGACCGGTATCGACGGTGAACCCGGCTGTATCCGAGGACACCCCGATGACATCCGTATCGGTCTGAATGACAGCATCACGCGCCTCGTCACGCAGCATGTCGATGATCTGCAACGCCGAGTCATCACAGAACAGCTGACCATGGTCGCGCTCGTGATAGGCGATCCTGTGTTTCTCCACGAGCGCTATGAAGTCATGCTGCGTATAGCGTGCCAATGCAGAGATACAGAATCGCGGATTGTCTGAAAGATAGTTTTCCGGTGACGCGTGCAGGTTCGTGAAATTGGCGCGCCCACCACCCGAAATCCGTATTTTTTCACCAATCCGGGAAGCGCGCTCCAGCACGAGCACCCGCCGTCCGCGTCTGGCGGCTTCGCCCGCACACATCAGGCCAGCAGCACCAGCACCTATGATGATGACATCAAAATTCGTCATCGGCCCTCACCCGACCACTCCCGGCGCGCTAGCGCTTCTTGGCGCGTGGCTTCTTTCGCTTGAGAACAGCAAAACCGCCTTCTTCCGTCTTGCCATCCTTGCGGCGGCCGGTCGTCGTTTGCTGGTCATACTGATAAGCCGGTTTCTTGCCGGGCTTGTCTGCAAGCTCCAATTTCTTCGCCGGGCCGGACGGGCGCTTCGGCGCATCCGATTTACCCTTGTACTTCTTGCGCTTCTCCGCGCCACGGCCCGGTGCCGATGTGATTGACGCAGCATCAGGCTTCCGCTTTGGCTTGCGGGGCCGGTCCGCGCTTTTGCCCGGCGCATCAAATCCGAAATCCGCCTGCGCAGTCTCAGCCGGACGATCCTTCTTCACATAGGGCTTCGAAGGTTTTGGTTTTGAACCAGCGTCTGTTGCCCGCTCAGGTCGAGGCGCAGCATCACGTTTGACGCGATCTTCCACTGGTTTGACGTTGGGCTTCTTCTCTGCCCATGCTGGCCGCGGTGCGTCAGACTGTTTGATCCGATCTGCCGCTGGCTTGGCGTAGGGCTTTTTCTCATAAGGTTTCTTCTCATACGGCTTCTTGGCGCATGGCTTCTTCTCATAAGGCTTTTTCTCGTAGGGCTTTCTTGGCCCCCGGCTTTCCGCGCCGCCGCGCTTGTCACCGCGCTGTGCGCCCGCAGGTGGTCCATCGAGACGCGTAAGCGAGACATTCTTCTCAAGCTTCATATCAGGGCCGACGGCTTCCAGGAATTTGTCCGACACCCCTGATGCAATCTCGAAGCTTGTCTCATCCGATTGAATTTTGATCGAGCCGATATCCTGACCGGTGATCTGTCCAACCCGGCAGAGCATCGGCAACAACCAGCGCGGTTCAGCGTTGTCATTCCGACCCACCGAGATCGAGAACCAAACGCCGTTGGTGAAATCTTCCCGCCGGTTCTTCTTTGGCGCTCGGACATCCGGATCAATCAACTCTTCGGGTGCTGACTGCCCCGATGCATGCGCGCGCAGAAACGCCGCGGCAACCTGTTCGGGATTGTGGCGTTCAAGAATTTCGGTAACGAAGGCCATCTCATCATCCGTGATCGGATCAACAAGCTGCGGGTTTTCCAGCAAACGCAGGCGATCGCGCTGCTGAATTTCCTCGACCGATGGCGGCCGGCCCCATTCGGCAGTGATATTGGCGCGATCCAACAAACGCTCGGTACGCCGCCGTTCGCTGTGCGGCACAATCAGGGCGCACACGCCCTTGCGGCCGGCACGACCTGTCCGACCACTGCGGTGCAGCAGGCTTTCCGGATTCTTTGGAATATCGGCATGGATCACCAGTTCCAGATTGGGCAGGTCGAGCCCGCGCGCGGCAACGTCCGTCGCGATACAAACCTGCGCACGTCCGTCTCGGAGCGCCTGCAGAGCGTGGCTCCGCTCGTTCTGACTGAGCTCACCCGACAGCGCGACCACTGCAAATCCACGATTGGTGAACCGGCTCATCATGCGATTGACGGCAGCACGGGTGGAACAAAACACCAATGCGTTCGTCGGATTGAAATAGCGCAGCACATTGATGATCGCGTTTTCACGATCACTCGGTGCCACATTCATCGCCCGGTATTCGATATCCACATGCTGTTCGCGTTCAGCCTTTGTCGTCACCCGCGCCGCATCGCGCTGATAGCGCGTGGCCAGAGACGCGATGGAACGCGGCACGGTGGCCGAAAACATCAGCGTGCGGCGTGTTTCGGGCGCAACTCCCAGGATGAACTCCAGATCGTCGCGGAAGCCCATATCGAGCATCTCGTCGGCTTCATCGAGTACCGCAGCCCTGAGATCACTCATATCCAGCGAATTGCGCGCGATGTGGTCACGAAGGCGCCCTGGCGTGCCTACGACGATATGTGCTCCGCGTTCCAGCGCACGGCGCTCCATCCGCATATCCATGCCGCCAACACAGGAGGCAACGGACGCACCTGCACCCGCATAGAGCCATTCAAGCTCCCGCTTCACCTGCAATGCGAGTTCGCGTGTCGGCGCCACAACCAACGCTAATGGCGTAGCGGCGTAGGAAAATCGCTCGGCATCACCCAGCAATGTGGGTCCAAGTGCAATGCCGAATGCAACGGTTTTGCCCGAGCCGGTCTGTGCCGAAACAAGCAAATCCCTATCGGCAAGATCCGGCGCAATCACGGCCTCCTGAACAGGCGTGAGCGTGTCATAACCGCGTGCGGTCAGCGCGGCGCCAAGCGTGGGAACCACGCCTTCAAAATCTGTCATGTGTCTCGTTCCGGCTACCCAGCCTGCGATGGAGAACGCTGCGCTCTTGAATTTCCAGCAGCGCGCTGCGTCGATAGAGCGGGTTCTAGCACCGAGTGAGCTCACCCGAAAGGGGGGTATCTAAATCCCTGCGTACCACTCATATCCGCGATCCGGCCAGAAACCACCTTTGCCCTGGCCAAGATGACTCAATTTATCGGTAACCTCGATCCGCATCAGGTACTTGGCGTGCTTGTAACCCAGCTGTCGTTCGACCCGCAGACGCAACGGTGCGCCATGCGCCACCTTGAGCGGTGCGTCATTCATGGTATGGGCCAGGATCGTCTGCGGATGGAAAGCATCGAACAGATCAATGCTCTCGTAATACCGTGCCGAGCCATCAGCGGCCTCGTAATAATCATCCGCGCAATGGAAGACGACATAGCGGGCATTGTCAGCCATGCCTGCCTTTTCCAGCAATTGACCAAGCGGCACACCGGTCCATTTTCCAATCGCGCTCCACCCTTCCACACAGTCATGGCGTGTGATCTGCGTTCGTTGCGGCAAGCGCTTCAGATCTGCCATGGACAGATTGACAGGGTTGGTCACCAGTCCATCAATCTTCAAACGCCAGGTCGAAAAGTTATTCTGGACCATGGCCTGATAGGCCTGGCTCTCCGGATTGGTTGTGCCATTGGCCTTGAAGGTCGGAGACATGTCAGCGACGCCGAACTCCCGCGCCAGAGGCTGGTTCGCCAGCAAGGCACGCTGGGCATTGAGTGTGACGTACTCTGCCGATTCCAGAATACGCAGCGAATTCGGTGCAATCAGCGAGCGATATCCCGCCACAGTGAGACCACCGACTGCCGCGACAGCGCCGGCCGTCAGCACGGAACGACGGGTGAGAAGTTTCTTTTTCATGATTTGTCCTCCGGGGGCACCACATAGCGACCCGTGATCATGGAGCGAATTTCATTGATGGGTCCGGCCAGAAGCACCATCGCCAGATGCACGACAATGAACGCAACGGTCAGAAAGGCACAGATAAAGTGAATGGTCCGCGCGGACTGACGACCGCCAAACAGGTCAAGCAATCCCGGGACCACGGCATTGAAACCCGGTGACATGGTCAGCCCCGTCAGCACCATCAACAGCATCAGCACAGTCACGCCGAGATAGGCTCCCTTCTGAAGCACATTGTAGTGCTTGGCCTCTTCGCCTTTCGGCAGCTTCAGGCGCATGTGATTCCAGATGTCCTGCAGAATATGCCGCGGTTTGATTTCGTCACGTTTGGGCAACAGATCACGACGCAGGTGGCCATTGATCAGGCTGGCCCCGACATAGATCAGGCCGTTGATGACAAAGACCCAGGCGAAAAAAAAATGCCAGCGTCGCCCGGTGGCCAGATCACGAAAACTCGGGAGCGTCGCCCAGGATGGCATGGCGATGGCGCGAACATCCCCATCACTGCCGTTCGAAACCCCGAACAATCCGGTTGTGGTCACCGTCAATGGACCAACCCGCGTGTGACCGACGAGCTCGTCGCCGTCACGGCTGGCAAAGAATTCTATGAAAGCCCGATCACCATCGGCACCAAACTCACCCCAATACAGTGCCGGATGGGCATTGAGAATCTGCAGACCACTCATCAGGAGCAATGTGAAACAGACCGCATTGATCCAATGGGTCACTCGGGTGGTGAGCTTGTGGCGATAGACAACATCTTGGGAACCCGGCTCTGGCGCTGCGACTGCCGGTGAAACCGTCTCGGTCATATGTATCCTCCGCGGAAGGTCAGGCCAGGAAACTCTGCGGCCGCTTCTGAGATACAAACACCATTGCCCGCCGGAACATTCCCTCGGGCGGCAAAAAACCAGGGTCAGAGTGAAAAATTTGCGGAAATCAGAGACTACGGCGCCAACTTTGACACATACTCCAGTAGGCCCTGAACCTCCGCTACAGGCCGTGTCGCGGACACATATCGATCCGGGCGCAGCAGAATTGCCCTGTCGAGATATCCGGCAAAGGATGGATCACTGAAGTGACGTGACACATCCCGCACCACCGGAAACGCACCCGAGACCGGGTTCATCCATTCCGGTGTAATTCCGATGACGGGCGCACCCGCCGCAGCAAACTTGTCAGACAACACCCTGTCCATCTGACGGTCCGGGAACTCGGAAAACACCAACACGACTGGACCCTCGGGCAAAACAGCATCCAGCAGTTTCTGGTTGCGATCCGGCAGTTCGACAACCGGTTGTGGCAGCAGGCGCCCCACCATTGTGTTTTTACCATCCGCAGCTTCAGTCCAGATCAACCCGGCCTCGAAACGCGGCGGCGGCTTGAATCGCATCTGCGCAAAATAGTCCCGCACCCGCGGAACGAGTCCCATTAACCGGAAGGCACCGCGCACAAATGCGCCCTGCAACACGGATGTTGGCATCATGATCCGGCCCATGGTCAGGGCGAGTTGGATCATCGCCAACGCATGTGGCTTCCGCTCAACTTCATAGCTATCGAGAAATTCTTCCGAGACATCACGACCCACTGCCGCAGATAATTTCCAGGACAGGTTATGAGCATCCCGCAGACCGCTGTTCATGCCCTGTCCGGCAAAGGGTGGCGAGAGATGCGCAGCATCGCCTGCCAAAAACACCCGACCCGCCCGCCAACGCTCCGCGACCCGGGCGTGAAAGGTATAAACACGCTTTCGCCGAATGGGCGCATCTCCGTCCTGCCCCGCTTCACGCAGCAGGCCACGAACAAACTCTTCACTGGTGGCCAGGCCCTCGTCTTCTTCGGCGCGCAACAGAAACTCATAGCGGCGTATCCCGCCGGGTCCGGGCAGGGAGATATTCGGTCGCCGCGGATTGCAGGACACTTCCGTGTGGCGAAACCGGTTGGTGGTCTGAAACAAATCCACAATCAACCAGCGTTCGGCAAAGGTCGAACCCACCAGCTCGATACCCAATATCTTTCTAATTTCCGAGCGCGCGCCATCACAGGCCACCATATGGTCGGCGTTCACCCGCAATATTGAGCCATCGTCGCGCCGCATATCGGCGCTCACCTGATTCTCTGATTGAGAGAACTCAACAAGCTCGTGGCCAAGAAGACACGACACATTGTCGAACCTCGCCAGCCCATCCAGCAAAACCTGTTCAAGCTCCGGCTGTTGAAACGCATTCCGCTTGTCGAAGCCAAAGGTCTTCGAAACCGGGTCGACCAGCGCAAAGCAATCGCCATTGGGTCCGAGATAGCGTGAACCATATCCGCGCGCGACAATGGCTTCGACCGCCACATCAAGCCCGGCGGCCTGCATCGTGCGCATGGATTCATCATCAATAGAGACCGCACGCGGCTCGTCCACCGTGCCCGGATTGCGCTCGACAACAACGGTGTGCATCCCGCTTTTTCCGAGCAGGTTCGCAAGGGTCAGCCCCGTTGGCCCCGCCCCAACGATGAGAATTTCGGCCTCAAGGCTCGCGGCAGGGTCGCCCATCAGTCGCTCTGCCCGAACAGAACTTTCCGGGCATACAGGTCATTCACCATTTCGGCAGACATTCCGAGCAGATCACCGAGCACTTTGGGGGCAGAACTTCCGAAGGGCGCGACCCAATCGCGCGCGTTCGATGGTACATCATTGAATGCAAAGGGCGGGTTCGGGACCCGAAAGCTGCCCGCACCATCCGAGACCGTGGCGAAAGCCTCTCGGTGGACGAGCTGCGGGTCATCGAACAGTTCGTGCAATTCGCGATAGCGGGCGCAGGGCACTTTCCCTGCCATCAACAAACGTTCGCATTCAGCCGCGTCGCGCGTGGATGTCCAATCCTCGACCAGCGCCATCAATTCGGCGTAGTTCCCGTTGCGATCGGGATGGGTGAGGAAACGCGGGTCCCCGATCCATTCGGGATGCCCCATGGCCTTTGCCATATTCTCGAATGTGATCTGACCACCCGGCGCCACCATGACAAAGCCGTCACGGGCGCGCACCGGCTGGTAGTAGCCGCGCAATTTCTCAGCACCGTCGACCTGCACCGTCTGCATTTCATAAACCAGCAGCCAGATCACACTTTCGAGCAGGGAGACATCGATGAACCGGCCAACCCCTGTGCGTTCGCGTGCAAACAGCGAGGCATTGATCGCGCCGAAGGCCTGCACAGCTGCCATCACATCGGCGAGGAAAATACCGATCGAACCCGGCCGGGTCATTTCCGGCTGCTGCTGCATATAGGCCATCTCGTAACCTGAGGCCGCCTGTACCACCGGGGCATAGGCCGGGTTCTGAGACGCCGGCCCCGTCTGACCAAAGCCCGAGATTGAGCAATAGATGACGTCCGGGCGCACCGCGCGAATGGCCGCGTGGTCAAGCCCGAGACGCGCCATCACACCAGGTCGGGCATTTTCCACCACCACGTCACAATGACGCGCCAGATCGAGAGCCAGCGCGTGGCCCTCAGGTGATTTCAGATCAACCGCCAGACTGTGCTTGCCGCAATTGAGATGGCCATAGACAGCGCTTTCGCCATCACGGATCGGAATGGCGCGCCTGTTCTGCTCGCCACCGGGAGATTCGATTTTGATGATCTCTGCGCCCATATCGGCAAGCTGGCGGGTGCAGTAGGGCCCCGCCATCATCGTCGTAAAATCGAGCACCCGAATCCCGTCGAGCAATCCCGCTGTGGTCACACTGATGTCTCCGTCTTCGTGCTGGCGCTCTACTTCAGAAGATCGCGCGCGATCAGCATGCGTTGAATCTGGTTGGTGCCTTCAAATATCTGCGTAACCTTTGCGTCCCGCATCATCCGTTCCACCGGGAATTCCTTCATATAACCATAGCCGCCCAGAATCTGAACGGCGTCGGTGGTAACCTTCATGGCCGCATCGCTGGCCAGGGTCTTCACCATGGCCGACAATCCACCATAGCCGTCCATCTCTCCGGCGTCATAGCGCGCCGTGACCTCATAAAGCAGCGAACGAGCGGCCTCGATCTGCATCGCCATATCCGCCATCATGAACTGTAGCCCCTGAAACTCGGCGATGGGCTTGCCGAACTGCTCACGGTCCTTGGCAAAGTTGACGGCCTGTTCCAGCGCGCCTTGCGCAATACCCACAGCAGAAGCCGACATGGCCGGCCGATTGAACTCCATGCACTTCATGGCAATCTTGAACCCCTCGCCATCGCCGCCAATCATGGCATCGGCGGGCACGCGTACACCCTCAAAGAAAAAGTCGCAGTTCGGAGTCGCGCCGTTGTAACCCATCTTCTTGTTTTTGGCCCCGCGGGTCACGCCCGGCAAAGACGTGTCCACGATGAACGCCGACACACCCTTGGCGCGCGGTGCATCATTGCTGCGCGCAAACACCAGTACATATTCTGCGACCGGGCCACAGGTGACAAAAATCTTGTTACCCGTGATTAGCCAGTCACCCCCGTCCCGCACCGCGCGGGTGCGAAGCGCAGCCGCGTCCGATCCGGCTTCCGGTTCGGAAAGCGCGAAAGCCACGATTGTCCGACCCTCGGCCAGCATCGGGAAATATTTCTGCTTCTGGGCGTCTGTGCCGCCAAACAACAATGGCAAGGCCATGCCGTTGCCGTTCTCTCCCACCATCACCGAAAGCGACAGGGAGAAACGCGCCAACTCCTCACGCGCGATGCAGAGCTTCGTCAGCGAGCCTTCCGGACCGCCATAGGCCTCGGGCACGCTCCATTGCAGCAGCCCCATATCGCCAAACTTGGGAATTACCTCTTCGGGAAAGCGATCCTCATGATCTATTTCGTCGGCTATCGGCGCGACTTCGCGTTCGGCAAACCGGCGGATCTGATCCCGGAAGATTCGGTCATCCTCGGTAAAATGAATTGGCGTGAAAGCCATGTGTCGTCCCCCAACCGAAGCGCTTGCTGCACCTTCGCGTATTGATGGTCTAGTTCTGCAAGCCCCGGGCGGGCGCGGTCAACGCAATTCCACCGGCGCGATTCATCATGTGGCTCTCTAAAAAATCTCCGGCTCTTCGATAGCCATGCCCGCCTGAAGATAATCGAAGTCGCACCCCTTGTTGGCCTGGGTCACATGCTGGGCATACATCGATACATAACCGCGCTCGGGGATCGTTCGGTGCGGCCTCCAGTCGGCGCGTCGTCGGGCAAGTTCGGCATCGTCCACATGCAAATTCAAAATCCGCCCATTCACATCCAGGGTGATCAGATCGCCATCCTGAACAAGGCCGAGTGTCCCACCCACATGGGCTTCGGGCGCTACATGCAGCACGCAGGTGCCATAGCTGGTACCTGACATGCGGGCGTCAGAGATACGCACCATGTCACGCACGCCTTGCGCGAGTATTTTCTTCGGGATCGGCAACAAGCCCCATTCGGGCATGCCCGGTGCGCCAACCGGACCCGCGTTCTGCAGCACCAGAACAGATTCCGGCGTTACTTCCAGATCGGGATCATCAACACGGGCTTCCATGTCTGCCCGGTCCTTAAAGACGACCGCGGGACCCGTGTGATTGAGCAACGACGGATCGGCCGCACTCTGTTTGATGACGCAACCATCCAGCGCAAGATTGCCAAACAGCACCACCGTGCCCCCGTCAGGGCTGAGCGCGTTGTCGACACGGCGGATCACATCATCATTGTGGATCTCCGCATTGGTGCAATTTTCACCCAGCGTAGTCCCGGCGACCGTCATGCAGGAACCGTCTATCAGATCACCCAGTTCGGCAATCAGCGCCCGCAACCCACCTGCGTAATAGAAGTCTTCCATCAGATGCTCGCCCGACGGCCGGATATTGGCGAGCCAGGGCGTTGTTTTCGAGATGTCGTCAAATCGCGTCAGCGGTAAATCCACATGCACCCGACCGGCCATCGCGACGAGATGAATGATCGCGTTGGTTGAGCCGCCAATGGCCATATCGACCGTGATGGCATTTTCAAACGCCGTGCGAGTCATGATGTCGGAAGGCTTCACATCTTCCCAGACCATCTCGACGATCCGACGCCCACTTGCCGTCGCCATCACCGCGTGATTGGAATCCGGCGCTGGAATGGAAGATGCGCCCGGCAAGGTCATGCCAAGTGTTTCGGCCAGAGACATCATTGTCGCTGCCGTGCCCATGGTCATGCAGGTGCCCGCTGACCGTGCGGTGCCGGCCAGCACTTCATCAACGGTTTCCGCCGAGACTTTGCCTGCCCTGAACTCCGTATAATATTTCCAGTGATCGGTGCCGCTGCCCAGCGTCTTGCCGTTCCAGTAGCCGCGCAACATCGGCCCGGCCGGTACATAGATCGACGGAATGTTCATCGAGCTGGCACCCATCAGAAGTGCTGGCGTGGTTTTGTCACAGCCCCCCATCAACACGGCACCATCGATGGGATAGCTGCGCAGCAGCTCTTCGGTCTCAAGCGCGAGGAGATTGCGATACAACATGGTCGTCGGCTTCATCAGAATCTCGCCCAGCGAGATTGCCGGCAGCTCAATCGGGAATCCTCCCGCCTGCAACACGCCGCGTTTGATCGCCTGCACTCGCTCGGGGAAATGCCCGTGGCAGGTGTTCATTTCCGACCAGGTGTTGACGATGCCGATGATCGGCTTGCCCGCATAGTCACCCGGCTCAAAGCCGAGCTGACGCCAACGACCACGATGGGAGAAGGCGCGCATGCTCTCGCCGCCAAACCATCGGTGGCTACGCAGTTCTTCAGGGGTTTTTCTGGCTTTGGTCATCGACCGGGTCTCCAACACGAACATCACTGAGCACCAAGAATGCGCGAGCGTGGAGCAAAAAACCAGTCATTGCAGGTTTACGGCTTGAGGGTCATGGACGCGGCCCCTAACATTCCGCCGCAACCCATTTCCGAGGAACATCATGTCAGACCCCATCGCGCCCCAATTGTCGATCCACGGTGCTGAAATGCCGGCTCTTGGCTACGGCACGATGCTGTTTCCCGAACCCGAGCGCGCCGTTGAGCTTATCCTCCACGCCCTCCAGTCCGGCTACCGCCATATCGATACAGCCCGCAAATATGGCTCCGAGCAGTGGGTCGGTGAAGCCATGCGTGCTTCCGGTCTGCCGCGTGAAGACGTCTGGGTTACCACCAAGGTGACCGAAGAGAATGCCAGGGCCGATGATTTCGCCCACTCGGTCGACACCAGCCTGGAGGCCCTCGGCCTCGACCATGTCGATCTTTTATTGATTCACTGGCCCCAGCCCAATGTGCCGCTGGAGGAGACTCTTGGTGCACTTGCCAAGGCGAAACGCGATGGGCTGGCCCGGCATATCGGCGTGTCGAACTTCACCATCCCCCTGCTCGATGAAGCGATGACCAAATGCCCCGAGCCACTGATCACCAATCAGATCGAGTACCACGCCTACATCCGTCAGGACCGGCTGATCGCGGCCTGTCGGAAATATGATCTGCTCGTCACCTGCCATGCGCCCCTCGCACGCGGAGCCATGCTCAATGATCCGGTGATCGTTGATATCGCGGCCACCCACAACAAGACACCGGCGCAAATTGCGCTGCGCTGGCTGGTGCAACAGTCCAATGTCGCGATCGTGCCGCGGGCTCTTCAGATTTCAGAGATCGAGGAAAATATTGGCATTTTCGATTTCGTACTGCGTGATGGCGAAATGACGAGCATTAACGCCCTACAGGACAACAACCTGCGCGTCATCAATCCCGAAGTGCGGCGGCCCGTCTGGGATGAAGCCTGATCATTCTGCTCGAAACGGCGGTGAACGATAAAATTGGAGTTGCCTGTGGTCCCAGATCGAAAAGCCCGGATCTGCGCGTTGCTCAAAAGCATCGAAACCGGAGAGCCAGCACCGATCGCTGTCGTCAATCAGCAACAGTATATCCAGCACAATCCGCAGACTCAGGAAGGCAGCGAAGGGCTGGAAGAACGACAACGGCAAATTCTAACGAAGCCGAAGAGTCAGACCGGCCTCAACCTGCGTCCCGGTCGACCAAGGCATTACTGTTCAACTCCACAGGATCGCCGTGGGGTGTCAACAAATAGGCTTCTGTCCAGGCGGCGCGCAGATCGTTCAGGCTGTCACGGTCCGCATGGTCCTGCTCAATGAGCAATGATTCCAGCGCCGCGAGCCAAACATCATAGTAATCCGAACCATCGTTCGGGCCGCCCTCTTTGAGCGCCAGTTCGAGCGCCGCCCCAAAATGGTTTCCCCATTCCGGCCAGGTGAAGATGCCGGCATTGGCCAGCGCGTGGGTCAGTCCGAATATCTGTGCATGCCAGGGTTCGGCAAACGGGCGCTCAGGCTGAAGTGGCTGAAACAAGATAGCTTTCCCATAGATCTGCCGTCACCGAATGTCCGGGTTCGGCCGACGCGCCCCAGATCTCGCGACCATCAAAACGCACCGCGTAAAGATGTTGTGGCGCATCCCCGGCCATCGTGGCGCTGACGTCAGGGAAAACATGGGCCCCGTGATGCAGAACAATTTCACCAACCCGGTCGCGCAGATAGCGCGGCAATCGCGTGTGTCCCGCATGCATATGTCGGGCGGTGCGCACGACATCACCCGGCGCAAAAGTCGGCGCGGCGTCAATTTCACGATCCGCCGGGCGGCCCTTCGGCAAGAACGCCAGAACGCCCGCCGCGTCCACAGGCGGGGTCAGGGGCTCTGCATCCGCAGCGGGTTGCCCGGTGCGCACCTCGTCACGGGTGAGCAATCCTTTCTCAACGGAGAGGTTCACCACGCCAGCCGCCCATTTCTCGTAATAGCTCATGGCCAGGTATTCGCTGGGCGGAAGTTGCTCGAGAGAATGCCGGTTGCCGTCAATATTCCAGCGTCGCCAGAACCCCATGAGGAAACGCATCCCCATGACCCGGCCTTCCCACGCATCGTGGAACACCGGCTCATCGGCTTCGATCGGAATGGGTCCAAAGCCTTCGACACCGCCAAGATCGTGAACGCTATCCATCAGCTGGTCTCCGGGTTCATGGCAACACCAGTCCCGATCATGGAATCGCGGGTGACCAGATCAGCCAGCGCAGCTTCATCCAGTGCCTCGCAGCCGGCTGGACGCTGCGGGACAACGAGATACCGAATTTCCGCCGTCGAATCCCAGACCCGGATTTCCACATCATCGGGAAGCTCGAGGCCGAATTCAGAGAGGACCGCGCGCGGCTCACGCACCACGCGGGCGCGATATTCCGGCGACTTGAACCAGACGGGCGGCAGCCCCAAAACCGGCCACGGGTAGCAGGAGCACAGCGTGCACACGACGACATTGTGGACCTGGTCCGAATTCTCGACCGCGACCATGTGTTCGCCTTGCATGCCTGAATAACCAAGCTCGGCCATCGCCGCCGTGCCATCCGCCAGGAGACGCGCCCGGTAGTCCGGGTCGCTCCAGGAACGGGCCACAACATGGGCACCGTTCCGGGGGCCGATATCATTGGAAAACGTATCAACGATCGCATCCACCGCAGCCGGATCAACCAGACCTTTGCCGACGAGCAGCGTTTCGAGGGCCTTGGCGCGCAACACCGGATCCGATGGCAACAGCGTGTGGGCATGATCGTGATCGTGATGATCTTTTTTCGTCATATCAAACCAAACAGTTCCGGTTTTGTTGTGGCGTCACGAGCTCCGCAGCAAAATCCGATGCCCGAAAACGTGTCGTGTTTACTATTCATCAAAACCACGCCAAATTCAAAATCCGGCGCACCGCCTCACCACAAGCTGCAGTATCCCAAGCCCGCAATCGGGAAGACAATGCTCCATTCTCTCTCCGATCCTGAAACCCGCCGAAGGACCATCGTCCTTATCGCCTCGCTGCTGTTCATGCTGATTGGGACGGGCAGCATCTATTTCATTGTCATTGCTCTCAAACCGATCGCTGCCGATTTCGGCTGGCCTCGTGCCGTACCTTCGATCGCTTATGCGCTGCAATATGCCGGCGCCGGCATTGGCGGTATCTTCATGGGCTGGTGCCTCGATCGACGTGGCATGGGAGTCCCGGCCGTGATTGGCGCCAGCATGATCGGCCTTGGCGGCATCCTCACCAGCTACGCTTCAAGTCCCTTTGAGCTCTACCTCATCTATGGCGGGATGTTGGGTTTCTTCGGTCGCTCGACCCTGTTCGCCCCTCTGACCGCCAACATCACCCGCTGGTTTGAACACAACCGGAGCTTTGCGGTCGGCGTCGTTGGTTCTGGTCAGGGCCTCGCCGGGATGATCTGGCCCCAGGTCTTTCACCACCTTATCGCCACGGTCGGCTGGCGTCAGACGGCGTTCTATTATGGCCTGTTTGCGCTGGCAACCATGTTGCCGCTGGCATTTATCCTGCGCCAGACACCGCCCGCCGCACACAAACCAGTCGCGCAGAACGCGCCGGTTCCGCCGGTGTTGAAACACCCGCCGATGTCACCCCGCGCGCTGCAGCTCACACTCTCAACAGCCGCAATCGGCTGTTGCGTCGCCATGTCCTTGCCACTCGCACATATCGTCAGCCATGTGAGCGATCTCGGCTTCGACCCGGCACGCGGAGCCGAGACCCTGTCGCTGATGCTGGCCTGCTCAGCTCTTGCCAGCTTTTTTGGCGTCGGCTTTCTGGGCAGCCGCTTCGGTGGCCTGCGCGCAATTTTCGTCTTCTCGACGGGCCAGGCCCTGTTGCTGGGCGCACTGGCTTTCGTCGAAAGCCTGCCAGGGCTCTATGTCGCCGCCGCACTGTTCGGGCTCGGCTATGGCGGCATCCTGCCCTGCTATCCGGTGATCGTCCGCGAACTGCTTCCCGCAGCCGAGGCCGGCCGACGGACCGGGCTGGTGCTGCTCTTTGCCGGCGGGGGCATGGCGCTGGGATCCTGGCTGGGCGGCGCGGTCTTCGATGCGACCGGCACCTATCGCACAGCATTCCTGATCGGCGTCGCCTTCAACGCCGGGAACCTCGCCATCATCGCCAGCCTGATTGCGCGCACCCCGCGATTCCGACCCGCTTTTGCCTGAAAACCGCACTCAGACGTCGACACAGTTAATTCGCACCGTGGCAAGCCCGGTCGATCTAGAGAATATTCGGAATACCTTGGCGCGCCCGGGAAGATTCGAACTCCCAACCTCCTGATCCGTAGTCAGACGCTCTATCCAGTTGAGCTACGGGCGCTTACCAAAGGCGCGCGGAAGCTAATCAATCGCCCCCGCGATTGCAAGGCCTCGAAAACCGACATACGCGGTTAATATTTTCCTTGCGAATCCGGTCCAAAAGCCGCTTGCCGCGAGTCCGCCCAATCGGTACCATCGCGCGCAACCGATTGGCTAATCAGCAATTTTTGCGCTACCGCCGCGCGGGCCAGCCCATTCCGGGCAAGCGCAGGGGCACCGAGGGACAAGGGATCGGATGAAAACGAATCGAACCTGGTCGGCATTTGCCGGCGTAGCACTGCTGTTGACGGGCTGCGAATTTACCGATGACGCACTTATTCCATCACTGACAGGCGACAGCCCCTCGGGTGGAGAGCGCATTGAGATCCCTGCCAGCGCTGCAGAGGCCAACCGGCTTCCCACGCTCGGCGCGAGCAACTTCCAGCCAGAGGGTGTGACCGCCGGTCAGCCCACAGGGACCGAAGTCGGTCGCCGGGTTGATCGCCTGCGCGATGATCTCGGACGTATGCAGCTCAGTGTCAGCAATGACAATTCCGAGCTCCAGACCCTGCGCGCGCAGACCATCGCAGACGCGCGCGGCTATCAGGAGCTGACCGCACGCATTCGTGCACCCCTGCAGGTCGGCACCACGCCCGGCAACCCCAACCTCGTCGCAGGCTGGAACGAAGCCCAGGTCACGCTTGATCGCATCGCCGACAGCGTCGGCCAAATGGCCGCTCTGTCCAGCAAGGTCGCCAATGACAGTGCACTGTCCGCATTCATTCTGGAATCTGTTCGCGCCACCTATGGCCTGACCGGTGCCGTTGATGAAGACCATCGCCAACTGGCTGTGCTTGAGGATGAGGTCAACCGGACCGTTGTCCTGATCGACCGCTTGCTGAATGAGCTCAACGAAGACATCGCGCGCCAGACCAATTACGTCAGCCGCGAACGCAGCGACCTCACGGTGCTTTCCGTGGCCGTCAAGAATGGCGAACTCTTCGGAACCAGTCTGGCCAACCGCGCCTTCGGCAACGCTGCCGCATCGCGCAGCTCGGCCAGCACGGTCGGCAATCTGGCCAACCGGCGTCCGCTCGTTGTGATCCGCTTTGATCGCCCGAACGTGCCCTATCAGGAGCCACTGTTCACGGCCGTCAGCGAAGCGCTGAATCGTCGTCCGAATTCGGTGTTCGATGTTGTCTCGATCGTGCCCCAGCGTGGCACGCCTGCACAGGTCGCTCTCAACGCCAATCAGGCCCGGCGCAATGCCGAGCAGGTGGTGCAGAACCTTTCTCAGATGGGTCTGCCGAGTGATCGTCTTTCGCTGAACTCCACCTCAAGCGGCGCCGTCGCCAACAACGAAGTTCACATCTACGTCCGATAACGGATTTGGATTGAACGTCGGTCAGGCGTCGCGCTCGTCGAGCGCGCGATCGAATTCTTTCAACTGTGCTGCAACCCGACCGTAGATCGTATCGGCCGGATATGCCCCGTCTTCATCAGGTGTTCCCGCAGGAATACCGGTGAACAGTTCGATGGCCTCATCCACATGGGCCGCCGAATAGACGTGGAAGCGACCAGCTTCGATGTCGGCAACGATATGGTCATCAAGCACCAGCCCCGGCTCGTTTGAGCGCGGGAAAACCACACCCTGCGTGCCCGTCAGTTCACCCGCCTCAACACAGGTTCGGTGAAAACCTTCGGCCTTGTTGGTGAGCCCACCAATGGCCTGCACCTCACCATGCTGGTTCATCGACCCTGTGACCGCCAGATCCTGACGCAGTGGCGCGCCGGAGAGGTCCGACAAAATCGCGAGCACTTCGGCAATCGAGGCGCTGTCGCCTTCGACCCCGCCATAGCTTTGCTCGAAGGTGATCGATGCGTTGAACGACAACGGCATACGGCGCGCAAACAGGCCTGCCAGAAACCCCTGAATGACCATCGCACCCTTCTGCTGGATCGGCCCGCCGAGCATCGTCTCCCGCTCGATATTCGTGACCCCGCGGCGCCCGACCGAGCTGCGCGCGGTGACCCGCGATGGCGCACCAAACGCGTGGTCCCCCATATCGCGCACTGTCAGGCCATTGACCTGCCCCACCGCTTCACCGGTCGTAGAGATCAGCACACTGCCGCGCTGGATACCCTCATGGGTACGATCTTCCATGCGGGCATTCCGGTTTCGACGGCTGGCGCGCGCGGCCTGAATGGACGCCCGATCAACAGTCTTGTCGCCATCGGCACGCGCCGCATAGATCGCCTCGTTCACGATATCCTCGACCAACTCGAACCGCGCCGAAAGTTTCTCACGGTCAAAGGCCAGTCGCGACGCGTAGCCGAGCAGGTATTCAATCGCATCCGGCGTACAGGTGGTCGCACCATGCTTGTTGGCAAAACCCTGCAGCAACCCGGCATAGCAGGCCAGGTTCTCAGGTGTTGCATCCATCTCTCCGTCGATCTCGGCCTTCACTTTGAAATAGGCCTGATACTCCGGGTCGACGGAGAAGAAGGTGTAGTACCAGCGTGGCCCGCCAACGATCACCACTTTGACGTCGAGCGGCACCGGTGCGGGCTTCGGTGCGCCCGCCACTGGCACGCTCCCCGATCTGTACTGCTCTTCCATACGAATGACGCCGTCACGCAGCGCACCTTTGAGCTGGTTCCAACTGTTTCCCTGGGCTGCGATCGCATCGGCGCGTATCACCAGGATGCCGCCATTGGCGCGGTGAAGTGCGCCCGGCTGTATCAGCGAAAAGTCTGTTTGCAGAACCCCGCCCACCTGGCGGTATTCGATACGCCCGAACAGATTCTCATAAGTCGGGTTGCCCTCCAGAACGATCGGCGGGCCAGAGACATCCGAATTGTCGACCAGCAGATTGACCGCATAGCGCTCTTCGGGCGTGGGCTGTGGCGGCCGCGGCACACCAGGCGGAACGTCTTCACCTTCACCAGCCTCGCGGAACAGTTCGATATTCTCGATCACATCAACCCGGAACGCGACCAGCCAGCGATTGAGGCCCTGATGGTCCTGAAACCCGGTCGCCAGTTCGTCGATCAGGCCGCTGACAGCGCTCTCGGCCACATTGTTGTTCAGGTCATTCACCTGTTCGGAAAACTTCGCCTGATAGCGCACCGCTTCGCGATTGACCTCGGCCAGCATCCCGCTGACCTCCTGCCCGGTTTCTTCCATCGCCTTGCGTTCAGCTTCGGGAAGGTCGGACGTGTCGCGGGGCTTGTCGTCTTCGCCCAGCAAGACAACCATAAGGCCCTGCGGGGACTGCACCAGGGACAGTCCGGCGGCCTCGGCAACGGCCCGCGCGGCTTCGATGCCCTTGCTGACCTCTGCGCGCATCGCCATTTCATGCGCGTTGATGCTTGCCTGATACTCTTCCCGCCCAAAGGCCTGATGCAGCGATTCACGAAGCTGGGGCACCAGCGCGGTCATGGCATCACGGAATTTTCGTCCTTCACCGGCCGGAAGGCGCACCGCCAAAGGCTCGTTCGCCCGCTTGAAGTTGTTCAGATAGATCCAGTCATCAGGTCGTTTGCCGCCCGCCGCCGCCTCTTCCAGATAAGACAGGGTCGCGGTCATACGACCGCTACGGTCCTCCCCCACGACAAAGATATTGAATCCCGGGTCACGGGCGCGAAGACCAAAATCCAGTGCCTCGCGCGCACGCGCATGGCTCGAAAGATCAAAGACCACCCCATCGGATTGTGCCGCGGCACCTGACAAATCGAAAGCCGGGAGTCCGGCATCTGCAGCTTCAATTTTCCGGATCGGCATCTCACTCTCCCAAAATCTGATGAAACTATACCCACTCACCCCGGACGCGTCGCGATGGTATCGGGTGCCTTTCGCTCATATAGTCATCGCATGCGCATATTCCGAGACATTCTATTCGGGTTTCTGATCACAATCTGCGGCGCGACGGTGTCTCTGGCCGATACGCCGGGTGATGCATTCCGAGACATCATCGAAGGTCAGATCGAAGCCTTGTCACGTGATGACGGCGTCACCGCCTTTGGCTTTGCGAGCCCGGACATTCAGGAAACCTTTCGCACGCCCGAGCAATTCATGCGGATGGTGCGATCCAGCTTCAAGCCGGTCTACCGGCCCCGCTCCTATACTTTCGAAACCCCGATCATGGTCGATGGTCAGCACACCCAACCGGTTCGCTTCATCGGTCCGGACGGTCGGGGTGTTGTCGCGCTCTATCAGATGGAGCGTCAGAGCGACGGCAGTTGGCGGATAGCAGGCGTCACATTGCACCCCACCGGCGAGCGGGGCATTTAACCCCCACGATCCCCAATTGCATGACCACCCAACCGGCGCTTTAATGCGCCTTCTTACTTTTCTGATCAGGACATCATCCCATGGCTCTCTCACAACATGATTACCCCGTCTCATGGGAACAACTGCATCGCGACGCCAAGGCATTGGCCTGGCGGCTCGCAGAGATACAACCCTGGGACCGCATCGTTGCGATCACCCGCGGCGGGCTTGTTCCGGCAGCCATCGTATCGCGTGAACTCGAAGTGCGGCTGGTCGATACGATCTGCGTGTCCTCCTACGATCATCAGGCGCAGGGTGAACTGACCATCCTCAAAACCATCGAAGGTGACGGTGAAGGCACGCTGATTGTCGATGATCTGGTCGACACCGGAAAAACCGCAAAAGTTGTCCGGGAATTGCTCCCCAAAGCGCATCTGGCGACTGTCTATGCCAAACCTGCGGGCCGGCCCCTGGTCGACACCTTCGTGACCGAAGTCAGTCAGGACACCTGGATTCATTTTCCCTGGGATCTGGAACTGCAATTTGTGAAACCCATCGCCTCGGAAAGCTGAAGCCAGAACTTCAGCCAACCCGTTCGGTGCGCAGGCGCGGATCGAGAATGTCCCGCAAGCCGTCACCCAGCAGGTTCAGCCCCAGCACTGCGAACGCAATCGCCAAGCCCGGCAGGATCGCAAGCTTGGGGTCGATGGTCATCAGTGTCTGGGCATCAAACAGCATACGCCCCCAACTCGGGGCTGGCGGTTGTGTGCCCAGCCCCAGATAGGCCAGAGCGGCCTCGGCCAGAATAGCAACCGCAAACTGGATGGTTGCCTGAACAATCAGCACCGAGAGGATATTGGGCAGAACATGGTCACGGGTGACGCCCAGACCGCTCTTGCCAATCGCCAGACCGGCTCGGGTGTACTCCATGCCCCAGATTTGAAGTGCTGCACCACGCGTCACACGTGCGAACACCGGAATATTGAATATCCCGATGGCGATGATCGCATTGACCGCGCCCGGCCCCAGCAACGCCGTGATCAGGATTGCCGACACAATCGCGGGAAAGGCAAAGACAACGTCCGAGCCACGCGCCACGAGCTCATCCACCCAGCCGCCACGCGCGGCAGCAAGCAACCCCAACGCCCCACCGACCACAAGGCCAATACTCACCGCAATCACACCAACTGAAATGGAGTTGCGCGCGCCAATCATCAGGCGGGTGGCAACATCGCGCCCAAACTGATCGGTGCCAAGCCAATGTGCAACGCTCGGGCCCTGCAGCCGTTCGGCAATCGAAATGGCGTCATAGGCATAAGGGGTCCAGACGAGCGAGCTCAATGCCGTCAGGCCGAGCAATCCGGTGAGCAGAAGTCCAAGTGTGAAACTGGGATGACGCCACATCATCCGGCCCGCCGTGCGCGCGGGTCGATAACGGCGTAGGCGATATCGACCAGGAAGTTGATGACCACCACGAAAGCGACGAGCAGCATCACCACATCGCGCACAACAACGAGATCACGCTGGCTGACCGCCTGAAAAATCAATCGACCCAGACCGGGCAACGAGAACACACTTTCGATCACAATGGACCCGGCCAGCAGAAATGCAAACTGGAGCCCCAGTATCGTGGTCATGGGAATCAGAGCATTGCGCAGGACATGCCCCCAAAGGACCCGCTGCGCGGTCAGCCCCTTGGCGC
>JABJAG010000076.1 GCA_018666195.1 Alphaproteobacteria bacterium
CTTCGAGCTCACCCGGGTCACCGGATTCAACCTGTGCTTTGGCCAGCGCCGAGCGCAGGAGGGGTTCGCCGGGGGCCAGTTCTGCCATGCGACGATAGGGCGTGAGGGACTCGCGGACTTTGCCATTCTCGAGCAACATTTGCCCTTTAAGCTCCAGGAAGTATGGATTGCCGGGCTCGTCGGTGATCAGGCTGTCGACCAGTGGGATCGCGCGCATCAAATCCGACTGTTGGTAATAGGCAATGGAACGTGCGTACCGGGCGGGGATGGATCTATCCGCTTCGCCATAGGTTTCCAGGGTTGTCGAGAGGGGTTCCATGAAGCCGATCAGCTTGGCCCGCATCAGGGCATGTTTTCGGGCCAGTTCAGGCGGGGTTGGAGCGTTGGAGAAGCGCGAAAATGCAAGATGAGATTCGACGGTAGTGATTCGGTCCGTGGTTAGAGGATGGCTGCTCAGATAGGGATGCTCACGGCCGCCGGTCACCCGAATTTCCCGCTGCAGGAGTTCGAAGAATTCACGCAGACCCCGGGCCGATGTCTGGGTGCGGTCCAGATATTTCAGGCCGGCTGCATCCGCTGCGGATTCCTGAGTGCGGCTGTATTTCAGAAGGTCCGAGAATGCCGCCTGCGAGCCGCCGGAGATAATGGCACCCGCGACCCGGCCATCCCCGGCTGCTAGCCCTGCTGCGAGCCCCAGAACAGCGGCGATAATCGATTTCGTCTCTGCATTGCGCAATTCGTCCTGCAGGCGGGCGAGGTGCCCACCGGCAATGTGACCGGCTTCATGGGCGATCACGCCGATGACCTGTTCCGGCGTCTCGGCGCGCATGAGCAGGCCTGTGTTCACGAACATCCGCTGGCCCCCGGCGACGAAAGCGTTCAGCCTCGGGTCGTTCACGATATGAATGGTAACGGATTCTGCATCCAGACCCGCCGCATTGAAAATTGGCGTGGAGTAGTCGCGGATGATATTTTCAATTTCCGCATCACGGATCAGGCCCACTCCACGGTTTTGTCCCAGAGCAGGTTGAATGAGTCCAACAGCCAACGCGGTAACAAGGGCTATAACTCGAATCAGTGAGTTCACGTGACTATCTCCAAAGTCG
This sequence comes from Alphaproteobacteria bacterium, assembly GCA_018666195.1. GTDB lineage: Bacteria > Pseudomonadota > Alphaproteobacteria > UBA6615 > UBA6615 > JABJAG01. Next base: position 1,107 of record JABJAG010000076.1, read on the forward strand.
ATATCCAAACTAGGTACACGAAAATGTGGCGTCAATCAGGTCGGGGTTCACTTGTCGGGTTATTCCTTTTGCTTGCCGCATGCGGTGGCAAGGGGCCTGAGCAAGGCGATATTGGTTTCATCGATGGCTTCTTTGGCGGTTTGATCGCTGATGAACCGCGCGCGGCACTTGTCGGTCGTGAGGTTTTGTCTGCCGGGGGAACAGCTGCAGATGCCGCTGTGGCAGCATATTTCACGATGGCGGTCACGATGCCGGGCTCGGCCAGTCTGGGCGGCGGCGGTGTTTGCCTGCTGCATGACGCGGTGCAGGTCAAAACCGAAATCCTCTCATTTCTGCCCAAGCCGACGAAAGCGGGCGATCAATTTTCTGTTCCCGGCAATATCCGCGGGATGTTTCTGCTGAATGCCCGCTATGGCGAACTGGATTGGTCCAGCCTGCTGCAGCCCGCCGAGCGTTTCGCACGTGATGGCCATGCGGTGTCGCGTGCCTTTGTTCGCGATTTTGATGCGGCCCGCTCAATCATGAGCTCAGACCCCGAGGCACGGGAAATCTTCGGAAATGGCGCTGTTGCAGAGGGCAAGTTCCTTCGTCAGGTGGAACTGGGTGCGATTATTTCCAACCTTCGTACACGTGGTCCCGGTGATTTTTACGATGGTTCGATCGGGCGATTGTTTGTCGAATCCGTTTCCTCCGTGGGGGGCAAGATCACGATCTCTGACCTTCGGGAGTATCTGCCGGTTCTGCAGGAACCTTTGAAAATCGAAGTGGGGAACAATTTCCTCGTGTTTCCCCCAACCGATGGCGGTTTGATTGCTGCCCGGGTTTGGGAGGCCGCACAGGCTGATGACCGTTTTGAAGATGCCGATGCGGCGGGGCGGTACCACCTTGTTCTGGAGGCCGCGGCCCGGGCCTATCAGGCCGCTGCACAACGGGGTGGGACGGGGTCTGTCGCAAGCGCCGCGGAACTGATGCAGGGTTTCTCACCTGATGCGCACACTGCGGTGCGTTCATCCGTGGCGATCCGCGAAGACGATGCACATGATGGTGCCAGCATTGTTGCGGTGGACAATCAGGGCCGAACCGTCGCGTGCTCCTTCACCATGAATGGCCCGTTCGGCAGTGGAGTTGTGGCGCCCGGAACTGGCATTCTGCTGGCCAATACGAATGATAGCCCGCGTGCTGCCATTCCAAGTGTTGCGATGGTGGTGAATGAGATTGTCGGACTGACATTCTTCGCCGCCGCCGGTTCAGGACCGGTTGTGTCGACAGTTGCGCGCGCGGCCCTGGAAACCATCGAAAAAAGTGACGGTGACTTGACGGCGGCGATTGCGCGACCCCGCACGCACACCACGGGCGATCCGGATGTCACCCTGGTTGAGGCTGATATGTCGGTGGCCGATCAGGACGGTTTGCGCGCGCTTGGGCACAATCTTCAGGCGCGTCCCAAACTGGGCCGGATCAACGGTTTCTACTGTCCGCGTGGATTGCCGCGTGTGCAGACCTGCCAGTTCGTGAAGGACCCCCGGTCGTTTGGTCTGGCTGTCAGTTCTGACGAATAGGCCGACACGATGGCTCTGAAAATTTCGACCCGGGGCCAGATTGACCCCTTTATCGTCATGGATGTCATGCGCGAGGCCAACGCGCTGGATGCAGCCGGGGGGGACATCGTTCACCTGGAGGTCGGCCAGCCCGGAACACCTGCGCCGGAGCGGGTCCGCGAAGCAGCAGCCGCCGCTGCTCTTTCCGAGCGTCTGGGATATACCGATGCCATGGGTATCGCGCCGTTGCGTGAACGTATCGCGCAGCACTATCAGAATTTCTATGGCGTGGATGTTGATCCGGCCGGCGTTGTCGTCACCACCGGTTCATCGGGAAGTTTTCTGCTCTCGTTTCTGGCCGCGTTTGATGTGGGCGATCGTGTGGCTTTGGCCGCTCCGGGGTATCCGGCCTATCGCAATATCCTTTCCGCGCTCGGTGTTGAGCCGGTGGTGCTGGAAACCCGTCTGGAAGACCGCTTTCAGCCGACGCCGGAACTGCTGGCACAAGTTGATGGCCCGCTTGATGGTCTGATTGTGGCGAGCCCTTCCAATCCAACCGGAACCATGATTGACCGGGACGGAATGGAGGCTCTAACGCAGTACTGCCATGAGAATGGTATTCGGCTGATTTCTGATGAAATTTATCACGGCATCACCTTCGGTCATGAATCGGTGACAGCGCTTTCGTTTGATCCTACAGCTTTGATTATAAATAGTTTTTCGAAATATTTTTCGATGACCGGCTGGCGACTGGGATGGATGATTGTTCCGCCTGATATGGCGCGTTCGATTGAATGTCTGGCGCAGAATTTGTTCATTTCAGCACCGTCGCTGTCACAGGTGGCGGCTTTGGCCGCATTCGATAGCCATGACGAACTGCGTGAGAACGTGGCGCGATACGCGAAGAACCGCGAGATACTGCTCACAGAACTCCCAAAAGCGGGTTTTGATCGGTTGGCACCAGCTGATGGTGCTTTCTACATCTATGCCGATGTCAGCGGGATGACCAATGACAGCGCAGAGTTTTGCCGTCGAATGCTGACAGAGGCACAGGTGGCCGCCACGCCGGGTCTCGATTTTGACCCGTATCGTGGCAACACTTATGTGCGGTTCTCGTTTGCTGGCAGCGAGGACGACATCACGCGTGGGGTTCAACGCCTGCAGGACTGGCGTAACAACGCGAACTAGCACGGCGCGAATCGAAGCCGTTTTATGAACGGCTCCACCATCCCGACCGACGTGGCCGGTTGTCGTCTTCTTCTTCAGCAGCGGGCTCAGCTTCTGCTTCTGACTCAGCTTCAGCCTTTGTTTCTGCGACTGCTGCTTCAGCCCCTACCTCGGGTGCATCTGCATCCGGGGTGTCAACAGGTTCGGAAACCTCAGCCTCGTCGGCCGGTGCTTCCGTTTCGGCTTCGTCTGAAGCTGTTTCGGTGCTGGTTGGCTCGGGGATATCCAGGTCGGTGTCGACCTCGGCATCATTGGAATCCGTGTTGACTGCCTCTGAACCGGCCACAGTGCCCTCGGTGTCACCTTCCGTCTCGGCAGCATCCTTCGTACGACGTCCGCGTCGACGGGGGCGACGGCGACGACGCTTGGGTGCATCTTCGTCATTGTCACCGGTTTCGCTCTCGGCTTCCGATGCAGTTGACTCGTCAGTGTTTTCGCTTGAGGCCTCAGCGTTCCCTGAGTCTTCAGAGTTCTCCTGGGTCTCGGTATCCGCATCCGACTTCCGACGACGACGGCCACCCCGGCGTCCACGTCGACGGCCATTGCGTTTCACGCCATCTTCGTCATCTCCATCGCCAGCGCTTGCATCGGCGCCATCGGGGGTATCAGACGTGCTTTCGCTTTCGGATGAATCGTCCGTGGTTTCCTCAGAGCGTTTGCGCCCGCGACGCCGGCGGCGCTTGGGTGCATCGTCATCACGTTTGTCGTTGCCACGATCATTGCCGCGGGAGGACCGATTGTTTTTGGTGTCCTTTTCGTCGTCTCCATCGCCACTCGAATGTCCAACCTCGTAGTCGGAGGGGGCGAGGCCCGGATCTGCAAGAACAAGCACGCGAATGCCATGACGTTCCTCGATCTCGCGCAACGTGTCGCGTTTCTGATTCAAGAGATAGAGCGCGATATCGGTCTGCGCTTTGACGTTCACTTCTTCGGAGCGTTTGCGCAGGCCTTCTTCTTCCAGTTCCCGGAGAATTGCCATTGCGGTCGATTCCGTGGAGCGAACAAAACCAGCCCCCTGACACACCGGGCAAATCTGGGCGTGGGCTTCATGCAGGCTTGAGCGCAGACGCTGGCGCGAAAGCTCCATCAGGCCGAAGCTGGAGATGCGCCCGATCTGAATGCGTGCACGATCCGTCTTCATCGCCTCTTTGAGGCGTCGCTCGACGGCATGATTGTTGCGAGACACATCCATGTCGATGAAATCGATCACCACCAGACCAGCCAGGTCGCGCAGACGCAGTTGCCGGGCGACCTCGTCGGCGGCTTCCAGATTGGTGCGATATGCGGTCTGCTCGACATTGCGCTCACGGGTTGAGCGACCCGAGTTCACATCAATGGCGACCAGCGCTTCCGTCGGGTTGATCACCAGATAACCACCGGATTTCAGCTGGACGATTGGCTCGTGGATTTCGTCGAGCTGCTGGTCAACCTGGTAGCGGTTGAACAGGGGAATGCTCGGATCCTCGTATTTCTGAACCCGCTTTGCGTGAGATGGGATCATCGTGCGCATCAAGGCTTTCGCGGCCTTGTAAGCTTCGTCACCTTCGATCAGGACCTCATCGATGTCCCGGTCGTAAATATCGCGCAACGCCCGTTTGATAACGTCGCCCTCTTCATAGATAAGGGATGGCGCGGAGGAGTTCATGGTCAGTTCGCGGGTTTCGTCCCACACGCGGCGCAGATATTCATAGTCGCGCTTGATTTCGGCTTTGGTGCGCTCGACGCCCGCGGTGCGCATGATCACCGCCATGCCTTCGGGCACTTCCATTTCCGACATGATGCTTTTCATCGCCTTGCGATGTTTCGGGTCGGTGATCTTGCGGCTGACGCCACCACCGCGCGAGGTGTTGGGCATCAGGACGCAATAACGACCGGGCATGGAGAGATAGGTGGTCAGGGCCGCGCCCTTGTTGCCGCGCTCTTCCTTGACGACCTGCACCAGCAGAATCTGACGCCGCTTGATGACTTCCTGAATCTTGTAGCTGCGGGTCAGTTTGCGCAGACGGCGGCGATGAGATTCAGCCAGCTCACGGATGTCTTCATCGTCGGACTCACTGTCGACATCGGGTGCGTCCTCGTCCGCCTCGCTGTCTTCGGGAGCATCTGCATCTGCTGCAGGTTCGGCATCATCAGCAGCTTCGCTGTTCGCGGCCGCCTCGGTGCTTGACGTGTCGGCGTCCTCGGCATCCCCATTTTCGTCATCATCATCCGTGCCGTGAGACTCCGCGAGGAGCTTTTCACGATCCTCGATCGGGATTTGATAATAGTCGGGGTGAATTTCGTTGAAGGCGAGGAAGCCGTGGCGGTTGCCGCCGAAATCGACAAATGCTGCCTGAAGAGACGGTTCCACGCGTGTCACTTTGGCCAGATAGATATTGCTCTTGATCTGACGTTTGGTGGAAGTCTCGTAATCGTATTCGAGGAGGTCGTTTCCATCCGCCACCACAACACGGGTTTCTTCCGGATGGGTTGCGTCGATAAGCATGCGCTTTGGCATGTTGTTTTCCCGGCGGGAGCCGCATCCATGTCATGCGAACGGAGACATGGCTGGTCCCGCATTGGACAAAGTCTGTACCGGGAACCTGAACCGTCGAACGGGCGTTTTGCACCAGGACGGCAGGTTGTATCCGAATACCCGCAGCTTGTTGATCAAGGCACGGCGACTTCGAAGTTGGACAAACCGCCATTCAATTCTGCGCGCATTTTTGAAACCTGCTGCGGCAGCGCGCCGGGACAATCGTCCTGGCAGCCACGCACGCGGGTCGCAAATCACGCGCAGCGACGTTGAATCGCGGGTGTTCGCGCAAACACCATAGCTTTCGTTGGTCGCTTCGACAATGGATTGATTGCGAAAAACGCGATGCGATTGTGAGTTGCAGCGGATCGAAGGATGACGATATATGAATCCACGATGTCATTGATTTTGAAACAATTCTTGGCCTGTTCATCCATCGCGCGACGCCTGGTCCTTGCCGGTGTGATCGCGATTTTGTGCGGTCTGGTGACGACGCCTGTTCAGGCCGCCGGGTTGGAGGTCAAGGACATCCGGATCGGTGTTCATGACGGCACGACCCGGTTTGTTGTGGATCTGAGCGACAAGGTGGAACCGCGAATTTTCGGTCTCCCCGACCCGTTTCGCGTGGTTATTGACCTGCCGGAGGTCAATTTTGTGCTTTCGGAAGAACGGATCGGTGACGGCGCGGGGCTGATCGAGAAGCTGCGGTACGGGCTGTTCCGGCCCGGCACGAGCCGATTTGTGCTTGATCTGAAAACACCATCAAAGATTTCCAAGCAATTTCTGCTTCGCCCAGATGGCGGGAAGCCGTGGCGGCTTGTGCTCGATATGGTGCCGGCATCGCGGGAAGAGTTTCTGACCTCCATGCGCCCGCGTGGCGAAACGGTGCCGCAAGTTGCGACAAAGCCGCCGCCGCTGCTCAATCGTCCGCAAAATGCGAAACCCGTTGTGGTGATCGATGCCGGACATGGCGGGGTCGACCCCGGGGCCATCGGGATTTCGGGTGCCTATGAGAAAACCATTGCCCTCGCGTATTCGCGCGATGTGGCCAAGCGACTGCGTGCGACAGGCCGTTACAAGGTTGTGATGACCCGCGATCGGGATATTTTTCTGCCGTTGCGCGAACGCGTGCGGATTGCGCGTGCAGCGGGTGCTGATCTGTTCCTGTCCGTGCACGCCAATACCCATCCGAAGCGGTCGACAAACGGGTTCTCCGTCTACACCCTGTCCACTCGGGCGTCGGACAAGGAGGCGGCCGCGCTGGCGGCGCTGGAAAACAAATCCGATGTGATCGGCGGGGTCGATCTCGGTGACTACAGCGATGATGTGCAGAATATTCTGATCGACTTCGCGCAGGCCAAGACCAACGAATTGTCGGTCAAGTTCGCCCGCGACATGCTGGTCGGAGAGATTGGACAACGCGCGCGGCTTTTGGGACGCCCCTGGCGCTCTGCGGGTTTCGCCGTGCTGAAGGCACCTGATGTGCCGTCGGTTTTGCTCGAACTGGGATACATCTCCAATCCGAAAGAGGAGAAGCTCCTGTTGTCAAAATCCCACCGTGAGAAGATGTCGGCAGCGATTGTTCGCGCCGTGGGCAATTATTTTAAAGAAAACCAGAACGCCAACCTTTAAACCGTGGCCAAGTGGCACCAATATTGCCTGCCACAATCATAGCATAATTGAAGGTTATCGCTTTGTGTGGCTCGGGTATGCTGCGCGCCGCGGTTTTGATTGGGAAACTGAATGTTACGAGTTCTGGGATATCTGACGGGTTTCTTCCTGCTGTGCGGCCTGCTCGCCGTGGGCGGTGTGGTCTGGATATTCTGGACCTATGGCCAGGACCTGCCCGACTACACGCAGCTGGAAGACTATGCGCCGCCGGTCACAACCCGCGTACACGCCGGCGACGGCAGTTTGCTGGCCGAATTTGCGATTCAGCGACGCGTTTTCGTTCCCATCTCGACAATTCCTGAAATGGTCCGAAACGCATTTCTGGCGGCCGAAGATCAGAATTTCTATGCGCATCCGGGAGTCGATCCGGTTGGTGTCGCCCGCGCGATGGTCACGAATATCCAGAATCTGGGGACGGGGCGCCGACCCGAAGGCGCGTCCACGATCACCCAGCAGGTGGCGCAGAACTTCCTGCTGACCAAGGATGTCTCGATCAAACGGAAGATCCGGGAGGCGATCATCTCGTTCCGCATTGAGCGGGCCTTCACAAAGGATCAGATCCTCGAGCTCTATCTGAACGAAATCTATCTCGGGTTTGGTGCTTATGGCGTGGCCTCGGCCAGTCTGAACTATTTCGACAAGCCGCTGAGCCAGCTGACAGCGGATGAAGCTGCGTTTCTGGCGGCTCTGCCCAAAGCCCCCAATAACTATAATCCTGTCACCAAACAGGCTTCCGCCGTGGCACGTCGCAACTATGTTCTGGGCCGGATGGCCGAGGATGGCGTGATCACCGCTGCGGACGCGGCCGAGTTGAGCCAGCAGCCCATCCGTGTGTCGCAGGAGATTCATACATCGGTGACCGAAGCGCCGTATTTCGCCGAAGATGTCCGCCGCGAACTCGTGGGACATGTTGGCGAGGACGGGTTGTACAAGGGTGGTCTTTCGGTTCGTACGACGCTTGATCCGCGTTTGCAGGGCATTGCCCGGGCAAGTTTGCGTGCGGGGCTGGTCGCCTATGATCGTAGGCATGGCTGGCGCGGCCCACTCGCACAGCTTGATGGCGACCAAGCCTGGCAGGACGCACTGCTGAAAATTACCGTTCCATCAGGCGGCGGAGACTGGTTGCTGGCTGCGGTGATTGCGGTCACGACGGAGCAGGCTGAAATCGGATTTGTAGATGGCAGCACCGGCGTGATTCCGCTGGTTCAGCTGAAATGGGCGCGGAAATGGCTCAAGGGCGAAAATCGCGGGCCACGCATCAAGTCTGCAGATGAGGTTCTGGCCGTGGGTGATGTTGTGTTTGCCTCTCCCAAAACCGAAGATTCCGAAGGCAAGGCCTATCCGGCAGGCACCTATCGGCTGGAGCAGGTGCCGGCGATCAACGGCGCGATCGTCGCAATTGATCCGCACACCGGGCGGGTGCTGGCGATGACCGGCGGCCTGGATTTTGCCCAAAGTGAATTCAACCGCGCGACCCAGGCCTCTCGCCAGCCCGGTTCTGCCTTCAAGCCGATTGTTTATATGGCCGGGCTCGACAACGGCTTTACCCCTTCGACGCGCATTCTTGATGCGCCGTTCGTCATCGATCAGGGGGCCGGGCAGGGCAAATGGAAGCCGGCCAATTATACCAAGAAATTTTATGGTCCGAGCCCCATGCGGCTGGGCATTGAGAAGTCACGCAATCTGATGACGGTACGCCTGGCCCAGACGATCGGCATGGAAAGTGTCGCCGTGCAGGCCGAGCGGCTGGGTGTGGTTGATAATCTGCCCCGCCATCTGAGCATGTCGCTTGGTGCAGGAGAGACCACGCTTATGCGCCTGACAGCGGCCTATGGCATGATCGTGAATGGCGGGAAGAAAATCACACCGACCCTGATCGACCGAATTCAGGATCGTACGGGTGCCACCGTATTTCGTCACGACAAGCGGCCATGCCCAGATTGCCAGCAGGGTGGATGGTTTGGTCAGGATCCCCCGCAGCTTCCCGATATGCGCGAGACGGTCATTGAACCGGGGACCGCCTACCAAATGGTCTCGATGCTGCAGGGCGTGGTGCAACGTGGCACCGGACGACGCATTGCCGAGTTGAAACTGCCACTTGGCGGGAAAACCGGAACGACGAACAAATCGATCGACACGTGGTTTGTCGGCTTTTCGCCTGATCTGGCCGTGGGTGTGTTTGTCGGATTTGATGAACCTCGCTCTTTGGGACGGCGCGAAACCGGGTCGTCTGTCCCGGCGCCGATCTTCAAGGATTTCATGCGACAGGCGCTAGAAGGACAGTCTGTTGTGCCGTTCCGGGTGCCGTCGGGAATTGCGTTGATGTGGGTAAACCCGGAATCAGGGTTTGCCGCGCTTCCGGGTGAGCGGGCGAGTATTCTGGAGGCTTTCAAGCCGGGCACCGTGCCGCCAACTGCCGAAGCAGGCCGGTTGTTGCCGACGATTGGCGGCAATGTCCCGTCCGAAGCAGATACCAGCGCAAGCCGCCCGCGCCGGGGTATCTACTAACAGGGCTATTGACCGATTCAATCGGCACGTTAGTTTTCACGAAACTTCGAATACCTCTCGACCCCATGTCCAACGGATAAAACCATGCGTGCGGAAGTCAGCCAGCAGATCGATGCCATCCAGTCTTCGCTTTCTCTTATGCGGAGGCATCTTTGACTGGCCAAATGCCCTTAAACGCCTTGAAGAACTGAACGCCGAGGCCGAAGATCCCAGTCTATGGGAAAATCAGGAACGCGCGCAGATGGTTTTGCGCGACCGGACCCGGCTTGAAAAATCCATCGAACAGGTTCGTGGCATCGAGCAGGAACTCGATGATGCGGCCATGCTGATCGAGCTGGGTGAGGCCGAAGACGACTCCGATGTGGTCGCCGAAGCCGAAGTGACCATTGAAGGGCTGCAGCGGCGATCTGAAAAACTGGAGCTGGAGAGCCTGCTGTCCGGCGAAGTTGATGGCAATGATTGCTATATCGAAATCAATGCCGGTGCGGGCGGTACAGAATCCCAGGATTGGGCGGAAATGCTGGCCCGCATGTATCTGCGCTGGTCCGAGAGCCATGACTACAAGATCGAGTGGATCGAAGAGAGCGCGGGTGAAGAGGCCGGGATCAAATCTGCAACCTTCAAGGTTGGCGGCCCGAATGCCTATGGCTGGATGAAGACCGAATCCGGTGTTCACCGGCTGGTTCGTATTTCACCCTATGACAGTCAATCCCGCCGGCACACGAGTTTCGCGTCCGTCTGGGTCTATCCGGTGATCGATGATGCCATCGAGATCGAGATCGAGGACAAGGATATTCGGGTCGACACCTATCGTGCGTCGGGTGCGGGCGGACAGCATGTGAACAAGACGGACAGTGCGGTTCGTCTGACCCATATCGAAACAGGAATTGTTGTGCAGTGCCAGAATGACCGGTCGCAGCATCGCAACCGGGCACAGGCCATGGCGATGCTGCGTGCGCGTCTCTACGAGCATGAGACGCAGAAACGGGAAGCCGAAGCACAGGCTGAGCAGGATTCAAAAACCGATATTGGCTGGGGACATCAGATTCGCTCTTACGTTCTGCATCCCTATCAGATGGTCAAAGACCTTCGGACCAATGTTGAAACAGGCAACGCGCAGGCGGTGCTTGATGGTGACCTTGATCGGTTTCTGGAAGCCTCGCTGGCGTCGGTGTTGGGCAAGGACGCGGCCGAACCGGCCGACGCTGCCATCGAAACGCCGGACGCATAGCGCGGGGGCTGGATCCGCGCCTAATTTCGTGTGGAGAGAAAAATTCCGGGCAGAATCAGGAGCGCGCCGACCAGGTGGTAAGGCTCCAGACTTTCGCCGAGTAACATCCAGGCCATCAGTGCCGTGTAGATCGGGGCGAGATAAAGAATCAATGCGGTGGGACTTGCACCGAGTGCCCGCTGGATACGGGCGTAGCCGAGATAGGCACCCAGGCCCGGCACGATGGCAACGATCAGCATGGCGCCAATCGTTTCGACATTGATTTCGATAACCTCACCGCCGATGTGTTCGACAACATGAAACGGCAGCAGTGTGATGGCGCCACAGAACATTGTGGCCGCGAACCGCACCTGACTGGGAAGCTGGCTCGGGCGATACCGCAGCATGACCGAATAGACCGCCCAGGCAATGGCCGCGGTCGCGATCCAGAGGTCACCGGGAACCAGTGAAAGAGTTCGCAGGGCATTCGCGTCGCCGCGGAAGACGATCACGAGGACACCGATCAGGGAAATCAAGATGCCGGCGGCTTTTGTGCGCCCGAGTGGCTCGCGATACATCAGCGTGGCCGCGGCGGCGATCAAAATGGGCGCGGAGGCATAGATCAGGCCGATATTCGTGGCCGATGTCGTGTCAGCGCCGATATAGACAAACGCCCCGCAAATCCCCATGCCGAGAATGCCAAGCACGAGCAGGTCGCGCCATTCCGCAACGATCTGATGGCGGTGCCGGATCAGGTCCGGCGCAATGGCCGGGAGAAACAGAAAAAACGCCAACGACCAGCGCCAGAAGGCAAGGGCGAAGGGCGGGATGAATTCATTGACCGCACGCGCGGTGATGATGTTGGTACTGAACAGGACGGGGATGAAAACCAGTAGCACCAAAGCAATCTGGCGCTCCCGCGGGTCAATGGCCGTGTTCTCTGGAGCTGGATTGGTCATTCGCCGGCCATCAGATTCGTGTACCAGCCTTCGGGGAATTCGGCCTGATTTCGGGCGTCGACATTGAAGGGTGGTTTCAGATCGCCACGAAAATGCAGGGATACCAGATCGCGCCACAGGGTTTCGGGATCCTGCGCGCGGCGTTCGCATTCAAAGACAAACCATCGTTTGCCAATCCGGACATGGCCGATTTCGTCACGATAGATCGTTTCGAGAATATCTGCGGATATGTCGTCATCGACGCCGCGAAGTTTGTCGATCATCATCGGGGTCACGTCCAGACCTCTGGCTTCCAGCACAAGCGGAACGATCGCCAGACGTGCGGCCAGATCATGTCGGGTTTCGGTGGCCGCATCCCACAGCCCGTCATGGGCCGGCAATTCGCCGTAAGCGGTGTCAAAGTCAGTGAGTCGGTCGGACAGAAGCTTGAAATGCCTGGCTTCTTCGCCGGCGACCAGTACCCAGTCATCGAAGAATGCGCGCGGCAGATCGGCGTTTGCGAAACGCAGGATGATGTCCCAGGCGAGATCGATCGCGTTGAGTTCGATATGCGAGAGGGCGTGGAGCAATGCGATGCGCCCGGCGGTGCCCCGATTGATCTTCCTTCGTGGCACGTCATAAGGCGCGAGCAATTGGGGCTTTTCCGGTCGCCCAGGTCGGTCAGGCGGGTTGGAGATACCAATCGCCACAATGGTGCCGTTCGACCAATGCGCAGCCGTTTCCAGCGACTTACGGGCTTTCTCTTCGGCATTGTTTGTGAGCAGAACAGCTTTGGCTGCCTCTGCGAGGCTTGATGGCAGTGTCGTCAAAGCGCCTGAACAGCCTCGAGCACAGCTTCGGCGTGACCGGCGACCTTCACCTTGCGCCAGACCTTGCGGACCTTGCCTTTACCATCGATCAAAAATGTTGCGCGTTCGATGCCCATGAACTTCTTCCCGTACATGGATTTCTCCACCCAGACTCCGTAGCGCTCACAGACATCGCCATCTGCATCGCTGGCGAGCAGAAACGGCAGTTCATACTTGGCCTTGAAATTGTCATGTCGCTTGATGCTGTCTTTCGAAACACCGATGACTTCGGCATCCAGCTTCGAGAAGTCGGGGGTCAGATCACGAAACGCACAGGCTTCGGTTGTGCAGCCGGGTGTGGAGTCTTTCGGGTAAAAATAGAGAACGACGTTCTTCCCTTTCAGTCCCTTCAGGCTGACGGTTCCGTCCCCATCGGTTGTCATGGAGAAATCGGGTGCCTTATCGCCTTCATTGACACTCATCGTCTTAGTCCTTGTTTTGCGTGGTTTCGATTGCGGCGCGGCATTCATCTGCCGGCACATCGATTATGGTTCGAAAATGATCGTGCACTGTTTCTGCGGTCGCACGGAGATCGGCTTCCAGCGCTTCGAAATTAGTCTTTTGCCCGGCTTGTGCAAGCAGTTGCTTGAGGGGCGGTGAGAAGCTGTTTGGATCCGCAGGGCCGTCGAGGGTCAACCGCAACAATCCCTGCAATCGCCGCCATAGTCGGGTCGCGGAGATCAGTTGAACGGCTGTAACTTCGGGCAACACGCCGGCAACAGCCAGGTTGCGATAGACGCTCACGGTGCCGGTGTTGAGGATTTCAGGGCGGGTATGCGCATGACGGAGTTGGAGGTACTGGGCGATGAATTCGCAATCGACCAGCCCGCCCCGGACATGTTTGACGTTCCATGCGTTGTCCGTTCCATTTTCCTGTGTCATGCGCGCGCGCATTTCCGAGACTGAGATGAGCAAGTCACCCACGGGGCGTTCGACCGTCAGCGCATCTGCAACGGCGGCTTCAATGCGCTGCTTGAAGTCGTCTGTGGCGCTGACAACCCGGGCGCGGGTGAGAGCGAGATGTTCCCAGGTCCAGGCACTGTCGTGCTGATAGTTCGAGAAGCTTTCCAGGCTCACCGAAAGAGGACCGGCATTGCCGGAGGGGCGGAGGCGCATATCGACTTCGTAGAGCCGGCCTTCACCTGTCAGCGAGGTCACGGCATTGACGAGCCGTTGGCTGAACCGCTGATAGTAATGCGACAGCGACAGGGGTTTTGGTCCGTCAGACATAATGGCCGTGTCATCGCCAGCTGCCGGCGCGTCATAGAGGAAGACCAGATCAAGATCGGATGTTGCGGAGAGTTCGCGACCGCCGAGTTTCCCGAGTGCCAGGATGGCAAAACCGTCGCCCGGGCAGCGGCCATGTTTCTCGGTGAACTCGTCTTCGATACGCGGGAGCAGGCCCCGGAGTACCGTGTCGGCGATATCGGAAAAGGCCAGATCGGCACGGTCGATATCGCAGCTGTTGCGCAATATCTGAACACCGACCTGAAATTTTGCGTCATTGGCCCAGCGACGTGAGATATCCAGAATGTCCTGCATGTCAGGCGCGCGGGACAGGTTTTCTTCCAGTTCCGTCTGCATGGAATCCTGATCGGGAAGCGCGTCGAAGAAATCCCGTTGCAGCACACCATCCAGCAGCAAGGGGTTGCGCCCCAGCCATTCGGCGAGCCGAGGTGCACCGCCCACGATTTCGGCTACCAGTGTCAGCAGAGCAGGATTTGCCTGAAAGAGGGAGAACAACTGGACACCAGCCGGCAGGGCAGCGATGAAATCATCGAATTTGCGGAAGGCTGTGTCGGGATCAGAGGTCTTTGAAAGAGCGGTCAGCAACGCGGGCATGATCTCGGTCAGAATTTCGCGAGAACGATTGCTGCGGGTCGCGCGATGACGACCGTGATGCCACCCGCGCACTGCAGATGAAATGCCCACGGGATCACCAAACCCCATATCCGTCAGAGTTTTGATGGTGTCCGGATGGTCTTCACCGCCCGTGAATGCGAGTGCACCCGAACCCCCCAGCGAGGATGACTCCTCGAACAGATCGGCGTAGTGGCTCTCGATCTTGCGCAAATGCTGGAGCAGGTCCGTTTCGAACTCTTCCCGGCCTTCATAGCCCATGAACTCGGAGATGGCGTTGAGGCCTTCGTTTGTGTCCGGCAGGGAATGGGTTTGCTGGTCATCGACCATTTGCAGTCGATGTTCGAGGGTGCGGAGAAACCGGTAGCCCTCGATCATGTCTTTTGCGACATCAGGCTGGACGCGCTCTGCGGCAACCAGGCCCATGATGGCAGCTTCGGTCTGGGGCATGCGCAAAGCCGGGTTGCGGCCACCCCAGATGAGCTGCTGGGTTTGCGCAAAGAACTCAACTTCTCGAATTCCCCCGCGCCCAAGTTTGACGTTGTGTCCGGCGACGGCGACCGTGCTGCCCCCTTTGTGGGCATAAATCTGCCGCTTGATCGATTGGATGTCTTCGATCGCCGCAAAGTCGAGATGTCGACGCCAGACGAATGGCTGGAGCGTATCGAGGAACCGATTGCCTGCAACAATATCGCCAGCGACCGGGCGGGCCTTGATCATTGCTGCACGTTCCCAGTTCTGGCCGAGGCTTTCGTAGTAGGTTTCGGCAGCAAATGTTGAAATCGCAACCGGCGTGGCGCCCGGGTCGGGTCGAAGACGTAGGTCGGTGCGAAACACATAACCTTCGCCGGTGCGCTCATCCATGGACTTCACGAGGCCACGGGTCATTCGAATGAAATGCTGCTGGATCTCCGCACTTTCAGCCGCCGGAGTGGTTTCGTCGTCGAACAAAACAATCAGGTCGATATCACTCGAATAGTTGAGTTCACACGCGCCCAGCTTGCCCATTCCCAGGATGATGAAACCGGAACCTGTTTCTGGTTTCTCGGGGTCAGGAAGACGAAGGATGTCGCGGTCATGTAAAGCGCGGAGCAGGTTGCCCGATGCCGTGGAGAGTGCCGTCTCACAGAAGCTGCTCAGGCATGCCGTGACCGTTTCAAGGGGCCACACACCGGAGAGATCACCCAGCGCGGTCAGCAATGCGACGCGTCGTTTTGCGCGACGCAGTGCGATGTCTGTATCTTTCAATGCGGCGCTGGGGTCGAGTGCATTCAGTTCTGCGATGACATATTTGAAAGCGGCGTCAGGGCCATCCCCGAATATGACCGGAAGAAATTCAATCTCACGCGCCAGGCTTTGGGTCAGAAACCCGCTATTGCCGAGAATCCCGCCAAGCAGGTCTCGCGTGCGCGGATCTTTCAGCAGATCGTCAACACAACGTTGTGTGGTGGGGCCGTCGGCCTTCTCTGCTTCTTCGCGCAAGCGCTCGATACCGCGCGCGACCCGTTCCGAGTCTGAGGAACGGGGCAGATGCGAAGAATTGGGTGTAAGTGCTTGGCTCATGGTGGCATTTTGATTTTCAAGCACAGTGATGTATGGCGTGGAAGGGGTCAAGCCAGCCAGATTTTACTGGAGCTGAGGCCACGAAAGGTCCTGCTTTGATCGTTCGAAGTTCCCGTGTCCTGATTTTGTTTTTCGCTGCCGCGCTGGTCGGTCTGGCGATGATTTTCGGCGTTCTGATTTTTCAGCTGAGCCGAGGACCGATCAGTCTTAATTTTCTGACCCCTCTGGTGGAACGCGCACTGGATTCTGCCGCGGATGGCGCACAGGTTCGGCTTCACGACACGGTCCTGACCTGGGACGAAGAAAAGCGCGAGCTCGACATTCGCGCGACCGGACTTCAGTTCCTTGACCCCACGGGAGCGGTGCGCGCCACAGTCCCGGAGATGAATGTCACGTTCAGCGCCCGGGCCCTGCTACGCGGCCTGATAGCACCGACAAATCTGGAATTGTTCGGCCCGCGCCTGAAAATTATCCGTTCCGAAACCGGAGAAGTCAGTGTCGACTTTGGTGACGGAAATGATGCCAGTGGCGGCAGCGCTGCGCCGGTTGGTTTGGTTCAGGAGTTACTGCGCGCACCCAATCGCGACCTGGCAAGTGGGTACCTGTCGGGCGTGGCGGTACGAAGTGCGTTCGTCGAATTTGATGACCGTATGAGCGGACAGCGGTTTGTCGCGCCAAATGCAAGTGTTCAGCTGTCCCGGGACGAAGACGGGATTCGCGCTGACGGCGCAATCACTGTGGGCGATGGCGATCAGGCCATTCATTTGGGCCTGTCTGGTGCCTATCGAGCCAATTCGCGCAAAACCGATCTGGGAATTGTGTTCAGCGAAATCGCACCTTCAGCCTTCGCACAGTTTGCGCCAGGCCTCGAAGTGCTGGGACGTCTGGACACCCAACTGGAAGGTACGCTGACGGTTGCGATTGATCCTGATTTCGTGGCGATCGTGGGAAGCCTAGATCTGCGCGCCGCCGCGGGAACCATAGACGCCAGCCCGCACTATGAAACGCCCATCGCATTTGAGTCCGCTGCTTTGCGTTTGAATGCGCAGCAAGCCGACGAAACAGTTTCGCTGGAATCGTTTGAACTTGGTCTTGGCGAAACCACGATTACGGTTTCCGGGGATGGCGCCCGTGATACGGGCATGTGGACGACGTCGTGGGAGGTGGGACTTCGTGATTTGCCAATCAATGACATTGCTGGAATCTGGCCGCCGGGCCTCGAAGAAAACGCACGCGAATGGGTCACCGAAAATATTCGCGATGGTCATGTTGGAACGGCGAGCCTGACGGCGCGTGCGACGATTTCCGAAGATGACCCGGAGGCGTTTTCGCTTGATGAGATCGGTGGTGAAATTCGATTCCGCGATGCGACGGTTCATTATCTTCGCCCGATGGAGCCCGCCACTGGCGGAATTGGCGTTGTGCGGGTCGATTCCAAACAGATAGTTGTCGATATTGAACAGGCGAGCTTGCGGGGTGTTATCGCGGAGCGTGGCCGGGTTGTGATCGATGGACTGGAGGGTCCTTCGCGCGGCGAAACCATCAAGATTGATGTGACCGTTGCCGGGCCTGTGCGCGACACGCTTGAAGTGCTCGACAGTGAACCGCTCGGGTTTATCAGTGGATTTGGAATTGATCCCGCACGAACCACCGGTACGCAGCGCACGAACGCCGTGTTTGCGTTTCCATTGCTCAATGAAATCACGGTAGACGCAATCGCGGTCGCGACGTCATCGCGTTTGATCCGGTTCTCTGCCGAAGATGCCGCGTTCGGTTTCTCGGTAACTTCAGGTGATCTGACTCTGAATGTGAATCGTGATGGGCTGAAGGCAGAAGGCACCGCAGAAATTGGTGGTATTCCTATTGGCCTGACATGGAACGAAAGCTTTATCGAAGACAGCGATCTGCGCACCCGATATGAGGTGCGGACGACGCTGAATGGGGCCGCACGTGAGAAGCTGGGCATCGCGGCTGCGCCTTATCTGACCGGACCCATCGGTCTTGGGCTGACCTATTCGTTGGGTTGGGATGACGTCGGAGCCGGCGCCGCAGAGATAGATCTGACAACAGCGACGCTCTCGTTGGAGCCGTTCGGGTGGAGCAAGGCACCTGACAATCCCGGGCGCGCGTTTCTACGATTTGTTGCGCCCGATGAAGACAGCTTTTCGATTTCGGAGTTTCAAGTCGCAGCGGGTGATCTCGATGCGGCGGGCGCCGCAAACTTCCTGACCGATGACGGCGAATTCGATCTGCAGAACTTTCGTCTCGAACGTCTGAAGTTCGGTGAAAACGATGTTGTGGTGAATGTGGAACTGCCCGAGGGGGTTCCGCCGATCATTTCTGTTGGCGGCAACGCTGTCGATTTGCGCCCGGTGATGGAAGATATTTTCGATGAGGGTGATGACGATGGGGAAAGTGGCACGCCCGCGATGCGCATTGTCATCAGTGATCAATCCCCCATCGGTTCCGTGCGTTTGGGGGAGGAAACCCGGTTCCTTGATGCGCACGGCACGATTATCAACGATGGAGTCGACTGGTCGCAGGTCAACCTGCGTGGGGCGCTGTCGAATGCGGGACGGGTGTTTGTCCGGATCGCACCTGAGGAGAACCTCCGCCGGCTGACATTTGAGACCGATGACGCTGGCGGGCTTTTGCGGGCACTCGATTGGGTGGATACGATCCGCGAAGGAGAATTGCGTGTGCGCGGAACAATTGTTGGCGCCGGTGCAGACCAGGTGATTGCGGGTCAGGTGGATATGCAGGGCTTCGTTCTGACCGAAGAACCATTTGCGGCCAAGTTACTCGCGCTGGCTTCATTTTCAGGGATTGGCGATGTTTTAGGGGGTGAGGGCATTACGTTCCGCCGCGCCGAGGTTCCGTTCCAGATGACGCGCCAGGAAGTCATGATAGAAAATGCCAAGGCGCGTGGTGCGGAGATCGGCGTGATCGTCAGCGGACAGATTGATCGGGAAACCGATGCAATCGCTTTCGCCGGGGAAGTGGCGCCGGCCTATACTCTGAATTCGCTGCTCGCCAATATTCCGCTGATCGGCCCTGTACTGTCTGGCGGATCGGAGGGAATCTTCGCCGCCACGTTCAGCGTCGACGGAAACCTCGATGAACCGAATGTATCGGTCAATCCGCTCTCGGTGCTGACGCCCGGGATTGTGCGGAAGTTACTCTCGGGATTTGATGCCGATGCCGATCCGGAAGAGCCTCCCGACGTGGAACCACCGGTTCAGGCGCAATAGCCGGGATCAGACCGGGCGAATAAGCGCGTGCCGTTTTTTGCCGGCGGACAATTTGATGACCCCGTCATCATTGATCGAATCTGCAGTGATTTCGGCAGTTTCCTCTGCGACGGCAACATCGTTCACGCGTGCTCCTCCGCCTTTGATAAGGCGGCGCCCTTCGCTGTTGGAGCCCGCAAGTCCGGCGCGTGCCAATAACGCAAACAATGCAATTCCGGATTCCAGTTCGGCTTTTGGCACATCCGTTGTCGGCAAACCGTCTGCGGTGACGCCGGATTCGAATGTCTTTTCTGACGTTTCCGCAGCTTCCCGGGCGGCGTCTGCGCCGTGGAGAAGTGCGGTGGCCGAAGTCGCGAGAACTTTCTTCGCGTCGTTGATTTCCGAACCCTGCAAGGCATCCAGACGGGTGATTTCGTCCAGCGGCAAGGTGGTGAACAACTTCAGGAAGCGACCGACATCGGCGTCCTCGGTGTTGCGCCAGAACTGCCAGTAGTCGTAGGGCGAGTAGCGCTCCGGTCGAAGCCAGACGGCACCGGCAGCGGTCTTGCCCATCTTGGCACCGGTTGCCGTGGTGATCAGTGGCGTGGTCAGCCCATAGAGTTCGCGTTCAGCGGCACGACGTCCGAGTTCGATACCATTGATGATGTTGCCCCACTGGTCCGACCCACCCATCTGCAGGGCGCAATCGTGTCGTTTGGCCAGTTCCAGGAAGTCATAGGCCTGCAGGATCATGTAGTTGAATTCGAGGAATGTGAGGGGTTGTTCACGATCGAGCCGCAGCTTTACGGAATCGAAGGTCAGCATCCGGTTGATCGTGAAATGACGACCGATGTCACGGAGCAGCGGGATATAGGCAAGTTCATCGAGCCAACTGGCGTTGTTCACCATGATCGCGTCACTGGCGCCCTCCCCGAATGTGAGGAAGCTGTCGAATGTCTGACGGATCGAACTGATGTTCTCGTTGATTTTCTCGTCGGTCAGGATCTGGCGGGTTTCGTCCTTGCCGGATGGATCCCCCACCTTGGTCGTGCCGCCCCCCATCAGAACAATGGGCTGATGCCCGGTCTGCTGCAGCCAGTGCAACATCATGATCGAAACGAGATTGCCGATATGCAGGCTGTCTGCGGTTGCGTCATAACCGACATAGGCCGTGATGACCTCCCTGGCCGCACGGGCGTCGAGCGTTTCGAGATCCGTGCATTGGTGCAGGAATCCGCGTTCGACAAGGGTCTGGATGAATTCGGACTTGTGAGTGCTCATGGGTCTGCTATCGGCATGCGTTTCGGTGTTTGCGCTACCTAACACATCCGTTGCCTCTGCGTGTATACCTTCGCGTGCAACAAGCGTGAGGCAGGACATGGGCAGCGCTGACCAAAAGGTCGCGATCGGATTGATGAGCGGGACGTCGATGGATGGCATCGATGCGGCGTTGATTGAGACCGATGGTGGCGCAAGCTTCACGGCGATCGCAGCTACATCAATTCCGTACCAGTCGGCGTTTCGGGATTCACTGCGGGCAGCGCTGGGGCATGCGGGGCCGTTTCCGGCACTCGCGGCCGAACTGACAGATCTGCATGTCGATGCGGTGGCAGGGTTGCTGGCCAGCGCCGGGATGTCCGCCGCAAATGTCGATGTGGTGGGGTTTCATGGGCATACGATCTTCCATGACCCGGGCAATCGCAGCACGGTTCAGATCGGTGACGGAGATCGGCTCGCGCGCGACCTGGGAATCGATGTGGTCCATGATTTCCGTTCAGCCGACGTGGCGGCCGGCGGGCAGGGGGCGCCGTTCGCGCCCTTGTTTCACGCCGTGCTCGCACCCGAAGAGCGGCCGCTGTGCTTTCTCAATATCGGTGGCGTCGCGAATCTGACCTGGGTGGCCCCCGGTGCCAACCCGGCGCAGGACGACGTGTTTGATCAGCTTCTTGCGTTTGACACCGGGCCAGGAAATGCCCTGATCGATGATTGGGTGCAACGCCATGCCGGCATGTTGTTTGACGACGACGGCGCGCTGGCCGCATCCGGGACTGTCGATGCGGATGTGCTGGAGGCACTGCTCGCAAATGCCTATTTTGAGGCGCTGCCACCGAAATCACTCGACCGGACGGATTTTTCAATTGATCGGGCAGCGCAGCTTTCCGCTGCGGACGGTGCGGCCACGTTGTCGATGTTCACCGTTGAAGCGATCCGGCGTTCGGCCGGTGTCCTGCCGACCCCACCGGTGCAGTGGCTTGTCACGGGCGGCGGGCGCAAAAACAGCTTCCTGCTGCGCGAACTGGAATCAGCTCTGAATGTACCGGTCCGGCCGACAGAAGCGGTGGGCATCGATGGTGATGCGCTGGAGGCACAGGCTTTTGGCTATCTCGCGGTGCGCCATCTCGCGGGGCTTCCGCTCAGCGGGCCAACGACAACGGGCGTGCCGTCGCCACAAACCGGTGGTCGACGAAGCAACGCCCGAAGCGTGTAGCAATTGTTAGCTGATCAGGCGTCCTCGGCTGCTTCAGCAGCGATCGCCGCATCAATCTCACCGATCCGGCGATCCAGATATGTGGTGGTCGTTTGCTCGAGCTCTTCGAGATGGTCGTTGTAGAAATGCGTCGCGCCCTTCAGCACCTGGAAGTCGATGATGACGTCTTTCTGCTTGGCGAGTTTCGCAATCAGATCGGTCACGGAATCCTGCGGCACGATGTCGTCCTGATCACCATGAGTAATCAATCCTGATGCCGGGCAGGGAGCCAGGAACGAGAAGTCATACATATTTGCCGGCGGTGAGACGGATACGAAACCGGTGATTTCCGGGCGACGCATCAACAACTGCATGCCGATCCAGGCCCCGAAAGAGAAACCTGCAACCCAGCACATCGGGGCGTCCTGATTCTGGCTCTGCAACCAATCAAGTGCGGATGCGGCATCAGAAAGCTCGCCCTCTCCACGATCAAAGCTGCCCTGACTGCGGCCCACGCCGCGAAAATTGAAGCGCAAAGTCGCGAAACCGCGGCGAACGAACATCTGATAGAGCTGGTAAACGACCTTGTTGTTCATCGTGCCGCCATGCTGTGGATGCGGGTGCAGCAGCAAGGCAATTGGTGAATTCGGGACTTTGGCGGGGAAGTAACGTCCCTCAAGGCGGCCTTCGGGGCCGTTGATAATGACTTCAGGCATATCGTTTTCCATTCCGCCGGACGGCGTTGCGAATACTTGACCGAATTACTCGGACATCTTATATCCCGCTTCGAAACACGCATGAGGCGTTTTCCTGAGCGAGAAGAGCGTTGTGGCGCGCTCTATATCATAAAGGTCGACATGGTATTCAAGCATCTCTTTGACGATCTGGACGCTTATCTCGAAAGAGATCCGGCGGCAAGTTCGCGATTAATGGTGGTCACGAGCTATCCAGGATTCCATGCGGTGGTCTGGTTCCGGCTGTCACATTGGCTTTGGCGCAATCGGTTGGTGGTTCTGGCCCGATTTGTCGGCAATGTTGCACGTTTTTTGACCGGTGTTGATATTCACCCGGCTGCGACGATTGGACGGGGTCTGGTGATCGATCATGCCATTGGTGTGGTGATCGGCGAGACAGCGAATATTGCCGATAACGTCACCCTCTATCACAACGTCACCCTGGGCGGGATCGCTCCGGCGGTGGATAGTGAGGCGCAAAAAGATGTCAAACGACATCCGACACTGCTGGAAGGCTCGATTGTGGGCTCGGGTGCGCAGGTGCTGGGTCCGGTCACGGTTGGGCGCAACGCCCGCGTGGGTGCCAATGCGGTGGTGGTCAAGGATGTGCCAGAAGGCTGCACCGTGGTTGGTATCCCGGCACAGCCTGTGGCGTCCTCGACATGTTCGGCAGACAGTTTTTCCGCATACGGAACCCCGACGGAAGACATTCCCGATCCGGAGAAAAAGTCGATCAAGGCGATGCTTGGCGAGATCAGCAGCTTGCGTCTGCGGGTTGAGGAATTGGAGCGGGAGCTTGAGGAACGGGTTCAGATGTATGCCACCACGCAAGATGACGAATCAGATTCACCCGGCCGCACGCTTTAGGCGTCTGGTTTTGAACGCTCACTGGAGACAGGTATGAAGCTTAGTACCAAGGGTCGCTATGCCGTCATGGCGATGGTCGACCTCGCCCAGAATGGCGCGGGTCAGCCCGTATCACTGGCCGAAATTGCTGACCGCCAGTCGATTTCCCTGTCCTATCTGGAACAGCTCTTCTCGAAATTGCGCCGTGCAAGCCTGGTCAAAAGTGCACGGGGACCGGGCGGGGGATACACGCTGGCCGATCAGCCTGATGTTATTCGGATTTCGGAAGTAATCCTTGCTGTGGATGAGCCAATTCGCACCACAAGTTGCACACCGGGGACTTCAGCAGGATGTCTCGGCAAAGGCAGCCGTTGCATGACCCATGACCTCTGGGAGGAACTGGGCCACCAAATTCACGGGTACCTCAGTTCTGTCAGTCTTGCCGATGTTTGCGCGGGACGGATCTACGCTGGACCCATGCGTGCACAGGATGCGCCTGTGCATGAGATCGCAGCAGAATAGACCGTTTCTGACCATGGATATCTATCTCGATCATAACGCAACGACGCCGGTCTGCCCTGAAGCGGTGGATGCGATTTCGGCTGCCTTGATGCAGTCCGGAAACGCATCGTCGGTTCACCGTTACGGTCGTTTGGTGCGCCGAACGATCGACGATGCGCGTGAGTCCGTTGCCCGATTGGTGGGCACGTCTGCAGCAAATGTGATCTTTACCTCAGGTGGAACCGAGGCCAACAATCTGGCCTTGCGTGGCTTTGGTGCGCGGGCACTGGTGTCGGCTGTTGAACATGATTCCGTATTGTCGGCACGAGACGATGCCGCGGTGATTTCAGTGGATCAGAATGGTGTTGTCGATCTCGACCATCTGCGATCCCTGTTGCAGGGAGGGGAGTCCAAACCCCTCGTCTCCGTCATGTTTGCCAACAATGAAACCGGCGTCCTGCAGCCTGTTTCGCAGGTTGCCGCGCTGGCCCATGAGTATGACGCGCTGGTCCATTGCGATGCGATTCAGGCTGCCGGAAAGGCGCCGTTGGATTTGGAAACGTTGGGCGTGGATATGCTGACACTGTCTGCGCACAAGATTGGCGGACCGCAGGGCGTGGGTGCGCTGGTTGTGCGGGCTGGTCTTGATCCCGAACCACTCCTGCGTGGTGGTGGTCAGGAACGTCGTCGACGTGCGGGTACCGAGAATGTGCCGGGTGTTGCCGGGTTTGGTGCTGCCGCGGTGGTGGCTTCAAATGCGCTGTCCAGCTTTGGCGAAATTGCGCGTTTGCGCGATGCCATGGAACGTCGGGTTTTGGATGCTGTGCCGGATGCTGTGGTTCATGGCGGTGAAGTTGCGCGGCTGGCGAATACCAGTTGTATCGGCTTGCCGGATGTGACCGGCGAAATGCAGGTGATGACGCTCGATCTGGCAGGTGTTGCGGTCAGTGCGGGTTCGGCCTGTTCCAGCGGCAAGGTCACGCCAAGCCATGTGCTGCAGGCCATGGGGCAGGATGCCGACAGTGCCAAATGCGCCATTCGTGTTTCGCTGGGTTCGACAACGATGCCCGAGGAAATTGACCGGTTCGTTGATGTCTGGACTGATATGGCCCGCCGTCGACCGACCGAATCTGAAGCACGGAGGTCTGTGGCATGAGCGCGGCCCCGACAGCGATTTATCTGGATCATCAGGCAACCACGCCGGTTGACCCGAGGGTGCTCGATGCGATGATGCCCTGGTTCAGCGAAACCTTTGGCAATGCGCATTCTGAACAGCATGCCTGGGGCCGGCAGGCTGCCGAGGCCGTTGAGGACGCACGTGCGAAGGTTGGCGCACTGATTGGTGCCGACGCGCGTGAGATCGTGTTTACCTCCGGCGCGACGGAATCCAACAATCTGGCCATCAAAGGCGCTGTGCGTTTTGCGCTTCGGCATGGGCGCGGCAAACACATCATCACGGTCGCGACAGAACATAAATGTGTTCTGGAATCCTGCGAGGCGATGACGGAAGAGGGCGCGGATGTGACCGTCCTTGATGTTGATGGCGAAGGGTTTGTCGATCCTGCTGCGATTGCCGATGCCATACGCGAAGACACTGTGCTGGTGTCCGTGATGGCCGTGAACAATGAAATCGGCGTCATTCAACCGCTGGCCGAAATTGGTGCGTTCTGTCGTGCGAACGGCGTCCTGTTGCACACGGATGCAGCCCAGGCGGCGGGAAAGATAGCCATCGATGTCAACGCAATGGCGATCGATCTTCTGAGTATCTCAGGGCACAAAATGTATGCCCCAAAAGGAATTGGCGCGTTGTATGTGCGCCGGCGCCCCCGTGCCCGATTGCTGGCTGAAATCAGCGGTGGCGGACAGGAACGTGGGTTTCGCTCCGGGACGCTACCGGTGCCGCTGACAGTGGCGCTGGGCGAAGCGGCCTTCATCGCGCAAAGCGAAGTGGACCGTGAAGGGGAACGCCTCGTTTCTCTTCGCAAAGCTATGATCACGCGCCTGCAAGACCATCTGGGTGAGATTGCGGTGAATGGCAGCATGGATCAGCGCGTGCCGGGCAACCTGAATGTCGGATTTACGGCTGTCGATGCGGAAGCCTTGATGGCGGATTTGCCGGAACTCGCGATTTCGACCGGGTCGGCCTGTACCTCGGCCTCGGTTGAACCATCTTATGTGTTGAAAGCACTTGGGCTCGATGATGCGGCGGCAGGTGCGTCGGTGCGGATCGGGTTCGGGCGTTTTACAACGCGGGCCGAAGTGGATGCCGCAGCAGACATGATCATAGAAGCAATCGAAAACCACCGGTCGGGCAATTCTGCCCGCGCCGCGGAATAAGCGAAGCTGGAAGGACGTTATGGCAGCGGACGCAGAAGCTCTCGAGCAAGTACGGACAATTGGCGAGCAGTACAAGTACGGCTTTGTCACGGATATTGAGGCCGACTTTGCTCCCAAGGGGCTGAATGAAGATATCGTTCGGTTTATTTCCAAGAAGAAGGAAGAGCCGGAATGGATGCTGGAATGGCGGCTGAAGGCATATCGCCACTGGCTGACCATGGAAGAACCGAAGTGGCAGAAGCCGCAATATCCGGAGATCGACTTTCAGGATTCCTACTATTACGCGGCACCAAAAACAGGGGACAAACCAAAGTCCCTGGATGAGGTCGATCCGCAGTTGCTCGAAGTTTATGAAAAGCTCGGCATTCCGTTGCGCGAACAGGAAGTTCTGGCCGGCGTGGAAGGTGCACCTGCTGTGGCGGTTGATGCCGTTTTTGACAGCGTTTCGGTGGCCACAACCTACAAGGCGAAGCTGGAAGAGCAGGGTATTATCTTCTGTTCGATCTCCGAAGCCGTGCGCGAACACCCGGAGTTGGTGAAGCAGTATCTTGGTTCCGTGGTGCCGTATTCCGACAACTATTATGCAACGCTGAATTCGGCTGTCTTCACCGACGGGTCGTTCGTTTACATCCCGAAGGGGAAGCGTTGCCCGATGGAGCTTTCAACCTATTTCCGGATCAATGCGGAAAATACCGGCCAGTTTGAACGCACCCTGATCATCGCTGATGAAGGCTCCTATGTGAGCTATCTGGAAGGTTGTACAGCCCCCCAGCGCGACGAGAACCAACTGCATGCTGCTGTTGTGGAACTGGTCACGCTTGATGATGCGGAAATCAAATATTCAACCGTCCAGAACTGGTATCCCGGTGATGAAGACGGAAAGGGCGGCATCTACAACTTTGTGACCAAGCGCGCGGCGTGTCGTGGCAAGAACTCCAAGGTGTCCTGGACCCAGGTTGAAACCGGATCGGCGATCACCTGGAAATATCCGAGCTGTATTTTGCAGGGCGACAATTCGGTTGGCGAATTCTATTCGGTTGCGATCACCAACAATGCGCAACTGGCCGATACCGGAACCAAGATGATCCACATTGGCAAGAACACCCGTTCGCGAATTATTTCGAAGGGAATTTCTGCTGGGAAAGCCGATCAAACCTATCGTGGGCTTGTGCGTATCCAGCGTGGAGCCAATGGCGCGCGCAATTACACCCAGTGCGACAGCCTGTTGATTGGCGACAAATGCGGGGCGCACACGATCCCCTATATCGAAAGTCAGAACCCCTCGGCGCAGGTCGAGCACGAAGCGACCACCAGCCGAATTGGTGAAGATCAGCTTTTCTATTGCCGCCAGCGCGGCATGGATGAGGAAGAGGCTGTGGCGCTGATCGTGAACGGGTTCTGCAAGGAAGTACTGCAAACGCTCCCGATGGAGTTTGCGGTCGAAGCACAAAAATTGGTCGGCATCAGCCTCGAAGGCAGCGTCGGTTAACGGAGAGTATTTGAGATGGCATTGCTTGAAATTAAAAACCTGCACGCAACGGTCGACGACAAGCCGATCCTCAACGGCCTCGATCTCACGATTGGCGGCGGCGAAGTGCACGCGATCATGGGGCCGAATGGCTCGGGCAAGAGTACCTTGTCCTACGTTCTTTCAGGACGTGATGGTTACGAGGTCACTGGCGGTGAAGTGCTGTTCGACGGCAAGAATCTGCTGGAGATGGAAGCCGATGAACGCGCCCGTGAAGGCGTGTTCCTGGCCTTTCAGTATCCAGTTGAAATTCCCGGGGTTACCAGCATCACGTTTCTGCGGACCGCAGTGAATGCTGTTCGTCAGCACCATGGTGAGAGTCCGTTTGATGCGATGGATTTCGTCAAATACATCCGTGAGAAAGCGGCCGGGCTGAATGTGTCGGACGACATGCTCAAACGAGCGGTCAACACCGGGTTCTCGGGCGGTGAGAAGAAGCGGATGGAAATTCTGCAGATGGCCGCGTTGGATCCCAAACTGGCCATTCTCGACGAGACGGATTCCGGTCTGGACATTGATGCCCTGAAAGTCGTCGCAGAAGGCGTGAACGCCATGCGATCAGATGAACGCGGTTTGCTGGTCATCACCCATTACCAGCGTCTGCTTGATTACATCGTCCCGGATCATGTGCATGTGCTCGCCAAAGGCCGGATTGTGAAATCAGGCGGCAAGGAGCTGGCGCATGAACTGGAAGAAAGCGGCTATGCCGAATTCCTTGAGGACGCGGCCTGATGCCTGACGGAAGCGGACACATGCAGCCCTATCTGGATCAGGCGCTCGAGGGCGCTTCCAATCTGGTCGGGTCCGGGGTCGATTGGATCGATGCGCTTCGGCGCGCGGGTGCCGATGCTTATGGCACCCACGGTCTGCCAAAACGCCGTGACGAATATTGGCGCTACACCAACCTGAATGCGCTGGCCGATGAGGAGTTTCGTCTGGCCAATGGTGCGCCTGCGATTGGTTTGCCCTCGCTGCCGCACAAGCTGGTGGCCGAGCTGGCAACCTATCGCGTTGTTGTGGTGAACGGACGTCTGCGTCCCGATCTTTGCGCATTGGACGGGTTACCCGACGATGTTCTGGTTTCCGGTCTGGAAGATTTGATGGCTGCGGCGCCCGCCCGTCTGGAGCCCTATCTGGGGAAAATCATTCGCCTTGATGAGATGCCGATGGCGGCGTTGAACACGGCCTTTTTGCGTGACGGCATGGCGATGTTTGTGGGGGATCGGGTTGTCCTCGACAAGCCGGTGCATCTGATTTCAATCACGGCTCCGGGCGATCGCCCACTGATGGTGCAGCCGCGTCATCTGGTGGTGCTGGGAAAGAACGCAAGCGCGACCCTGATCGAGACTCACATTACGGCTGAGGGTGGTTCGAGTTTCAACAATATCGTCGCGGAACTGCACATGGACGATGGTGCCAAGCTGAATCATTTCGTGTTTCAGGAAGAGGCCGAGACAAGTGTTCACCTCTCGGGAACCGCCGTCGCGATGGGGGCCGATACGACCTATGACAGCTTTGTGCTGCAGAGTGGCGGTGCCATTGGGCGCAGTGAAATCCACGCTTATTTGAATGGTACGGGCGGTGATTGCCGTCTGGATGGCGTTTATCTGGCTTCTGACAAACAGGTTGTCGACAACACGACTTTCGTGGAGCACGCCGCGCCGGGCTGTCGTTCAAGGCAAGTCTACAAGGGTGTCCTCGACGGACAGTCGCGCGGTGTTTTTCAGGGCAAGGTACATGTGTTGCGTGACGCGCAGCAGACCGACGGGCATCAGTTGAGCCGTGCGTTGCTGCTGTCGCCGCGCGCCGAGATCGACGCGCGCCCGGAGTTGGAAATCTATGCTGATGATGTGAAATGCAGCCATGGTGCCACGGCCGGCGAACTGGATGATGATTCGCTTTTCTATCTGCTCAGTCGCGGCATTCCGCGTGAGGATGCCCGTCGGATGCTGATTGAAGCCTTCCTGTCGGAAGCAATCGCCGAGATTCCGCTGGAACAGGTCGCCGAAGATTTTACGACCCATGTGCGCCAGTGGCTGGCGAACAATGTCGGAAGCGCGCGTGGGCAGGACTGACCCATGACGACATCCAACAGAGCCGAGACCACGCCAATGACTTATGACGTCGAGGCCATTCGTGCCGATTTCCCGATCCTTTCGCGCAAGATGCACGAAAAGCCGCTGGCCTTCCTCGACAGTGCGGCCTCGGCCCAGAAGCCGCGTCAGGTGATTGATGCAGTCAGCAAGGTCTACGAGAACGAGTACGCCAATGTGCATCGTGGGCTTTATCAGATCAGTGAGGCCGTCACGACCCGCTATGAAGGCACGCGGGAAATTATCCGCGAGTTCATTGGGGCGGCGCATACCCATGAAATTATCTTCACGCGCAATGGCACGGAATCGATCAACCTCGTGGCCCACAGCTTCGGGCGGAATTTCCTGAGTGAGGGTGACGAGGTCATCATCACCGCGCTGGAGCACCACGCCAATATTGTCCCCTGGCAGATGCTGCGTGACGAGAAGGGGATCGTTCTGAAGGTCGCCCCGATCACCGATGACGGCGAGCTTGTCATGTCCGCCTTCGATGATTTGTTGAGCCCGCGAACCAAACTGGTTTCTGTGGCGCATATGTCGAATGTGATGGGCACGATTTTGCCGATCAAGGACATCATCGATAAAGCCCATGCGGTCGGTGCCAAGGTCCTGATCGACGGATGTCAGTCGGTGACTCATATTCCGGTCGACGTGCAGGCACTAGGCTGTGATTTCTATATTTTTTCGGGCCACAAACTCTATGGGCCCAGCGGTATTGGCGTGCTGTATGGCCGCGAAGAACTGCTCGATGAGATGCCACCGTTCATGGGCGGGGGCGACATGATTTCCTCTGTGACATTTGAGGAATCGACCTGGGCGAAGCTGCCCCACAAGTTTGAAGCCGGAACGCCTGCCATTGCGCAGGCCATCGGTTTGGGGGCAGCCATTGAGTATGTGAATGGCCTGGGACTGGACGCCATTGGCGCTCATGAGGCTGATCTTCTGAAATATGCGACCCAGCAGCTTTCAAGCCTGGAAGGGCTGCGGATTATTGGCACCGCCCCGACCAAGGCGAGCGTCGTGTCCTTCGTGCTCGAATATGCTCATCCCCATGACATTGCGACGATCATTGATCGTGCCGGGGTGGCTGTCCGGGCGGGGCATCATTGTGCGCAACCACTGATGGAGCGTATGGATGTGCCGGCAACAGTGCGGGCGTCGATCGGGCTGTATAACAATCGCGCCGATATAGATGCGCTGGTGCGCGCCCTTGGCGAAGTACAGGAGATGTTTGGCTGATGAGTGACGATCTGCGGGAACTTTATCAGGAAGTCATTCTCGATCACGGGAAGAATCCACGAAACTTTCATGAACATGATGGTGCGACCAACGAGGCGCGTGGCAACAATCCCCTTTGTGGTGATCAGCTTGTGATTTACCTGCAGCTCGATGGTGACCGGAACGTTGTAAACGCATCTTTTCTTGGCAAGGGCTGCGCGATTTGTATGGCATCGGCTTCGATGATGACGGATTTGGTCAAAGGCCGCAGCGCTGACGAGGCGCAATCCATGTTCCAGGCTTTCCACGATATGTGCACCGGCGAAGGCGATGAGACGGCGCTGGCCGAAGATATGGAAAAGCTGAGTGTTCTCTCGGGCGTCCGTGAGTTCCCGACCCGCGTGAAATGCGCAACCTTGCCCTGGCACACCATGGTGGCCGCGTTGAAGGGCGAGAATGAAATCTCGACGGAATAGGAAAGCACACCGCTATGTCATTTGATCAGGAAATGGGCGATCCGTTTCAGATGTTTGCAAGGGTGCCAGGTGAGGAAATCACCGCGCGCGCTGGAGAACCTCTGCCTGAAGGCGTGCCTGTGGCCACCGAAGACGCTGTGATTGCCGCGCTCAAAACCGTGCACGATCCCGAAATCCCGGTGAATATCTATGATCTGGGCCTGATTTATGAGGTCGAAATTCATTCTGTCGGGTCTGTGCGGGTCGATATGTCCCTGACAGCGCCCGCCTGTCCTGTAGCCGGTGAAATACCGGTCTGGGTGGCCAATGCGGTCGCTGCGGTAGAGGGTATAGGCGAGGTCGAAGTGAACCTGATTTGGGATCCGCCATGGACGCCCGACCGCATGTCTGACGATGCCAAGCTGGCACTCGATTTCGAATAACCTATATGATCCGTTGAGGAGTGATTTATGGCTGAACCGATCATCAATTTGACAGACGCTGCCGCTGACAGGGTGCGAACCCTAATGGAGAAAGCGGATGAGGGGGCATCAGGCGTTCGCGTTGGCCTGTCCACGCGTGGCTGCTCCGGGCTGTCCTATGTCGTTGAGTACGCCAAGGAAGCCAAGCAATTCGAAGAGGTGATCGAGGACAAGGGCGTGCGTGTCTTTGTTGATCCGGCCGCCACCATGTTCCTGATCGGCGCCACCATGGATTACCGCGAAGGCAAGTTCGAATCCGGGTTCGTATTTGAGAACCCGAACGCCAAAGGCACATGTGGCTGCGGCGAATCCTTCCACGTCTAGAGAACACCAGCGGTCAGGATTCTCATGCCGCGTATGACTTTCATTGATACGGACGGGAAACCGCTCGAAGTTGAGGCGCCAGTCGGGCATTCCCTGTTGCAGATCGCCTGGGACAACGGTGTTGATATTGAAGGTGCGTGCGAAGGGGCAATGGCCTGTTCGACCTGCCACGTGGTCATCGATCCGACATGGCACGAACGGCTGGATGCCCCCACCGAGGACGAGGAAGATATGCTCGACCTTGCGCCTGGACTGAAGCCAACCTCGCGACTGGGCTGTCAAATCATCATCACGGAGGCCATGGATGGGCTGGTCGTGCACCTACCGGGTGCCACGCGCAATCTGATGCTGGCCTGATGGCTTATCTTGATGACCTCGGCCTGTTTCCAAAACTGCGTGATGCGGGCGCAGAATTCTGGACGGCCTATACCGATCATGCCTTCGTCACACAGCTTGGCGACGGCACGCTGCCCAGAGCGGCTTTTCGGCACTATCTGGGACAGGATTACCTGTTTCTCATTCATTTCGCCCGCGCCTATGCCCTGGCCGCCTACAAGGCGGAGTCCCTGAGCGAAATTCGCGATGCTGCGGCGGGGATGCGTGCGATCGTCGACACCGAAATGGCGCTGCACGTTGCCTATTGCGCCGATTGGGGGCTCGATGAGGCGGCAATGGAGGCCTTGCCAGAAGCTTCGGCAACAATAGCTTATACCCGCTATGTGCTGGAAAAAGGTGGGCAGGGTGATCTGCTGGACCTCTATGTGGCCCTGGCGCCCTGCGTGATCGGCTATGGGGAAATCGGTGAGCGTCTGGCTGCTGACCCGGCCACTGTGCGGTCCGGCAATCCTTATGCGAGCTGGATCGAGATGTATGCGGGCGAAGAGTATCAGTCTGTCGCACGGGCACATGGCGAAGTGCTGGACAGGCTCTGGCGCACGCGCGCGGGTGGAGAGCGTCTTGCCTCCCTGTCGCGGACCTTTGCGCAGGCCACACGGCTGGAAGCCGACTTCTGGCAGATGGGGCTGGAGACCGCCTGAGTGGCGTCTATCGAGACGCTGCTTTGCCCAATCCGACGATCTGAATATCTATGTGCTCGTTGGCGCTGCGAATACGCCCGTCATCCCAGAGCTCAGGTTCGGCATCCGCGCCGCGTGCGACGGTGTAACGGCTGTCCGTCAGACCGCTGCGTGACAAGCCCGTGCGTGCCTGCGCAAGCAGTTCATCGCTGGTATAGGGACTGCCGCGACTGAGGGTGACCTTCCCGCCATGGACGACCAGAGAAAGGCTCCAGCCGTCAATGTCTGCAAGCGCCTTGGTCGTGCGGCGCACGATGTTCTCAACTTCACGTGCCACGACCGTATCCCGGCTGGTTCGGGAGTTACCGCTGGCGCTCACTTTGAGTGAGAGAGGACCGTTCAGGACATTCAAATCAAATCGAAACTCCTTTGAAAGCGCTGCGGCCGCGTTCTCGCCGGCGGCGTTGCGCGCCTTCTGCATATCCATCGCAGTTGTGTCGAAGCAGGAGAGACGGGCTGTATCGTCCGTGAGGGTGGCGCAGCGGGCGAGGTCGTCGCGTAAGTCTGCATGTGCGGGTGGCGCCAGTACATTCGCCAATACACCCAGTCCGGCGAAAATCATGAAGGCGCATGTTCGCCGCGAGGGAGGAATTTGTTGGGTCATTGAACGAGTGAAGGTCATTTCCAAAGGATGGGGCCTCTCGGGCGTTTGTTCAAGGTGGCATGAAGGATGACGACGGGATTGTGACTGGTTTGCGGATTGCCCGCTCAAGCCTATATTGCCGGGATGAGCGTTCAGACAGAAAACCAAAAACCGGAAATCCGACCTGCGGACACGAAAGTCGTTGTGGCGATGTCGGGTGGCGTCGACAGTTCGGTGACAGCAGCATTGCTGCACGAGCAAGGTTACGACGTGGTCGGGATTACGCTCCAGCTTTACGATCACGGTGCCGCCACGGCCAAGTCAAAGGCCTGCTGCGCGGGGCAGGACATCTACGATGCGCATCGTGTTGCTGATGCCGTCGGGTTTCCGCATTACGTGCTGGATTATGAATCCCGATTCCGGGAGGACGTGATAGAGAATTTTGCCGATGCTTATGTGCGCGGCGAGACCCCCATTCCCTGCGTCACCTGCAATCAGACTGTGAAATTTCGCGATCTTGTGGCCACAGCAAAAGACCTTGGGGCTGAGTCTCTGGCGACCGGGCACTATATTCGCAGGGTCGAAGGGCCCGATGGTCCCGAATTGCACCGTGCGGTCGATGCCGCACGTGATCAGAGCTACTTCCTGTTTGCGACGACACCCGAACAATTGGCGTTTCTGCGATTTCCGCTGGGCGATATGCCCAAGGATGATGTGCGCGACCATGCACGCCGTCTGGGGTTGGAAATTTCCGAAAAGCCCGACAGTCAGGACATCTGTTTCGTCCCTGATGGCAAATATGCCTCGGTGGTCGAACGCTTGCGCCCGGAAGCTGGCGAGCCGGGTGAGATCGTGCACCTGGATGGATCGGTGCTCGGTCTGCACAAGGGCATCATGCACTTTACCATCGGGCAGCGTCGCGGGTTGGGCATCGGTGGACGCAAGGGTGCTGCCGAGGACGACGAGGTTCTCTACGTCATTCGGATTGATCCCGAGGCACGTCGTGTGGTGGTCGGACCACGATCAGCGCTGGCAACATCTCGCCTGCGGGTGAGTGAGTTGAATTGGCTGGGGCAGGGCGATGGCCCGCCTGTCGAGGGTATGGAGGTTATGGTCCGGATCCGTTCCACAATGGAACCCGTGCCTGGCCGTGTGTCAGCTGCGGAGAACGGTGGCGCCATGGTTGAGCTGGCCACGCCGGAGTTCGGTGTCTCACCGGGGCAGGCAGCAGTTTTCTATGATGGTAGCCAGGTGCTGGGCGGCGGCTGGATTTTGCGCAACGAACAACGGAGTGAAGCAGCATGAGCACCTATATTCTGGTGCACGGCGCCTATCATGGCGGTTGGTGCTACGAAAAAATTGTGCCGCAACTCGAAGCACAGGGGCACACCGCCATCGCGGTTGATCTGCCCGGTCATGGCGATAATCGAATTCCGGTCGAGGAGGTCACACTGGCCAAATATGTCGACCATGTCTGTGACCTCATCAACGCACAGGATGAGCCGGTTGTTCTCGTGGGGCACAGTCTGGGTGGTATGACCATTACCGAGGTTGCTGAGCGGATCCCGGAAAAAATGAGCTGGGTTGTGTATCTGACCGCCGTGATGCTGAAGAGCGGGCAAGAGCGGTCTGAACTCGCGGCCTATGATGACGAAGTCCCGATGACCTCCAAACGGATTGTGTCTGAAGACGGATTGTCGGCCACGATGCCCGCGGAAATCATTCCCGAAACATTCTATGCCGTTTGCCCGCCAGACGACGTGGCCCGGGCGATGGCGCGTTTGGTGCCGCAGGCGACCGATCCCATCAAACGGACGGTCAGCACCACACCAGAGCGCTTTGGAACGGTAAAGCGTGTCTATATCGAATGTCTGCAGGACCGCGCGATCCCGATTGCAATGCAACGTGCGATGATTGCAGGACAGCCCTGCGAAAAGGTGTTCACCATCGACACCGATCATTCGCCATTCTATTCGGCACCAGATGAACTGGCTGCCCATTTGCTGACGCTGAACGCGTCCTAGAACACCAAACGTCTATCCAGGAGACACACCTCATGCTCAAAACACGAAATCCCGCAAATATTGCGCCGCCTGCCGCCATGTACAGCCACTCGGTAGAGGTTCCGCCGAACGCGCGTTGGCTGGTGACAGCTGGTCAGGTCGGGGTGACTCCCGAAGGTGAGGTTCCCGAGGGCTTTGAGGCGCAGCACGACCTGATCTGGCAGAACACTCTTAAAATTCTCGCGGATGCCGGTTTTGGCCCCGAGCATATCGTACGTTTGAATGTCTATTCCACGGACCCGGATGGCCTGAAGCACATGAAGGGTCATCGCGAAAAATATCTCGCACCGGGCCATGTTCCGGCATCGACCTGGGTTGTGATCAGCCAACTCGCCAACCCGAAATGGGTTGTTGAGATGGAGACCATCGCCGCCAAGCCTGAATAGGCCTTGCCCGGTTCCGGTGCCCGGGCGTGAGTGATGCGAGCCAGAGTCGGTTTCGGCAGGGATATTGGCCTTATGGGCTGATTTTCGTTGCTGCACTGATTCTGGCGTCCAACCACATTATTGGTCGGTGGGTGCAGGGCACCATGCCCCCGATGGGGATCGGGTTCTGGCGACTGGCCATCGCCACGATTGTGTTGTTGCCGTTCGTCGGATTCTCCGTCTGGCAAAAACGCGCGGTCTTGCGCAAACACTGGAAGCTGTTTCTGGTGATGGGAGTTGCGCTGGGGCCGTTTGGCAATGCAGCGGTCTATGTCGCCTACCATTCCACCACTGCGATCAATGGCGGGGTCGTCTCGACCGCCCAGCCGGTGGCCACGGTGTTGCTGAGCATTATTCTGTTTCGTGATGGCATCAGCCGGAACCAGTGGATTGGCGTGATTGCCGCGACATTGGGCGTGCTGGTGATCATTTCACGGGGTGATTTGGGAATTCTGCTCGCACTGGAGCCCAATATTGGTGATCTGATCATGCTGGCCGCGATGTTTGGTTTCGCGGTTCACAACGTTCTGCTGCGCCGGTTTCCAAAGAATTTCTCAACCGCCGAGATCCTGCTGACCATCCAGCTTTTCGCAATGGCTGTGATGCTGCCGATTTATATTCTCGAAACGATATTCTACATGCCGATGCCGGTGACATTTGAGTCGGTGGCGGTGATGGCCTGGATCGGGATTGCCGTCGCAATTGTGGCTGTTGGCTGTACGAACACGGTTGTGCTGGCGATCGGCGCCAACCGGTCCGTGATGTCGAATTATGTGCGTGCCGTGCTGACGGCCTTGCTGGCTGTTCTGATTTTGGGAGAGACGCTGGAGAGCTTCCACCTGATTGCGTTTGCGCTGGTGGTGGTCGGCGTGGTGCTGTTGGGACGCGGCCGGAAGGCAACGAAACCCGTCTGAAGCGCCGTCCGGCTTGACAGGTGGGGAGCGTGCCGACTATATCCGCAGCCGCGATCTGGGGCGGAGTAGCTCAGTTGGTTAGAGCAGGGGAATCATAATCCTCGTGTCGGGGGTTCAAATCCCTCCTCCGCTACCAATCCCCTCAAAAGCCGGTCCCTTTGGCCGGCTTTCGTGTTTCTGGAGGGTCGTTATTCGCGGCCCACAAAGTCTGTGATCATCGGCATGATCTGATCTGCAAATTTTCCCGAGAGACTGTGGCTGACACCACTGATCTCGGTGAATGTGGCATCGCCTCCACGTTCCCGAAATTCCGCGACGAATGTTTTCGCAAGACCCGGACGGGTGTTGCTGTCGTTACGTCCGGTGACGGCAAGGATACGCGTCTGTGGCGAAATACCTTCGATAAAGTCGCCGGGGGAGAGTGAGGCGGGCCAGGAGCTTGCGTTGCGTTCGGCGCGCCAGCGGGTGATGTAACAGGGGCAGGAGATCAGGACCGCCCCATCGAGGACATCGGGGTGTCGACCCGCGATGACCGCAGCCGTCGCCGCGCCACCGGAATGGCCGATGACGAAAGTGCGCGACGCCGTGTGATGGGATGCCAGATTTTTAACGGCATCGGCAACGGCGTCTATGTTGGTGCCAGTGTAATGATCCCGCCGGCCGTTGGTACTGCCCTGTGATTTCTTGCCCTTGCCATTGTCATATCCGGGACGAAGCATCGCGACGATTGTCGCATTGGGAATCTGTGCAGCGACTTTCTGCGCAAACCATTTGTTGTAGGTCGGCGGTTTGCCGCTCGACATGTCGCCGTGCAGGACAACGATCAGGGGCGCACCCGGGTTTTGCGTGACCGTTTCCACGGCAATGCAATAATTCTTTCCCTGCACGCCATGGGTCGGATCGCTTTTGTCACAATCATTGGCGCGGGCCGTCGGAACCTGAGCAACCAGGACGGTAAACAGGCCCGTGAAAAATGCTGCGCGAATGAAGTGATTGGCCATCATGTGGGGGCTCCAAATGTATATCGTCCGGCGGTCCGAACTCTTGTGCATATCCGGTGGTGGGTTAGTGGCTTTTTCGCGTGTATTGTCCTCCGATAACAAGGGTCGCCGCAACGGCGGAATCCCTTCGTTGCGGGAGACTGTGATGCACAAGATCGGCAGGTTTGATCCAAAGACGTTGTCGCCACATCCGAAGTATGGACATCATGCCGACGGTCTGAACTGGTCGCCCTTTGTCGAGCATGCTGACGACACCGTACATATCTCCTACGGGATTATCGAAGTGATCCCCGGCGGCAAAACAGAAACGACCATCCAGGCTCACGAAACCGGCATGTACATGATTGCCGGTGAAGTTGAGGTGCTTCGCGACGGGAAGGCCTATCGCCTCATCGAGGGCGACTTCATGCTGATCCCGACCGGGATTGAACATGCTTATCGCAACACCGGGGATACTTCGGCGCGTTGGGTCGAAATGTGCGCGCCGCAGCCCAAAGCCCCGGATGCCTGGCGGGACACCTGGTTCTGCGGGGCGGCGGACTGGCGTAATGACGCTGCTCTGATAAATTTGGCCGACCGACGGATGCAGATGGTTGGTCACTACGGCTACGCGCAGCACACGCCACCGCTCACCATCTCACCCGACCTGGACGGCTTTTCACAGCGCATGATGATCGATGATGTGTTTGGCGCAGTGCATTTCAACATGTTCGTTATCAGCTTTGCTGATGGCGGTATCTGCAACCACCACGACCATGCCTTCGAAGAAGCCTATTACGTGCTGGGGGGAGAGGTGGACATCGTCTTCGATGGACAGGAATACGTCCTGAAAGAAGGCGACTTTGCCTGGACCGGAGTTGGCGCGCAGCATGCGTTTTTCCCGCGTAAAGGCTCCCCGGTGCACTGGCTCGAAATTCAGGCGCCCCAGCCACCCGTTCGGGAGGGTGTGCGCTTCCACAGTCCGTGGGACTACATGACCACCGTGCTCAAGTTTTAGGACGAGTTTCCAAAACCGACGCTCTTTCTGCTATCACCTCTTTATCCAACCTCATTCCGAGAGCTATTTATGTCTGATACTGCCCCGCTTACCATCCGCTTGAATGACAGTGACAATGTCGTTGTTGCGCGCGCCGAAATTCTTCCCGGAACTGTGGTTCCCGGCGAGAATGTCTCGACGAGCGCGCCCGTTCCGCGCGGCCACAAGATTGCGACCCAGGCGATCGGTAAAGGTCAGACGGTCATCAAATACGACCAGATCATCGGCTATGCGTCTGAAGACATCGCCCCGGGCGATCACATTCACACCCACAACTGCGAATTCCGGGCTGTGGAGCGCGACTATCAGTTCGCGACCGATCTGCGCGAAACCGCCATGGTGCCCGCAGAAGAGCAGAGGACCTTTGAGGGCTATGTGCGCAAGAACGGCTCGGTCGGGACGCGGAATTATATTGGCATTCTGACATCGGTGAATTGCTCGGCGACCGTGGCGAAGTACATCGCGGATTCATTCAATGCGAGTGGCAAACTGGCTGACTATCCGAATATCGATGGCGTATCGGCATTTGTGCACGCAACGGGTTGTGGCATGGCGGATTCCGGCGACGGCTATGCAAACCTGCAGCGCACGCTTTGGGGCTATGCCCGCCATCCGAATTTTGCCGGGGTGCTGATCGTCGGGCTGGGTTGTGAAGTGAATCAGATTCCGTTTTTGCTTGACGCTTACGGCCTGGAACTCAACGACACATTCCAGACTATGACCATTCAGGAATCCGGCGGTACTCGCAAAACTGTTGATGGCGCGATTGAGCGCATCACTTCGATGCTGGAACCGGCCAATGCGGCGGTCCGCACCACAGTGCCGGCCAGCGAGCTGACGGTGGCGCTGCAATGTGGTGGCTCTGATGCCTATTCGGGTATCACCGCCAATCCGGCGTTGGGCAATGCGGTGGATCGTCTGGTTGCCAACGGTGGCACGGGTATCCTGGCCGAGACCCCGGAAATCTATGGCGCGGAACATCTCCTGACCCGTCGCGCGGTCAACGCCGAGGTTGGTCAGAAGCTGGTGGACCGGATCAAATGGTGGGAGGACTACACGGCCCGCAACCATGGTTCGATGGACAACAATCCTTCACCGGGCAACAAGGCTGGTGGTCTGACAACCATTCTCGAGAAATCCCTCGGCGCAGCGGCCAAGGGCGGCACGACGAACCTGGCTGGTGTCTATAAATACGCCGAACCGATCGACACCAAGGGTTTTGTGTTCATGGACTCACCGGGCTTTGACCCGGCTTCGATCACGGGCGAAGTGGCGTCTGGCGCAAATCTGGTCTGCTTCACCACGGGCCGCGGTTCGGTCTATGGCTGCAAGCCCGCTCCGTCGATCAAGCTCGCGACAAACACGCCGATGTACAACAGCATGACCGAGGATATGGATATCAATGCCGGTCAGATCGCCGATGGTGACGCCACAGTCCAGGATGTGGGCGAGGAGATCTTCGACTACATGCTTGAGATTGCCAGCGGGAAACAATCAAAGTCGGAAGCTTTGGGCTTTGGCGACAATGAGTTTATCCCGTGGCAAGTCGGCGCTGTGATGTAGCCTGAGGGCCTTCTGATGAAAGCAATGGATTTGACCGGCCGGGTGGCGCTCGTCACCGGCGGCAGTCGCGGTATCGGTGCTGCAACAGCAATTCTGCTGGCGGAGGCGGGGGCTGCGGTTGGTGTGAACTACGTCGCCAACGAAGAGGCTGCCGCAAGTACCGTGGCCGCAATCGAAGCTGCTGGTGGAACGGCCATCGCCGTGCGCGGTGACGTTACGGACAAGGATGCGGTCACGTTGATGACAGGCACTGTGGAGGACCGACTGGGGCCGATTGATATCCTTGTTGCGAGTGCTGGAATTTCACAACGACTTGAGATGGAAGAGACGACCGAAGAGGATTTCAACAATATCCTTCAGGCCAATCTGACATCGGCTTTTCTGTGCTCGCAGGCGGTCATTCCGGGCATGCGCGAGCGCGGCTGGGGACGTCTGATCTATGTGAGTTCGGGAGCGGCTTACAATGGTGGCCGGGTCGGTATTCACTATTCGGCGGCCAAGGGCGGCATGGAGGCGCTTTGTCGTGCCTATGCGCTGCGCATGATGGAAGAAGGGGTCACAGCGAACTGTGTCGCTCCCATCATGATTGAAACCGATATGAGCAGCACCGCGACCGAGAAGAACAAGCGGTTCTCGCCGCCGGTCGGCCGAGGTGGTCACGTCGATGAAGTTTCGACCGCTGTGCTGATGTTGGCAACCAACGCCTATATGACCGGCCAGACCGTGCACATGAATGGCGGGCTGTACTTTAATTAGTCGGGACGTTCAGGCAGCAACGCCAAAGTCGAAATTAGTCGGGACGTTCAGGCAGCAACGCCAAAGTCGAGACCGAGATCTAGCGCCGGTGCCGAATGGGTGATCCATCCTGCTGAAATGATGTCGACGCCTGAGGCTGCGACCGCAGGCACCTGATCGGCCGTGATCCGGCCTGATGCTTCAGAGATGGCCCACCCATCAATGGTTTGCACGGCGCGGCGCAGCCTTTCGGGGTCCATGTTGTCGAGCAGAACCGCATCAACGCCTTCGGACAGTGCTTCATCAAGCTGTTCGAGTGTGTCGACCTCGACTTCGATTTTTACCATATGGCCAATATTGCTTTTCGCGCGCTGGATGGCTGGACGGATGCCGCCAGCCAGTGCGACGTGATTGTCTTTTATGAGGATACCGTCATCCAGCCCAAACCGGTGGCTGACGCCACCGCCAGCGCGTACGGCATGTTTTTCCAGCGTCCGCAGGTTGGGAGTCGTTTTACGGGTGCAGGTGATGCGCGCTTTGTTGTTCCCGACCGCTGCCACGAGTTCAGCTGTAACGGTTGCGACTCCAGACAGGTGACACATCAGGTTCAGAGCAGTGCGCTCTGCGGTTAGGACCGCGCGTGCGGGCCCTTCGATATGTAGAATGGTATCGCCTTCGCTGACCCGGGAGCCATCCGGCAATATGACCGAGACAGCTACATCGGGGTCGACCAGATTGAGCGCGATCAGTGCTGCCTGGGTTCCAGCAATCGTGCCTTCACGTCGGGCGACTACGGCACCGGAAAATTGCGCATCAGCGGTGACAACAGCATTTGTGGTGATATCGCCGGCGCGCCCCAGATCTTCGGTCAGGGCCGCGCGGACAATCGGTTCCACGAGCAGGTTGGGCAGTGGGACGAGTTCGGTCATGGTTCGGGGTCCGTGGCTGACTAGCGAATTTCGAGCATGCGCTCGACAGCGCGTCGAGCGGGGGCGGCTATCGCAGGATCAACCTTGATCTCATGGCTCATGGTTTCGAGAGCGTGGCGGATTTTTGGCAATGTGATCCGCTTCATGTGCGGGCAGAGATTGCAGGGGCGCACAAACTCGACGTCGGGAACTTCGGCGGCAACATTGTCGCTCATGGAACACTCAGTGAGGAGCAGCACGCGTCCCGGGCGTTCGGTTTTCACATGGTTGATCATCTGGGCGGTGGACCCAACGAAATCGGCCGCGTCGAGAACATCGGGTGGGCATTCCGGGTGGGCGATGACTACAAGGCCCTCGACACCCTTGCGATACGCGCCGATCTCTTCCGGTGTGAACCGCTCATGGACTTCGCAGTGCCCATGCCATGCGATGACCTCCACATTGGTCTGACCGGCCACATAGTTGGCCAAATACTCGTCGGGCAGAAACAGCACGCGGTCCGTACCGAGTGACTCCACAACAGCAACAGCGTTGCCGGAGGTGCAGCAGACATCGGATTCAGCTTTGACCTCTGCTGAGGTATTCACATAGGTCACCACGGGCACGCCGGGATAGCGTTCGCGCATCAATCGTATGTCGGCACCAGTGATGGAATCTGCCAGTGAACACCCGGCATCCATGTCCGGGATCAGGACTGTTTTTTCCGGGCACAGGATCTTCGCGGTCTCGGCCATGAAGTGGACACCGCACAGCACGATACATTCGGCGTCCGTCTCCGCCGCTTCGCGGGCGAGGGCGAGGGAGTCTCCGACGATGTCGGCGACGCAGTGGAAAATTTCGGGCGTTTGGTAATTGTGCGCGAGGATGACAGCGTTGCGTTCTTTCTTCAGGCGCAGGATGGCGTCGATGTCGGGCGCGAAGGCAGGCCATTCAACAGGCGGAATGACGGTTTTGACGCGCTCATAGAGCGGTTGCATCCGGGACGCGATGGCGGCGGTGAACTCACCTTCCTGGGGAGAGGTGGGGTGCTGGGTTTGCGACATCGCAAATTAAACTCCGAATGAGAATATGAGGCGTCAAAAGAAACGGTCGAGAAGGTCCGACCATGCGCATTAGACTAACATTGAGTATTAGGTGGCCGTCAAGCCGTCAGAACCGGTTTTTCAACAGACAACGAAACGGTCAGTTTGAGGTAGAGTTGCGACGCGAGTTTGTGGTGGGCAGGCCGACACCGCTGGCGGGGCGTTCGAGCAGAACGTCGCGGCGAAAGCGGATCAGACGTGCCGGGCGACCGCCGGTGTTGGAAGTCACAGCGCCTGTTTCCTCGACCAGACCCTGATGCTCCACAAGACGGCGGAAGTTGGGCTTGTGCAGTTCGATCCCTGCCAGCGCTTCGACGGTGCGTTGCAGTTGCAGGAAAGTGAACCGCGGCGGCATCAGTTCGAAGACAACGGGCCGGTATTTGATCTTGCCGCGCAGGCGCGAGATGCCGGTGGCGAGAATACGCCGGTGGTCGGCCAGCAGGCTTTCAGCTTCGAGGATCGCGGCCTCACGTGGTGCCCAGCAGGGGGCGCCGTCGCGATGGGCTTCGGGAACGAGCCCGATTTCGTAAAGCAGTTCATAGCGTTCCAACGCCATTTCTTCGTTCCA
This sequence comes from Alphaproteobacteria bacterium, assembly GCA_018666195.1. Taxonomy (GTDB): domain Bacteria; phylum Pseudomonadota; class Alphaproteobacteria; order UBA6615; family UBA6615; genus JABJAG01. The sequence continues at coordinate 45,196 of JABJAG010000076.1, forward strand.
GCGATCATCGGGACGCCCGAACGCCACCCGCGCGCGTTCCTCTCGGTGTTTACGTTCATCACCCGGTGCTTCTGCGATCCAGCCGGCGATACCTTCGCGCACGCGTGCCATGACAGCGGGTTCCCCGTGTCGCCAGTCCTCCCAGGGAAAGAACCGATACCAGCTGACCCATGTCACATCGTGATCTTTGCGGGCACGGGATTCGCGCACGAGCGCGAGATAGCCGATCGACAATGCGCGGCTGGGTTGCCCGAGGGCGCTGGCATGTCGGTTGGCGTCCCCGAAGGTGTAAAGCTGTTCCACATAACCCAGCCGGTAACCCACCAGTTCCTCGACCCAGCTTCGCAGACCGGCATCGAGGGTGCGGTGGCGCGCCTCCAGCGGGCCGGATGGCAAGGCAACAGGGTGTTTGGTGTCGGGCTGGTGGACGAGCACGCGCGGACCATCGGGAGATGCTGAAACGATAACGGCGCTGAGATCGACCGTTACGCCACCCTGAGCCGTTCCGACGCCGGGGCGTTGTCGGGTCGCTCGGGTCATGACTGGGGACTCAGCTGCATGGGTCTTCCTCGTGTGCTGACTCTTATCGGTTTCCGTTCCTCGAAGAAAGGGACCCATCTCTCAGTGTGACGAAACCAGCGTGCGACTGTTGCCCTGGGGGCAAGGGTTCTGTTGTCGCAACGAAGGTTCTGTTCGAACGTTCGGGTGGTAGGCTGAACGCAACAATGTCACCGGAGAGAACCATGCCACCAAAAGCCATTCTGCCGACGCCTGATCCGTCAAAAACGTTGTCGACCGCCAATCCGGACCTTCGCAAGATGGTCAATGTTGGCGATGCAGAGATGGCATATATCGACATCGGGGAAGGGGACCCGATTATTTTTCTGCACGGCAACCCCACCTCGTCCTTTCTGTGGCGTGATGTCATTCCACATGTCGAAGGTATGGGGCGCATCATCGTGCCGGACTTCATTGCGCATGGCTGGTCGTCGACGTCAGGCCATGCTGGCTAACGGTTTCAGGACAATATTGATTATTTCGATGCGTTCTTTGAGGCGCTGGACCTGACGAAGAATGTCACGCTGGTGATCCATGACTGGGGCGCCGCGGTCGGGTTCTATCGTGCGGCGCGGTTCCCCGAGCAGGTGCAGGGGATCGCTTATATGGAGGCCATGGTCTGGCCACGTCACTGGACGGACATTCCCGAAGAGCGTGTGGGTGCGTTCAAAAGCTTTCGGACGCCAGAAGGAGAGAAAGCGGCACTGGAGAAGAATCTGTTCGTTGAAATGATGTTGTTCGAGCGGGGCATCATCAGGGATCTCTCGGACGCCGAGAAAGAGGTTTACCGCTATCCAACCACCCGGCCGGGTGGCACCAAGGCGCCGAGTATCATCATGCCCAACGATATTCCGTTCGATGGTGAGCCGGCCGACAATCATGCGCTGGTGAAGTTCTACGCTGATTGGCTGGTGGAGACCGACACACCCAAGCTGTTTATCAACGCTGATGAAGGCCACGGGCTTGCGGGTGCCGCGCGTGAGCATGCACGCACGTTCAAGAACCAGACCGAGATCACGGTTCACGGGCGTCATTACATGCAGGAAGATTGCCCGGACGAAGTTGGAGCCGCGGTGGCTGGTTTTGTGCGCAGTCTGCGCGGCTAGATCGATCAGGTGATGGGGGAGGGCGTTAGCCCTTCTTCATGTCCTGAGGTCGGACAAAGTGGGTCAGAAGTCCACCGAGGGCGGACATGGTGCGCCAGGAATCGCCATTCAACTCAATGACGGCTAATCCGGCTGGCGGCACGCCGAGACGAAGATCGCCGACAGCTTTCTGTTTGGAGCCAGGTCCCGACATCAGGCGGGCAAGAGATTCGAGCCCGGGATTGTGACCGAGTATCAGCGCTGTTTCGATATCATCGCTGAGTTTTTCGATCTGCGAGAGCAGGGCACCCGGTGAAGCCAGATACAAGTCAGCCAGCAGTTGTGCAGGTGCGCTTTCCAGCATGCATTTGTCGAGGATTTCCCAAGTCTGGGATGTCCGGCGGGCTTCCGATATCAGGCCCACATCAGGTGCGAATGCCTGCGCGACAATCCAACTGCCGATCGTCTTGCTGTCTGCCTGCCCCTGTGGGGTGAGAAAGCGATCAAAGTCATTCTGTTCGTCACCATCCCAGCCGGCTTGTCCGTGACGCATTAACAGTAGACGCTTCATGACTTGATCTCGCTCTGAATGGCGGTTTTACGGGGTTGTGAGGGTGCATAGCCTATGTACTTTGCGCAACCCGTAACGCGCCCGAATGACAGATATCTTACTTGGCTCAATTTTATTCTGCTGCAGTGCAAAAAGAGCGTTGACAGCTTGCAAGCTAACTCTATATCAACGCGCTTCCGATGTGACTGATTCGTGGCACCAGAGTGCTGCAGTCGGAAAGGTCGGAACAGGGTTGTAAAAAACCTCCAATTAAGTTGAAAAAGCATTTGACTTGATTGGGGTGTGGTCGTACAACCCGCCCTCGCCGCCCAGTAAGGGTCTTAGGTCCCAGTTGGGCGGCTCTGCAAAATGCCGAATTATTTCGCGCCCTGAGTTTTGGAGCGATAGGCATTTGCGCTGTTGGACATTGTGAATACCTGAAAGAAGGGATGCGCAGGCGGCGGTCCGTGATAATACACGTTCGCTTGCACGCGCATTCTTGGAATGTAAACGAGGTACATTAATTTGTGCCTCGCTTGTGCTAAGTAGACGCTTCTAGTCAACCCGACCAATGAACCGTTGTTCAGCGGATCGGGGAGGTCAACTTGAGAGTTTGATCCTGGCTCA
>JABJAG010000077.1 GCA_018666195.1 Alphaproteobacteria bacterium
ATCTTCTGGTACCAGCCCGGGAGACCGTCGGTGACCGGAACGATGCCGATGCCGGCCTGCTCCATCCAGTTCAGATTAAGACCCGCACCCAGGATTTTGTGACCCTTGAGGTCTTCGAGCTTCTTCCACTCGAAATTGGTGCCAAGGTTGTAGCCACCGTCACCGATGATGGCGAGGAGGGTCTGATCAAAGCCCTGGAAGCGCTTGGCGAGGCTGGGATACTGGTTGTAGATCTCACCAGCTGCACCAACGCTCTGAACCGGGTCCATGGTGCCGAAGGGCAGCATGATCTGGAACGCATGCATCGGAAGCTTGGAAGCCTCGAAGCAATAGCAGAAACCACCGATATCAACGACGCCGTTCTGAACGCCTTCAAAGGTGTCGAACACCTTCACGATCGAGCCACTGTAACCTTCGATGAAGTTGACCGTGTGGTCGGTCTTAGCTTCGATGGCCTTCTTCAGCTCGGTCTGGAAAAAATTCTTCATCAGACCCGCATAAACAACCGTCGGCGGATGGCCGGAGGCGATGCGGATATTGATGGCGTCCGCGCTTGCGGATGTGGCGCCAGCCAGTGTGGCAGCACCCACAATCGCGGCTGTCGACAGCCCAGCGATATGCTTGGTGAAACGTTTCATTCTTGTAGTCCTCCCAGAGGACCGAGTCCTGAAGACCCGGTTCATTTTGGTTATTTCATTGCTAGAAAACAAAATCTGTCATCGAGACAGCGGCACCATAGTGTTTTGTATAAAACTCGTAAACTGCCGAATCATCGCCCTTTGGGACCACGCAGGCTGTGATCAGGTGCCGTAGCTTCGATCACCCGCATCTCCGAGCCCCGGAACAATATAGCCCTTCTCATTGAGCCGCTCATCCACCTCACCTACCACAACCGGCACATCCGGATGAGCAACAGCAAAAGCTGCCAGGCCCTCCGGTGCCGCGAGAATTGACATCATGCGCAAGTCGCGCACACCCTTGTCTTTTAGTCGCGCGATTGCAGCGATTCCCGAATTGGCCGTCGCCAACATCGGGTCCACAACCAAATTGAGTCGGTCAGCAATGTCAGGAGGCCCGTTGAACGAGTACTCGACAGCCTTCAGGGTTTCATGATCCCGATACATGCCGATATGTGCGACCGATGCTGTGGGCAAAAGATCGAGCACGCCATCCAACATGGTATTGCCCGCACGCAGGATGGACACCAGAACCGGGGCCGGATGGGCCAGAACCTGCGCGGTCATGAGCGCAACCGGGGTTTCAATATCGCGATCAACCAGCGCCAGGTCACGAGTCACCTCGTAAGTCATAAGTTGCGCTATTTCACGGACCAGCGCGCGAAACACGATCGACTTCGTCTGTTGATCGCGCAGCAGGGAAATCTTGTGTCGCACCAGCGGGTGCTCAATCACGGTCAACTTGGCTGTCATGGCAAGAATCTCTCGGCTCTGGGGACTTATGCCCCGGATTTAGCGCGATGGCGCAGGAATTGCGAGGCAGAGGTTTTGCAGTGTCGCTGTTGAAACCACCTCTGCCCGTCTGTCATTCTCCAAATCCCGAATAAAGCCGGGCCCAGAAAACAGGATCAGAGCGTGCCAGACCGCCTCGCCAAACCCCGCATCGAACGTGAAGACTGGGCCGACGGTTCGATTGTCTTGCACAACCGCACGCCGCTCCCCGATCCGCTTCCCGATATCCTCGACCGCTGGAATCACGGGGTGGAAAACACTCCAGAGGCAATATTCGTCAGCGAACGTCACGGCGACACCGTCCACGCTGCAAGCTATGCCGAGATCGACCGGTTGTCGGATAGCTGTGCCTGTCGGCTGCGTGAAGCGGGCGCTCTCGCACAGGATCGCGTGGCAGTGGTCGCGGGAGCCAACATTGCTCACGCAGTAGTCAAGCTTGCGACCCTCAAGGCCAATCTGATCCATGTGCCGCTTTCCCCGGTGCTACTGGACACGACATATGGTCGCGATCGTCTGGCGGGACTGCTGGCAACGGCCGGCCCCCGGTTGATCTTGAGCAACACCGATGCTTCCCCTCAAGAACTCCCCGTGACCAGCGGCCTTTGGCTCAATCTGAAAACTGTCGCGAATACGGACGCGAGCCACCACCACTTCTCACCCGAGCCCGCCAACCCGAGCGATCCTGCTGCGATCTATTTCACTTCCGGCTCAACGGGTGATCCGAAAGGCGTTTCAATAACGCGCGAAATGATTGCCTCAAACCAAAGCGCCTATGCCGCCCACTGGCCGTTTCTTTCCCAAAAACCTCCCGTGCTCATCGACTGGCTACCCTGGCATCATGTCTTTGGCGGGCTCGACAATTTCTACAAGATGATCTGGAACGGTGGTGCCTATCACATCGAGACGCCGCCTCATCCGGAACACATGGAAGCCATGGCAGCACGCATCCGGGACGTCCGACCCACGATCCACATCAACGTGCCTTACGGAATCGATTTGCTGCTCGATCATCTTGACCAAAACCCGGAGACACGCGCTGCTCTGTTCGATCGCCTCGACCTAATTTTCTTTGCCGGGGCAGGCATGGGCGCAGAGACCTGGAAACGATTGCAAGAATCTGTGGCTGCAGGCCCACATGGTTCCAGCACGCCTCCAACCGTTGTTTCGGGATATGGCGCTACCGAAGCTGCGTCCACCATGTGCCTGGGGCATCAACCTGCGAACATCACCAGCGAGATCGGTTTACCCCTGCCCGGTCATTCAGTGCGTCTGGCCCCTGTTGATGGCGCTTATGAGGTGCGGTTCAAGGGCCCCAATGTCGCTCCGGGCTATGTCGACGCAGACGGGTTAAGCCCACTCAAACTCGACGAAGCTGAATTTCTGTGCACGGGCGATCTCGCGCAGGCACACCATGCCGGAGAGCCCGAACGCGGTCTGTGTTTCGATGGTCGCATTGCTGAAGACTTCAAGCTGACCACCGGGACCCGCGTCAAAGTCGGTGCATTGCGGCATGCGCTCCTTGCCTCGTGCGCCCCTCACTTGCAGGATGTGGCCATCGCAGGGGCCGGGCGTGACCGCATTGCCGTGATACTTTTTCCGACCCAAATCGCCATCGATCAGTTCGCGCATGACGAACTTCAGGAACAGCTGGCTACAGCATTGAACGAGCACAACGCGGCTATGCCCGGCAGCTCGACCTCGGTCTACCGTGCCGTCCTTGCTGACGGTCCTCCGGACCGGAGCGCAGGAGAGATCACCGACAAGGGTCACCTGGCCCAGTCCCGATGTCTGAAAAACCGCGCCGCCCTCGTCGAACAGCTCTACGCCTCACCTGTAAAACCAGAGATCATGTATCTGTCCCCGACGACAAACACCGATTGATCCGGAGAGACCCCCAATGACTGATGAACCTGTTCTGCGCATCGAACGTGACCCCGATGATCCATTTGTAACGTTCGTGATGAACCGTCCGGATAAACTCAATGCACTCGATCTGGAACTTCTCGATGCACTCGACACGGCTGTGCGCGACGCGCAGCGGGACCCGGAAATACGCGCCATAATTCTGACCGGCGCTGGTCGGGCCTTCACCACCGGGTTCGACTTGATCAGCGACGACTTCGAAATGGACACCGAAGCATGGCGCGCCGATATGACCGCCAACTGCGAGCGCCTACGGGTCATTTGGAACTCCGAAGTTCCCGTGATAGCTGCGATCAACGGTTTTGCGTTGGCGGGCGGACTGGAACTGGCGATGTGTTGCGACCTCGCCCTCGCATCGGAAGACGCCATGCTGGGTGAACCCGAAGTCCGCCACGCCTCGGGACCGCCGTCCCTGATGATGCCATGGACCACACCCATCCGGCATGTGCGGTGGCTTATGTACACCGGAGACATGATCGATGGGCGAGAGGCCGAGCGCATTCATCTGGTGAACCGTGCCGTCGCTGCCGACCAGTTGATGGACGAAGCAAAGAAACTCGCTCGCAAACTCGCCCGTATGCCCGGTCCGGCGATCAAGTTCGCCAAAGCCTCGATCAATCATCAACAGGAAACAGCCGGACTCACCAGCTCGTGGCTCTACAATGTGGAAGTGATATCGACCCTGCACGCATCCGAACACGGGCGCAAATGGATGCGCAAACTCAAGGAAAAGCCGCTCAAGGAATTCCTGAAAGAGCGAGAACTGCCGTTCCGTGATCTCGACTAAGAGAGCCTAGCCCGCTTCCGCGTTGCGGCGGCTCAGACTCTCGAAGGTGTTAATAACTGATTCCGCGTCGACGACATCGGCATAGCGACGCTCGACATCACGAAGGTTAGCCCGATGGGGTTCCTCTTCATGGTCGCCAACGCAATCTTCGGGAACGATGGTACGGAAACCGAGACTGAAGCTGTCGATGACGGATGCTCGAACACAACCTGAGGTGATGCAGCCAGTGACGATCACAGTATCCACGCCCTGCTTGATCAGAAATGGGGCGACGGGCGTGTTGAAAAAAATCGACGGACCGCCTTTCATCACCACCAGATCAGGCTCTGCCGCCGCGATACGAGGGTCCAGCTCCACCGAGGGGTGTCCCTCTATAAGGTCTTCGCGCAATGGCTCGATCTTCCAGTGGGGCATCGCAGCAGGGCTGTCATAACCCATGACGCAGGCGGCAATCGGAAAACCCGCAGCTTTGGCCGCTTTCATCACATGGACCGTCTGTTCAACTGCGGCATCGATCATCGGCGCGCCACCCATTCGAAACTCTGAATCGGTAAATCCTCGTTGAAAATCGACCACCACCACTCCGGGTCGCTGCCCCCAGCCGACGGCACGATCACCATATCCACGTTCTGCATAATCCATTGCTTGACCTCCGTTGCGTCCTGTAACTGCCTACCAGAGTCTCCAAGCAGGACGCAAAAATTTCATCGCCTTGCGCGCAACAGGAAACACCCATGAAACTCTACATGACTGAAATGTCGGGCAATTCATTCAAGATACGCGTGCTCGCGTCAATGCTGGGGGTCGACTACGAAAACATTCGAATCGAATGGGAGAAAAACGCCCACAAGTCAGATGATTTTCTTGCACTAAACCCGCGCGGACAAGTGCCTGTGATGGAAATCGAAGACAAGGTGTTCTGGGATTCAACGGCACATCTCGTCTATATTGCGCGCACCTATGGTGGGGATACCTGGTTGCCGACCAATCCACTACAGATGGCCGAGATCATGCAATGGATGTCCTTCGCCCAGAACGAGGTTCAGTTCGGACTGCAATGGGCGCGCGGTGTAACGGTTTACAATCGCCGCCCCGAGAGTTTTGAAGGCTATCTGCAGGACGGCAAGCTGGCCCTGGAGGTATTGGAACGCCAGCTCAACAAAAGCGGCCACTGGCTCGCCCTCGGCCACGCAACCCTCGCCGATATCGCCTGCTATCCCTATGTGAAACGTGCCCCGGAAGGTGATCTGCCACTGGACGACTATCCCGCCATCAGAGCCTGGCTAAAACGCTGCGAGGCGCTGCCGGGATGGATCGAAATGGACCCCTGATCAAGACCAGCCATTGCGTCCGCGTGCCCGGTGTTGGATTATCCAATCCAGCAATTGATTTGCGCACTGCCAAAGCGACCCCAAAGCGTCGCAGCAGCAATTTTGGGGAATGGAGTTTTTACAGATGGGTTACCGAATTTCAGTCGACACCGGTGGCACCTTCACCGACATGGTCCTCGTTGATGAAGATGGAAAGTTCAGCATAGGCAAGGCACTGACCACTCCGGAACGAATTTCCGAAGGCATGTTTTCTGCGCTCGAAGTGGTCGCAGAATCAGTTGGTAAAACTGCACGGGATTTGTTGGCCGAAACAAATATCCTGATTTACGGAACAACCCGAGCCACCAACGCCGTTGTCACCAAGGCGACGGCGCGCACGGCATTCCTGACCACCACGGGTTTTCGCGACATTCTGGTGCTCAAAGAGGGTGGCAAGCATGGCCCCCATGACTACAGCTACGACTACCCGCAACCCTATATTCCGCGCCGCCACACCTTCGAGATCGACGAACGTATTGGCAGCGCCGGCGAAATCGTCCGGGAACTGGACGAGGCCAAGGCGCGTAGCGTCATCGAAACTCTGAAAGCACGCAACTTCGAAGCGGTTTCCGTTTCGCTGCTCTGGTGCATCGCCAACAACGCCCATGAATTGCGGATCGGCGAGTTGATCGAAGAGATCATGCCGGGTGTGCCCTATACCCTTTCTCACCAACTCGCACCGATCCTGCGTGAATATCGACGTGCCTCGGCAACCTCCATCGACGCTTCCCTGAAGCCTCTGATGCAGGCCCATCTGCGCGGCATGCAAAGCGATCTGCTCGAAGCGGGATTCTCTGGAGATCTGCTGGTTTCCACATCGGTCGGCGGTTGTCAGGAAGTTGAAACGCTCGTCGAGCGCCCTATCAATACACTGAAATCCGGCCCTGCCATGGCCCCGGTCGCAGGACGCGCCTATTCAAACCTCGAAAACATGGGTGGTGATGTCATCGTCTGTGACACCGGCGGCACAACTTTTGACGTCGGCCTCGTGCGCGACGGTCAACTCGTCTATTCGCGTGACAGCTGGCTTGGTCCGCAATGGCTCGGCGACATCATCGGCGCATCCACCGTCGATGTGCGTTCCATTGGCGCGGGCGGCGGATCCATCGCATGGCAAGACCCGGGTGGATTGCTCCGGGTTGGGCCCCAATCCGCGGGCTCAGTTCCCGGCCCGGCCTGTTACGGCAATGGCGGCAACGAGCCAACCGTAACCGATGCCGCATTGGTGCTCGGCTACATCGATCCGAATTACTTCAATGGCGGTCGCCTGACACTGGATCGTGAAGCAGCCGAGCGTGTGATTGGCGATTTCGGCAAGACCATTGGCAAAAGCCTCGACGAGACGGCCCACGCCATCATGGTCATCGCCAATGAACTGATGATCAAGGCCATCGGTGAAATCACCGTCAATGACGGTCTCAATCCGCGCGAGAGTGTGATTGTTGCCGGTGGCGGCGCCGCCGGTTTCAACATTATGCCCATCGCCCGCGAACTTGGTTGTGACACGGTGATCCTGCCCAAAACCGCTTCAGCCCTTTCCGCCTGCGGAATGCAGTTTTCCTCCATCGTGTTCGAGGCGACACGCAGTCGGTTCACAGCCTCGAACGAATTCGATATCGATGGTGTGAATACCGCCCTGCAGGAAATCGAAACCGAATTGCAGGAGTTCAAGGACAGTCTCGCCACGGCGGCCGGTGCGAAAACCACCATCGAGTTCTTCGTGGAAGCGCGATACAAAGCCCAGGTGTGGGAACTGGACACGGCCCTGCCAACCCAGCGGGTCGAAGGCGCGGAAGCTGTCATGGCATTGGCTGAAAGCTTCCATCAGACCCATGAGCGGGTACACGCCGTGCGTGATGAAGGCAGCCCGGTGGAGTTCGTGAACTGGAAGGGTCGGATATCCATTCAGCCCTTCAGCCCGCCTGAGGCACCTGACCCAGCCAAGGTGTCCCAGAGCCCGACACCCGATGAAACACGCAGCTGCTTCTTCGGCGATGAGCGTGTGTCGACGCCCGTCTATCGCGGCGACAACCTGAAGGTCGGCGACGAGCTTCAGGGTCCAGCCATCATCCAGGAAGCCACAACCACGATTGTCGTTTACCCAGATATGTCCGCGCAACTGAGCGCTGCGGGCGACTACATTCTCAACTGCTGTTGAGGGGAGAAAGACCATGAGCGAAAAAGAATCCACTCTCGACCCCGTCCTGATCTCCGTGATGGCCAATCGTCTCGACGGCATCGTCCGCGAGATGACCAACACCCTGCTGCGTTCAGCGCGATCCGCCGTGATTTCATCAGCGCGTGACTTTTCGTGCTGTCTTGTGACGGGCGATGATCAATTGCTAGCACCAGCCGAGGGTTTGCCGGTGCATATTTTCGGCTGTCACATCCAGACCGCAAATATGCGGAAATATCACGGCGACGACATCAAGCGCGGCGATGCCTATCTCGACAACGACCCTTATGGCGGCAACACCCACCCGGCTGACCACACCTTCATGGTGCCGGTCTTCTTCGAGGGTGAACATCTCTTCACCACTGTTTCCAAATGCCATATGGCCGATATCGGCAATTCGATCCCGTCGAGCTATTTCGTCCGGGCCAAGGATGTCTACGAAGAAGGTGCCCTTGTGTTCCCCGGCGTCCGCATCCAGCGCGACTTCGAAAACATCGAAGACATTATGCGCATGTGCCGCGCACGTATCCGCGTACCTGACCAGTGGTATGGCGATTATCTCGCCGGCCTGGGATCAGCTCGAATCGCCGAACGTCGGCTCGAAGCTTTCTGTGAGAAATACGGCAAGGAAACGGTAAAGGCCTTTTTCAAGGAATGGTTCGACTATTCCGAACGCCGCATGGTCGACAACATCAAGCGTTTGCCGAAAGCCAGTCTGGTTAATAAGGGCCGCTCGGATCCTCTGATCGGTGTGCTGCCGGATGGTCTGGAACTGACCGTGAAGGTCGATATCGATCCCGACGAAGCCGAGATCCATATCGATTTGTCCGACAACCCACCCTCTGTGGATGCTGGCCTCAACACCTCTCTGGGCGCGGCAACCTCCGCCGTGGTCGGCGCAGTGTTCAACGCCCTCGACAAGGATCTGCCTCGCAACGAAGGTGCTTTCCGGCGTTTGAAGTTCACTTATGCCGAAGACAGCGTGGTCGCAGCGCCGAAATTCCCTCATTCCTGTTCGGTCGCGACAACCAATGTGTCCGAGCGGCTGGTCAACATTACTCAGTCGGCCTTTGCCCAGCTGGGTGATGGCATGGGCCTGTCAGAGGGTGGAGCTGGCCTCGGTGCCGGCATGGCCGTGATTTCCGGCAACGACGCCAGTCGTGGCGGAGAGCCTTATGTTAACCGGCTCATGCTTTCGACCAATGGCGGACCTGCCAGTCCCGTGGCTGACGGTTGGGTCAACTACGCCATCCCCGTGATCGCAGGCCTTATGTACCGGGACTCCGTCGAGGTGGATGAGCTCAAGCACCCGATCCGAGTGGAATCCCTGGGTATCGTCACGGATTCCTCGGGCGCCGGGCGACGACGCGGCGCACCAGCACAACAGATCGAATATGGCCCCACCGAATCCCCGATGATCGCAGTGATTTCCTGCGATGGTCAGCACACACCCCCGCGCGGGGTTGTCGGTGGTCTGGATGGCACGGCCGGTGAATCGTGGCAGATCGAGGATGGTGTTCAATCCGAACGCCTGCCCAATGTGATCCAGCTGCACCTGAATCCTGGCCAGCGTGTGCGCGGTCGTGATTCATCTGGCGGCGGTTATGGGGACCCTCTCGATCGTGAGCTCGAACGAGTGACTGTCGATGTGCTCGAAGGCTGGGAAACCCGCGAAAAGGCACACGATATCTACGGTGTGGTCTTTACCGGCGAAATCGACGACGAGACACTGGAGCCCGATGTCGCGGCAACGGAAGCCCGCCGTGCCGAGATCAGAACAGCACGGGTTTAACGGTAAAAGTCGTCAGTCTCCAGCGGAAGCGTTAGCTTCTCGCCCCGTTTGGCCGAAAGGTCGATGGCCATGCAGAGCAACAGGTTCTGGTGACCTTCGCTCGCGGTCGTATGCGGCGTGTCCTGCCCCATGTAGAGGCGCTGGAACCATGCGTTGGTCTCTTCGCGGACCGGTCCCCAGACCTGTCCGACAGCGTGTTCTCCAAAGGGAATGCTGCCCATGAAGTCCACATGGCGCGGCATTTCCTCACTCTCGCCCTTCTTGTATCCCGCGCCCTGAGGCAGCTCACTCGCCAGTACCAGATCGCGGTGCATGTCCTCGATATCAATCACGCCGCGATCCCCGATGATCCCGATTTGCATACCGTAGACGGCACCCGGCCAAAC
>JABJAG010000078.1 GCA_018666195.1 Alphaproteobacteria bacterium
AACCAGACCCTCACGTACGTCTTTCTGGACCTGTTTCGGATCCCGGGTCCGCGGATCACCATAACCTCCGCCCCCCTGAGCGATCGAGACAAGGGTCTCACCATCCTCAATCATGACAATCGAACACTGTTCGAGCATCTCCATATCCCTATTGCGGGTCCGTTTGAACTGGTTCGAACGTGCAGAAGGCAAACCACCCCGCGCGCCTTGCGGAACATGGATATTGCCGTCATGCACAAAGCCCGCTTCCATCTGGCAATCCACAGGCCCGAATTCCACTTGGATGCCCGGCGCACCGCGATACCGGCCCGCGCCTTCGCTATCCGGGATCAGGCGACGGGTGTGCACATGAATGGGTGTATAAACCTCATCCAGCTCCACGGAATCGATGAAGCACATCCCACCATTGCCCACATGCAGCATAGTCATCCAGGCATCCTGATGGGGCGCCCCCGCACCGGCGGTGTGGCCGAGAAAAAGCTGATTCACATAAGGCTTATTGCTACGCGGGTCATTGCCGGACACCACCGCCGTAGAGGGGGGACAGAAACAACCCACCTCACCCATGCCAAACCCCTCGCCCAGTTCCGCCATGGCGCGCTGGGTCGCCGAAGTGATCCGATCTGCCAGATTCGTGGTCGAGGCCGAGCAAGAAATCGGATGTCGTGGAATACCGACAACGCCAGCATCCTTCAGTTTCAGCTCGATCCGCCGCAGAGAGCCCGCATTCTTGGGCACGGTGTGATCGATGGAGTTGAACACCCCGATATAGGCCGCCGTGCGCGTGCAGGATTCCGAAACATTCAGCCCGCAATTCATCTGATCGGCATTGTCCAGCAAATCAACCTCGATCCGCCCGGCTTCCGGGTTAACAGAGACCCTGGAGGTCACCTGAATGCCCTCTTCCGGTGTTCCGGGAATCGCATCATGGGTCGACTGGGCTGAGGCAGCGCCTTTCGGGATGTCACCGATGGCATCGGCCATGCGTTTTTCGGAATACTCGAACCACTGACCGGTGAAGGCATGCAAGGTCTCCCAACCCACCTCTTTGCCAAGCGCGAGCAACTCACGTTCGCCAATCAGCGCTGAGCCCAACATGGCGAGAAAATCACCGTGCCACTGTTCCGGCACTCGAATGCGCAGCTGGCACATGCGGACGATATCCTCGACAGTCTCGTAATCCTTCAACACCTGAACGGCCGGAAAGATCAGCGCGCCTTCCTCATAAACATCTCGCGCCGTGCCGTGATAGGTCGTCGGGATCGAGTTCCCGATATCAGCCTGATGGGCCTTGGCCAGCACCGTGAAGTGATGAGTTCCCTCATCATCGATCACCGGCATGATGATCGTATGGTCAGCAGGATGGGAGCAGCCGTGATAGGGCGAATTGTGCAGAAAGGCATCGCCCTTCCTAAGCTCGGGATGAAATTCCTTCATGGAACGCGCCATGATATCCGGGCCGGACAGCACATGAATTGGCAGGCTTTCAGCCACCGCCAGCAGGTCACAATCCGCGGTCAGGATGCAGCAGGAGAAATCCTTCGCCCGGTTCAGCACTCCGGAACGACCTGTGCGCAACAGGGTGTTCCCCATTTTCGAAGATACGCCTTCGAAGCGGTTGGCAAGAATGGCGAGCTGCGCGCCGTCAAGTTGTTTGGATGTCATCTCTTCAACTCCACTATGGCCGCAACAGAAGGCTGCCGGATGCCGTACGCTCAAAACTCGTCGCACCATCGGCAATCACTGTCGTGAACGGTGATTCGACAATCGCCGGGCCCTGATGCTGCTGACCTGCGGCCATGGTTTCAAAATCGTGGACCACTGCGTCCACCGCACCATCACCTGCGAAATAGACCTTGCGTGTGCCCGAGACCTCGTGCCCCTTGCCGACAGCAAGTCGGCCTGGCCCGCCATCGCGCAAGCCGCAGCGCGCGGTCGCGGTCCAGCCGACATATTCGATGGTTGATCCAGGGTCCCGGATCGCAAAAATTCGCTCATGCATCGCGTGGAATGCCTCTGCCAGCGCATCGAGCTGATCGTCACTGCTGAACTGCTCCATCGGCAGTGGCACCTCGATTTCCCAGACCTGTGAGGCATAGCGGGCTTCAACGGCGAACTCGATTTGCGACGACACCGCATTCGAACCTGGACCGTCGATAAAAGCCTGGGCCTCGGCCCGCAATCCGTCGAGGGTCTGGTTCACCCCGTCGCGATCAAACCCGTCCGACGTGGTGAAGAAGGTCGCGCGATACTCGTTGGACAGATCTGACATCAGGGCGCCGGCCGCGCTCAGGCCTGCCCCAGTTTCGGGGATTAACAATGTCGGACACCCCAGGCGCCGGGCAATATAGATCGAGTTGAGCCCCGCCGCTCCGCCGCCACCAATCAGCACCGCCTCAGCCGGGTCGATGCCCTGATCCACCGTAATATCGGATATCGCCTGCACCATGTTTTCCGTCGCAACACTCAGGATCGAGGCCGCTGCATCCTCAACGGACAGTCCCAATGGTTTGGCGACATGATCTTCAACGGCCTTGCGTGCACCCGCGGCGTCCAGCTCCATGCTACCACCAAGGAAATAGCCGGGATCGAGATAGCCCAGAGTCACGCAGGCATCGGTCACTGTGGGTTCGGTGCCACCAGCGCCATAGCAAACCGGGCCGGGCACAGCCCCGGCGCTTTGTGGGCCGACATGCAGCAATCCGCCCGCATCAACCCAGGCTATGGAACCACCGCCGGCACCGACACTTTTGATATCGATCGAGGGAAACCCCGTCATATGGCCGCGAAAGGGCTGACCGATCCAGGTTTCCTTGGTCAGCGGGATACGCCCGTCGCGCACCAGACTGACGTCATAAGTCGTACCGCCGGTATCCGCGATGATGACATTGGCCGACGCAGACTCAATCGCTGCATAGTTCCGCCCGGCGATCGGCGCCATGGATGGGCCGGAATTGATTGCATGAATGGGCTTCTGTGCCAGATCGGTCGCGTCGAGCATGCCACCTTGTGAGGTCAGCACCAGCGTGCGTCCGTCGAAACCAGCCGCGGCCAGGCGTTCCGTCAGCCCACCAAGATACTTGCCCATGAGCGGTTTGAGAGAGGCATCAATCGCCGTCGCCGAAGCCCGACGATATTCGCGCAAGGCCGGATTTATCTGATGAGACAGCGTATAGGGCACACCTGGCAGATGCGCGTCGAGCAATTCACCGACGCGCAATTCGTGCATCGGATTGGAGATTGACCAGAGGAAGCACACCGCGACGGCCTCAACTTCGGCGGCTTTGAGTCGGCTGATAATCTCGATCGTCGCGGCTTCATCCAGCGCTGTGTGGGCCGCCCCCGCACTGTTGATTCGTTCCGGCACTTCGAAGGTCAACGCCCGGGGAACATAGGGTTCCGGATAGGGCGCAACGAAGTTGAAAGGCTCGATCCGCCCGCCCTCACGCAGCACCAGAATATCCGGATGTCCCGCCGTGGTCAGGAAGGCCGTGCGCGCAGTGTTGCCTGTGATGATCGCGTTGATCGCATGGGTTGTCCCGTGGATCAGCATATCACCACGGCCCAACAGTTCGGAGAGATCAATGTCCCGGTCTTCAGCCGCCAGCGCCAGCGCATCCAGCACGCCCTTGACCGGATCGGACGGCGTCGTCGACGCCTTGTACATAGTCAGCGCGCCATCATCATCCTCCACGATCAAATCGGTGAAGGTTCCCCCGGTATCACAAGCAAAACGCATCAAAACTATCCTCTATAGGCCCAGTATGAATTCAAACATGCCCGGCGCAGGGTTCAAGGATTATCTCCAGTTGACGACACGAATTTCCGGAGTCTCGAATCCGGTTGACCGTCTGCCGGCGGCGAAGGATGCTTTATCAGCAAACTTCGGATGGATAATGACCCTACACCCACAGGCCCAGGCCGTACTCGACCTGCTCAACGCCGCGCCAACCCCGCTCAAGGACCTGCCCCCGGCGGAAGCCCGTGCAGCCTATGACCGTTTCATTCTACCGCGGAACTTTGACCCGGCCCCGTTGGACAAGGTTGAGGATCAAATGATCCCAGGACCCGCCGGAGAACTTCGCGTCCGGATTTACACACCCAAGGACGACGACAGACCACGTCCGATCTTCCTGTTTGTCCATGGCGGTGGCTTCGTGATCGGCAGCATCGAAAGCCGTGATCCACAATGCCGTCTGATCAGTCGGGATGCTGACTGCATTGTAGTCTCGGTGGACTACCGGCTTGCCCCGGAAGCCCCCTTCCCGGCCGCACCCGACGACTGCTGGGCAGCCCTGCAATGGTGCGCGAACAACGCCGCCTCACTGGGGGGCGACCCAACCCGCATCGCGGTCGGTGGCGAAAGCGCGGGCGGCAATCTTGCCGCCGGACTGGCCTTGCGTGCACGTGATTCCGGCGGACCATCACTGATCGCACAGATTCTCGTATATCCGCTGACTGATATGTATTTCGAGCAGGACTTGCCGTCCTATCAGTATCTTGATGAGGACTACTTCCTCACCCGCGAACAAATGGACTGGTATGGCGAATGTTATGCGCCCGGACTGACCCGGACTGACAATGTCCTCTTGTCCCCTTGCAAGGAAGATAATCTGTCCGGGCTTCCTCCCGCGCAGATCATCACTGCGGAATTCGACCCTTTGCGCGACGACGGCAAGCACTATGGCGAACGCATGACCGCAGCCGGCGTGCCCGTGGAATACACCTGCATGTCCGGTATGATCCATGGCTACTGGCACTACGGCAAACTGATCGATGCCGCAGGCCAAGCCTTGCAGCTCAATATAGACGCCCTCAAACGGGCTTTCGCCCAGAAAACATGAGGAATTCATGACACCTGATGCCATCAACCGCGCAGCGACCATCATCGCCGAGAACCGCCTGAACGGGTCCAAACTCGACTCTCTCGATCCAGAGGTCCGGCCTACGGACCTGAACGATGCCTATAGCGTGCAGGAACGCCACAATGAAATCTTGTCGGAACGGGGCATGGGCAAACTGGTTGGCTACAAGATCGGCTGCACCACACCGGTGATGCAGGAATATATGAACATCCACGAGCCTTCTTTTGGCGAAGTGTTCGAACCCATGGTCTTCCACAACCACATCGAGTTGCCGCACGCCGCATTCGCCAATCCCGGCGTGGAAGCAGAGATCGCCGTCTCCCTCTCTAACGATTTACCAATCAGCAGTGTGCCTTACACCCGCGAAAGCGTCCGCGATGCCATCGGCGCGGTGATGATCTCCATCGAATTGGTGGATGCGCGGTACAAGGACTATCGCGAACTCGACACCCCAACGATGGCAGCGGACAATTTCTTCAACGCCGCCGTCCTTCTGGGTGATCCGGTCACCGATTGGCAGGATTTTGATCTCGCTGGTGCAGCCGCAACGGTGCAACTCAACGGCAGCGAACTTGGACGTGGTGAAGGCGCATTGATCATGGGCCACCCACTCGAAGCATTGGCCTGGCTCGCCAATCGGCTCGGCGAGCGCGATCGACATCTCAAGGCCGGCGAATTTGTCACTCTGGGCTCTGTGATCCCGACCCACTGGGTCGAACAGGGCGACCGCATTGATCATGAAATTTCCGGTTTGGGATCAATTTCAATTACAATGGCGTAACGCCAAATAGGGAAACAGCACGTCATGAAAAGTTATCAGCTCGTTGCCGCCGATGCTCCGCTGGAGTTGGTCGAATCCGAAACCCCAGAACCGCAGGGTACTGAGGTTCTGGTCAAGGTTACCGCCTGCGGCGTCTGCCATTCCGATCTGCACTTCTGGCATGGCTTCTACGATCTGGGCGACGGCACCAAGATGACGCTGGAAGACCGAAACATCTCGCTCCCCTTCACCATGGGACATGAGCCGGTCGGTGAAGTTGTGTCCTACGGTCCCGATGTCGAAACCGACGTCAAAATCGGTGAAACCCGAATGGTCTTCCCATGGACAGGCTGCGGCGACTGCGCGCGTTGCGATGAAGGCAATGAACAGGATTGCGCAAATGTTGCTCCGCTCGGGGTGCGACGTCCTGGTGGCTATGCCGACCACATCATCGTGCCCCATCCGCGCTATCTCGTGAACATTGACGGCGTCGACCCCCACTACGCCTGCACGCTTGCCTGTGCCGGTGTGACAGCCTTCAGCGCCATCAAGAAAGCCAGGGCCATCGCTGGCGACGACAAGCTGGTTATCATTGGCGCTGGCGGCGTTGGCCTGACGGGTGTCGGCATTGCGGCGGACTACATCGAGAATGAAATGATCGTTGTCGATATCGAAGAAGAGAAACTCGCTGCCGCCCGTGAAGCCGGTGCAGATCACACCATCAACCCAAAACGCGAAAATGCCAGCGAGCAAATTGCCAAGCTCACCACGGCAGGTGCTGGTGCCGTCGTCGATTTCGTAGGATCTACCGAAACCGCCGCGCTTGGCATGGAAGTACTACGTCGTGGTGGCACCTATGTGCTGGTGGGCCTCTATGGCGGCCGCCTGAACTTCGCAACACTGGCCCTGCCCACAAGGGATATCGCCTTGCGCGGCTCCTATGTTGGCAATCTTGGTGAAATGCATGAACTCATGGAACTGGTCAAGGCGGGCAAGGTCGACCCGATTCCAGTCTCTGCACGTCCCATGTCAGAAGTGACCAACACGCTTCAGGACCTTGAGGATGGTCGAATCGTCGGCCGGGTCGTCGTGGTACCGGACGGAGTTTAGTACGAACTCAGCATATCTTGAATGGATTGAGAGAGGCCGGGAACTCTGTTTCCGGCCTCTTCCAGTTCCCAGACGGGATATTCTCCGGCAGCAGAACGTACACGCTGCTGCATCGCTATCAGGGCCCAGCGGACATGGGCAAACACCTCCCAGAAACGCACATTTGTAGCCTCGGGAGACATCCCTCCTGCCTCCATATAGGCCCGATAGAACACCTCGCGTGAACCCAGACCGCCTGCTTCCCGATCTGCATGCCCACCTCGCCAGCAACGCGCGCAGAACCAGCCAATATCCTCGTGGACATCCCCTGCACCTGCGAATTCCCAGTCCAGAATCGCCGACAGCCCATCGCCGTCGATCAGAAAATTACCCGTCCGGAAATCCCGGTGTACGACCCCTGTCATCTTCGTTTCCGGCGCATGTCCCGACAGCCAGTTGAGACCGAACGCAATGCCTTCAGGAACATCACCAAGCTCGCGCGCCCACTTCTTCAGCGTTTTGACCCGATCCCGTGGTGTTTCCATAACGACTCCTGCCGGCGCGTCCATGGCGTGAACTCCCGCCAGCGCAGATGCCAATTGCGCAAGGATCGTTGTGCTTGCAGCTGTTGCAAACAGTTTGTCCCGATTGGCATCGCCATGCCGAAACTCAGAGATCATGAATTCACGCCCGATCACCGAACCTGTCGATTCCAGCCAGAGCGGTGCTGCCACCGGCAGACCCTGTTGGTGCACCCGGCTCACAACCATGAACTCATGTGACTTTGATCGGCTCTCAGGCAACGGCATGTCCGGTCCAGCGCGCAGCACAACAGACTGCACCTGACCATCCAACGCCAGATCAAGTCGCCAGTTGCGCTGTATGGCCCCGCCCGGCAGCAACTTGATGGCCCCGAGCATCAGTGCATCGTCACCACATTGGTCACGCAACCAGAACTCTAGTGCTGCACGATAGTGTGCAAGATCGGGTTCGCCCCCCAGGACAGGACCGTCTGGCATAAGCGATTAGCCCCAGCGCCAGAAATCCATGCCGTCAGAAAGCAGGTTCCGGGCGACAACCATCTTGTGAACCTCTGACGCACCATCGACCAGTTTCGCCTGGGGCGCATAGCGGTACATCCATTCCAGCGGCAGATCCTTCGAATAGCCGCGAGCACCGTTCAATTGGATTGCCGTGGCGATCGACTTGTGAAGAATCTCCGACACCCAGATCTTGGCCATGGAAACCTCCTTCTGCGCGCGATCACCTGTATCCAGCTTGGCGGCAGCCTTCATGGTCAACAGACGCCCAATCTCGATATCCATCGCCGCATCCCCCAGCATCCATTGGACACCTTCATGCTCAGCCAGGGTCGAGCCAAAATTCTCGCGCGTTTTGACATAGTCGAGGCATTCTTCCATCGCCCGTTTCGACATGCCGAGCCAGCGCATGCAGTGGGTTAGACGTGCAACACCAAGGCGGATCTGCACCGACTTCATGCCTTCCCCCACTTCCATCAGGCGGTTTGAATCCTCGATTTCCAGTCCGTCGAACTCGATCTCGCAATGGCCGCCATGTTCCTCGGGACCCATGATCGGAATACGACGAATGATCCGCCAACCCGGCTGATCCTTGTGAAACAGGAAGGTTGTCAGACTGCGACGTTTGTCATCCGATGTCCGCGCCAGAAGAATGAAGTGTTCGGCACCCTCGGCCCCCGTGATGAACCACTTACGCCCGTTGACGACCCACTTGTCGTTGCCCTGAAGTTCGGCCCGGGTGAGCATCATCGTCGGGTCCGAACCAGAACCCGGTGCCGGTTCGGTCATTACGATGGAAGAACGAATTTTGCCGTCAATAATAGGCTGCAGCCACTGATCTTTCTGATCCTCACGGCCGACCCGATCGAGCAGGATCATATTGCCATCATCCGGGGCCGAACAATTGAAGGTGAGCGGCCCGAAGCGCGAACGCGCGGCTTCTTCGTAGAACACGGCCATTCCAACGCTGTTCAGGCCCAAACCACCCCGATCTGTCGGCATTTGCGGTGCCCAGAGACCAACAGACTTGGCCTTCTCACGGATTTTTGCCAACACGGTCTCATCGATCATTTCATGATCATCAAAGTTTGCCGGATCAGCCTCCAACGGCATGATTTCATCGTTCACGAAGGCTTTGACCCGCAGGCGTAAGTCCTCAAGTTGAGCTGAAAGCGTAAAATCCACGATCGGTACTCCCTGTCCCAGTCTCTAGAGTGTGGAAAGCGTCAGGCCGCCATCAACGGCGATGACAGAGCCGGTGATGTAAGCCCCAGCCGGGCTCGCCAGCAACAGCAAGGCACCATCAAGGTCTGAAGTTTCACCAAAGCGTCCCAGTGCGGTTCGTCTCTCGATACGCTGCCCGTATGAACTCTCCAGAAACTCGGTGTTCAGTTCGGTCTTGATATAACCCGGGCCAATGGCATTCACGAGGATGCCATCCCGGCCCAGCTCCAGAGCCAGTGTCTCGGTCAGGCTGACCATGCCTGCTTTCGACACAGCGTAGGACTGCACCCGTTTGGCCACAGTGCGCCACCCCAGAACGGACGCGATATTGATAATTCGCCCCCCATTTCCATGCGTCACCATGCGACGGCCGACCTCACGCGCCATGAGCCAGGCACCTTTGAGATTGGTGTCCATCACCGAATCCCATTCGGCTTCTTCCATTTCCAACGACAAGTCTTTCGGCGGAACACCTGCATTGTTCACCAGGATCGAGATCGGGCCGAGACCAGCCTCGGCTGCGCGCACGGCATGTGCGATCGATGCAGCGTCTGTTACATCCAGATCAACAGCCAGCGCCTGCCCGCCCGTTGCTGTGATCCTTTCTGCCAGCTCCGTCAGTCTATCGGCGCGACGCGCGCCGATAACCACTTTTGCGCCTGCCTCAGAAAGTGTTTGCGCAAAATGCGCACCCAGACCGCTCGACGCGCCAGTCACAAATGCAACTTGTCCGTTCAGGTCAAATGACGTGCTCATAGCATCCCCAACTCTCTTCACCGGCTAGATTGCGGCCACAGCGACCCGTCTCTAAGCTTATCGTTCATTGCATACAAACCGGAGCCAAATCCGATGTCGACCATTCTACTGGACAAGCAGGGCGCCGTCGCCACCCTGACGCTAAATCGTCCTGACGTTCTGAACGCTCTGGACCGGCAAATGGCGCTCGAATTGGGCGAAGCGGTCAGCGAATTGACGAACGACGATAGCATTCGCGCGGTCGTTCTGCAGGGTTCTGGGCGCGGTTTCATGGCGGGCGGTGACGTTGCAACCTTCCACGAAAACATCGACACCATCGACGAGACCATCCGCGACCTGATCGGCATCTTTCACAAAAGCGTCGAAGCCATCGCCACAATGCCCAAACCCGTTATCGCAGCCGTCCACGGCCCCGTCGCGGGCGCAGGGGTCAGCATGTCCCTGAATGCCGACTACGTTCTCGCTGCCGACAATGCGAAATTCACCATGGCCTATATCTGGCTCGGCACGAACCCTGACGGTGGTTCGACCTATCTTTTGCCGCGTATTGTCGGCCGCCGAAAAGCTCTCGAACTCGCGATGCTGAGTGAAACGCTGGATGCCGAAAAGGCTTTGGAACTAGGCCTCGCAAGCCGCGTCGTTGCAGCCAATGAGCTCGAAGCCGAAGCGATGAAACTTGCAGAAAAATTCGCTGCGGGGCCGACCAAAGCCTTTGCCCAGACCAAAGCCCTGATCAATCAGAGTTTCGAAGCTGCAGATTTTGGTACGCAGCTTGCTGCGGAACGGGATGCCTTCCTCAGCTGCGCCGGCACAGATGATTTCGCTGAAGGCGTCGCGGCCTTCGTTGAAAAGCGCAAGCCGGACTTCAAGGGCTCGTGAGGCAAGGCAGATGTCCGGATTCACTGTCGCAGAAGGTCAGAAAGTTATCGACACGGTCATGGTGCCGTGGCTCGATGACCTCAAAATGACGGTCGAAGACGTTTCTGAAACCGGCGCGGTGGTCCGCCTGCCGTGGGATGCGCGCATCGCACGGGATGGGGGCCTGATCACAGGTCAGGCACTGATGTCCTTCGCCGATGCCGCCATGGTTGTGGTGATTTCGTCGGCAATTGGCGGTTTCCAGAAAATGGCGACCATCGACATGAACACCAGTTTTCTGGCTCCCGCCTACAACACAGATGTGATTGCCCAAGGCACTGTCATCAAGCGCGGCAAGCGCATGATCTTCGGACGAATTGATCTTGAAACCGCCGACACGGCCACACCTGTGGCCCTGATCCAGACGACCTGGACCTTGCTGGGCTAGACGTCAGCCGATCCCCATTAGTGCAGCCGCCGTTCCGCCAAGGATTTTTTTGCGTTCGCCCTCACTCAGCTTGGTGGCGCTTCCGACGAAGGCAACCGGCTCGAATTCTTGCATATCAAAGGGATAATCCGTTCCCATCATCACGCGGTCCACACCGACGATATCGACCAGATATTCCAGCTGATCCGGACGGAACACAACTGTGTCGTAGTAGAGGTCACGCAGATACTCACTGGGTGGCTTACTGATGGTTTCGCGAAGTTCGGGACGATATTCCCAACTGTGGTCCATCCGTCCTGCGTAGTAGGGGAAATATCCGCCACCATGAGCAATGCATATTTTGATGCCCGGGTGACGGTCCAGGACACCACCGAAAATCAGATGTGAAACAGCAATCTGCTCTTCAAGGGGCTGACCAACACAATTGTGCAGGAAGAAGGGCCGCAGGCGCGCGCCATCTGTAAAGCCAAACGGGTGCAGAAACAGCGGGACATCCAGCTTCACCGCTTCGGCATAGATCGGATCAAAACGGCGATCCGAAAGT
Organism: Alphaproteobacteria bacterium; assembly: GCA_018666195.1. GTDB lineage: Bacteria > Pseudomonadota > Alphaproteobacteria > UBA6615 > UBA6615 > JABJAG01. Next base: position 11,585 of record JABJAG010000078.1, read on the forward strand.
TCAACACCATCAATGTTGGAGGAAATGATGAAACCTCGAATATCGAGATCCTTTACCGCCCGACGCATCTCGACGACCGACGCTGCGGCATCCTGCATCGGCAAGGTTCCCATGGCGACAAAACGGTCGGGATCACCTTTCACGAGTGTCGAAACATCGTCGTTCTGCACCCGGGCCAGCTCATTCCCAAGTTCGGGATCGGTCCAGTAATAGAACTGAATCGGCACCGGGCTGACGATCTGCATGTCCACGCGTGTCTGATCCATATCCGCAGCCCGGGGTTCCAGATTTATCATTTTCGGGACCAGGCTCGGAATCGCCTCATTGTCGACCGCCAACGACGCAGGATGCGCAAAGAACATGTAAGGATCACGATCAGGCGTGAGGATCTCCGATGGTTGGTAATGCTTGTCCATCAGTGCCTTGGCTGATGGTGAAAACACATGCGCGTGCATATCGATAGCAATGGTGCCGTTTGAAGCCATGGTAATCCCCCGATTCAGCTTAGTTCCAGTTCGTTACGTGTCCGAACAGATAAAACCCTAGCACTGGAGAACGAAAAAGGGCGGTGGAATTAACCACCGCCCCTGTTCTCAATCCAGGGCCATCAATCGTCAACTCAGCGAACGCTTGAGGTCGACCAGAAACAGCGGAATGTCGGGAAAAATCATCACGAGGATAAGCACCACGAGCATGGTCAACGCAAAAGGCGCCGCGCCAATAAAGATATCCGCGAGTGAGATATCTTTCTGCACCAAAGTCGATTTGATCACATAGACCGCCAGCCCCAATGGTGGGGTGAGCAACCCGATCTCGGTCGCAATCACTGTCACAACACCGAACCAGACCAGATCAACTTCGAACGGTTTTAGCACCACGAGGAACAACGGTACCGTGATCAACATGATCGAAACGGAATCGATGATCGTGCCCAGAATGATCAGGATCACAACATACAGGATCATCAGCTGCACAAAGCTGGCGTTCATATCTCCGATGGCCTTGCCGAGTTCGGTCGGCAACCCGGAAATCCCAAGCATTCGGCTGTACATGCTGGCCGCGATAATCAGGAACAGCAATGTAGCTGTGATGTGACCTGTTTCGACCAGGACATCCCAAAGCTTGCGAACCGTCAATTGTCTTCGCAGCAAGGCGAATATGAACGCGACGAAAGCACCCGCCGCACCTGCTTCTGTTGGCGTGTAGAAGCCGGCATAGATGCCCCCCAGAACCACAAAGATCAGAACAGCGATCGGAATAACTTTCGACCAGAACTCTCTGGCTGGCATCCGCTCCTGATCCATCTGTGCGTCCAGCGCCCCTGGCTCGGCCACCATATTGGGGAACCCGTAGGCCATGATCGCAATCAGCACACAGAACGCGATTGTCAGAAGGATTCCCGGCCCGATCCCGGCGATAAACAAATCACCAACAGACTCTTCGGCGATCAGCGCGAATATAATCAGCAGAATTGATGGCGGGATAAGCATCCCCAGCACCGAAGACCCAGCCACAGTGCCAACCGCAAACCGGCCCTTATAGCCATAGCGCAGCATTTCCGGGACAGAGATACGTGTAAACACGGTCGCCGATGCAATCGACACGCCAGTGATCGCCGCGAAAATAGCGTTCGCAACAACCGTCGCCATCCCAAGACCACCACGCACCTTGCGCAGCATACTTTGGGCTATGTCGTAGGTGTCCTTACCCATTCCGGCGACGCTGACGAGCAATCCCATGAGCACAAAAAGCGGGATCACGCCGAACAGGAAGTCCGCAACGGTTTTGGCCGATGATATCCAAAGCAGCGCCACAGCAATCTTGATATTGCCCTTGATCACCCAGACCCCGACAAACGAGATCAAGGCCAGCACCACAGGAACGTGCATGCCGACATAGATCAACAGCAACATCGCAACAATTGAAATGAGTCCTATTTCAAAACCGGTCATGCCTTGGGCTCCTCAACTGCAGCCACTTCAACATCAACGGCTTCTTCAAACTCCAAAGGCGGTTTGCCCATAATTCCACGGATATTATCAACCACCGCAAGCAGGAACTGGATGCCCAGCATGGCACAACCAATGACCAGAACCAGACGCTGAGGCCATTCCGGGAAGGTAAAAACACCAACATTTCCGATGAAATGGCCACCATCATAGGCCTGCAGCCATTTCGGCCAGCCGCCATACACGATCGCCACCATGAGCCCGACACCGGCTAGATGGAACAGAATACCCATTACATTGCCGACAGCAGGCCACTTTCGCAGGATGGCACCGTAAAGCGCATCCGAGCGCGTCACACGACCGACCTTCAGGGTATGTGCAAGCTGTAGATAAAGAATCGTCACAATTGAAATCTCGACGATTTCTGTCGTCCCGCTCAACGGTGAATTGAATGCAAATCGCAAAACAATATCGAGAGAGATGAGAAGCATCAGGACAAAAATCCATCCCGATGCGACAGCGTTGCTAACAAGAACGATCCGGTCGAAAATTCGACGGAGAACGTCCAGAAATGCAGTTATTGCGCTCAATAGAAGTTGGGGAGCCGTCTTGCAACGGCCCCCCTCCCTTAGTTCAGTTTGAGATCACGAAAACGTCCACGAACGCTTAGTCGCGATCCCAATGGCGTGCGATCGGCTGATTGGCTGCTCGCATCTCGTTCATCCAGGCAGACAGAATTTCTGTACCCGGCTGACCGGCCTTGTTACGTGCTTCGGCCCATTCCTTGCCCAACGGCGGCAATGCCTGTGCCCATGCCAGACGCTCTTCGTTGCTGGCCTTCGTCACCTTGGTGCCGAATTCCGTCTCACAACGATTGAGGCCCCACTTGGCGCCATCATTCACGCGCTTGACGTTTTCTTTTGTCCACGCCGGGGAAGCAGCCGACATGGCGCTCTGCACTTCTTCCGGCAGGCTTTCCCAAACGTCGCGGTTGAAGTTCAACGAGAAGCCGTTCACGGCACCCAGACTGGCGTCAAATGCGAACGGTGCTGGTTCACAGAGCTTGAAAGCACCTGCACCCTGACGCCATACGATCATGGCCTCATAGATACCCGTGCTCAGGCTGTTATAGGCATCAGCCAGATTGGTCTGCACACCGGCAGCGCCAATGGCAAGAACCCATGGCAGGTTCGGACCAGCCGCACCAACCTTAAGACCCTTGACCTGATTGATGCTGGAAATCGGCTTGGCCGACCAGAGCATGTAGTTATCAACCGCGCCTGTCGACTCCAGTGGCACCTGGTTGAATTCCTTCAGCCATGTCTCATTGTACTGCGGGAAGGTCGCGATCATTTTCTGGGTCACGGCACTGACAAGGCCAACATCCAGCGTTGAGAACGGAGTCTTGAAGGAGACATCGTACAACGGGACCTTATCGGCATGGAACGCGGTCACGATAACGCCCAGGTCACCAATACCGGTTTCAACACCTTCGAGCTCACCACGCGGCTTGACGATCTGGCCACTGATGCCCTTGTTCCAGTTGATCTTGTAGTTGCCGTTCTTTGCGAGGATCGCATCAACAGCAGGCATGTAAGCGTCGACCAGCGAACCAACCCATGTCGCGGGCGGCGGATAACCGGAAATCGCGGTCAGGTTGATGGTTTCTTGAGCACTCGCGGGTGCCGTCGCGGCAACTGTCGCCGTTGCGGCGGCAGCGATTGCCAGCATCGTCGTCTTTGAAACTTTATTGGGCACGAGACCCTCCCTGTTCGTTATTGATTTCCCCAATAACTTTTATAGTCCTGTAGGTAGGTTCCAGCAAAGTAAGACCCGTGTCCATCGAGAATTTGTGATAACAGCCAAAGTACGAAAATACCGTCTGTTTTCAGCGACAAGTTACTTACTTCAACTCAGTTTTGATCGTGCTCCACGATCACTCAAAAGGTCAAAACAATGACCAGAATTACTTTCGTGCGCCCTGCTCACCAAAGGACAGGCCAAACATCACATCAGATTCAGACTGCCTATTCAGCGGCGGTAGCCAGCAACGCATCGGGTCCAAACAGCAAGTCACGCAGCCAATTGGCTTGAGCGCTTGAGACTTTTTCGAGATGCTCATTGTTGGAATAGAGGCTCATGTGATCCACACCCTCAACGATCGCAAGATGCTTGTTGGGACACGGCACCGCATTGAAGACGTCAATCTCCAGGTCAGATGACGTGATGTTGTCACCCTTGGCGATGGCCATCATATACGGGGTTTCATAAAGCCGTTTTGCATAAGGCATCACATCGTACTGCATCAGCAGTTCAACCGATTCGAGCGTGTTCTCATGGATATGATTGGGTGCTTCTCGTTCCTTGATGTCGTTGAAGATCGTGCAGACATGCGGGAACGGCCAGGCGCTGACCACATTGTCAGGATCAGTCGTCGACATGGCGATCATCTGGCTCGGCTCGCCCTTCTGGCGACGCTCACGATCATCAAGAATGAGTTTCTGGAGTGCACCAAACTTCCGTTCACCATGGCAACGACGCATGGTCGGGAAGCCATCCACCACCGGGACCACCGACAGCGCGAACTTCACGCGGGTGTCGAGGGCGGCAACACAGACGGCGTGACCACCTGAATAGGAAATGCCCCAGACACCAATCCGATCCGTGTCCACTTCATCAAGGGTCTGCGCGTAACTGATCGCGTTGCGATAATCCTCGATTTGGTCCCAGGGGTTGATGTGCTGGCGCGGCATGCCATCGCTGTCACCGAAGCGACGATAGTCGAAGATCAGGCAGGCGCAGCCAATTTCCATGAAATCATCCGCGTAATACGGCATGACGATTTCTTTCACATAACACCAGCCGCCGGCCATGATGACCAAAGGCGGGTTCTTGACTCCGTCGGGAATGTGCAGGACGCCGCGGATGGTATCACCGCAGCTGTTGAATTCGACTTTACGTTCCATTGTTTCCTCCCAATTTCGCTGGCTTTTCACCTATATGAAAAAGGTTTTTGTACAAAGAGCGTGTCTGCTGGCGGAATGACTGTCAACAGTAGAGCGTCCATGGCTCAGGCCTCCCGGGCCAGCTTTTCCGCGACATCATCTCGCAAAACGTTCTTGCGTATTTTCCCTGCCGCGGTGCGTGGAAATGCCTCGATGATCTCTATGCGTTCGGGATATTTCTGCTTCGCCATGCCCGTCTTTCCAAGGAATGCAATCAGGGCTTCGAAGCTTAACTCAGCATCGTCTTGCAAAACCACGAAGGCGCAGCCGGTTTCACCCATACGCTCATGTGGCATCGCCACCACAGCAGCCTCATGAATTGCAGGATGCTCGTGCAGGGCATCCTCGACTTCACGGGGGCTGATATTCTCGCCGCCACGAATGATCAGGTCCTTCGAACGGCCGGTGATCACCATCGCGCCATTGGCGGTGAGGGTTGCGAGATCACCGGTGTGAAAGTAGCCATCGGGCTCAAAAGCCTCGTCATTGTGCTCGGCAGCGGCGTAGCCCAGACACATCTCCGGACCGCGCGAGAGGATCTCTCCTTCCACGCCCGGCGGAACTTCATCTCCGGTCGCCGGATCAACGATCTTGACCTCGTGTCCAACGATGTAGCCTTCCGTGGTTGCACCCAGTTCTTCTTCGTCCCGGCCGCTAACACCGAGCGTCACTGTTGGCGCTTCGGTAGACCCGTAAACCCGCGAACAGATGCAGCGCGCAAACGCCCTGTGGGCGTTGTAGATCACCTCGGGCGGGACCGGGGCTCCCCCGGACGGGAAATACCGCAAGCTCGGCAGAGAACGGTCATTTTTTACAGAAAAATCAGTGAGTTCCTGCAAAAATACAGTCGCCGCAATGGTGAAGGTGACCCCATATTTGTCAATTTTGTCAGCCGCTTCATGAGCATCCCAACTGTCCATGAAAACTGCAGGCGCATTCAGGATAAACGGCATCTGAATTCCGTAGAGATACCCGGTGATGTGCGAAACCGGTGACGGCATCAGAATCACGTCGCTGTCATCGAGTGAAAGGAAATCGGCGATCGCCTGAATTTCCGTGTCGATCGTATTGTGGCTATGCAATACGCCTTTCGGGCGCCCCGTGGTACCTGAGGTGTACATGATCAATTTCACTGCATTCGGATCAACATACGGCCGCACAAATCCGTCCGTATCACCCTCGGAGAGCAAGCGCTCGAACGGGGTCGTGCCAGCGGCCTCACCTCGCACAGTGATCACATGCTCCAATGCCGGCAAATCAGTGCGGTGACGTTCAATCATGTCGGCGTAGTCGAACTTGCGGAAGGTCGTGGGAATAAAGATCGCCTTCGAGCCGGCATCCTGCAGAATGTAGGAGACCTCAGCATCGCGGTAGATCGGAATGATTGGATTGCACACCAATCCCAGCATCGCGCAGGCAAGATCAATCAATACTGTTTCAGGCCAGTTGGGGAGTGAAACGCTTACCACATCTCCGGCGACCAGACCGCGCTTTTGAAGTGCACTGGCAAGTGCACGTGCCTGCAGGTCGATCTCCGCGACAGTGAGCCGTGTGTCGCCCTCGATCAGCAGGATTTTATCAGGGTTGCACGCACACACATCGGCGAGCTGATCGGCAAGGGTTTGATTGCGCCAAATGCCGCTGGCGGTGTTCTCCGCAATCAACGCATCAGTCAGCCGGGTTGTCCAGCCACTCACATCCTCGCGCATATGTGTCCCCTATTCGCGCGCCAGCCGCAGGCGATTGGCGATATTGTTCTTCTGGATCGCCGACGAGCCACCAATGATCGGCATCAACAGTGCTTCCCGGACGTAGCGCTCCATATCAAACTCCTTGATGTAGCCATAAGCGCCCATCACTTGCTGGCACGACAGCACAATATCCTTGGCGGTATCGCTGACATAAAGTTTTGCCATCGAGGTCTCGACCGAAGCGGGTTTTTTTTCATCTAGCAGCCAGGCCGCGTGATAGGTCATCAACCGACAAGCATGCAGCTTTGTCTTTGCATCGACCAGCATATGGCGCACCGATTGATAGGCCGAGACCGGCTTGCCGAACTGTTTGCGCTCTTGCGCATACTCCCACGCATCATCAACGGCCGCAGCTGCATTGCCGAGCGCGAGTGCCGCAACCTCGATCTTCTCCACATCCAGTCCCGGACCGACAATGCGGCTCCAGCCATCATTCCAGCCTTCTTCGCCCCCAATGATGTTCTCTGCAGGAATCTCGACATCCTCGAAGGTCACATCACAAGTCGACGCGCCCTTCATCCCCATCGAATTCTGCAACTCAATCGTGACCCCCGGCGCATCGGGCGGGATCATGACAATCGAGAGATTCTTGTAACGCCCGGCCTCCGGATCACTCTTCACAACCGTGTAGATGTAATCGGCAATATTGGCGCCCGAGCAGAAGCGCTTCGACCCGTTGATCGTTACGGTCGCACCGTTGCCCTTGCGCACAGCGGTCGTACGAACGCTGGCCACATCAGCACCCACATCGGGTTCGGAAATCCCGTAGGCAAAGAGCAGCTTGCCTTCGGCGAGCTTCGGCAGCAACGCAGCCTTCTGTTCCTCGCTTCCGACCTCCTCGATATTCATCGCGCCGTAACAGGCGCACATGATGAAAGGCACCGCGACCGCCATGGAGCGCCGGGCCAATTCCTCAATCACCACCATGGTTGCGGTGATGTCACGCCCGGCACCGCCATATTCCTCGGGCACCGTGAGAGCATTCACACCGAGAGCGGAAAGCTGATCGAATATTTCCCGGGGGAAATCATTCTCCCGGTCCCATTTCTGCGCCAGCTCGCGCGGCATCTCGTTCTCAACAAAACGCCGCAACGTATCGCGCAGCATGGTTACGTGTTCAGCTTCCTGAAAATGCTCCATCTGGCGCGCCTATTTGCCGGTAAACTTCGGCTTCTCCTTATTGAGGAAAGCTTCCGTCGCAATCTTGTGGTCCTGGGTCATCTGGGACATCGCCTCAAAATTGAAAGCTGTATCCAGCACGGCATTGGCGGCCTGTTTGAGGCCCGCATTGACCGATGCTTTGGTCCACTTGATGGCATTGATCGCTCCCCCCGCAAGGCGTTCCGCCATGGCGTTCACCGCGTCATCAAGTTGGTCCGCCGGCACCGCATGATTGATCAGACCAATCTCCGCTGCTTTTGCAGCACTGAGCGTATCCCCGGTCATCAGATATTCCTTGGCTCGGGCATAGCCGATCAGCTGCGGCCAGATCACAGCGCCCCCATCCCCGGCAACAAGCCCGACAGCCACATGCGGATCGCCAAGCTTTGCCTCTTCAGCCGCATAAATGATGTCGCAATAGAGAGCGATGGTGCAGCCCAGCCCGATGGCATGCCCCGGCAACCGCGCAATGATTGGCTTTTCAAGATCGAGCAAGCCATTGACCAGGCGCTTGCCCTCCCACACCGTCAGAGCAAAAGCGGATGGATCGCCATGCATGTCGTTGAGCCACTGCAGGTCACCGCCAGCACAGAATGCATTCCCCTCGCCCGTGAGAATCACCACATCGACGTCATGATCAGCGTTCACATCGTAGAAAATACGTGACAACTCTTCGTGAAGCACCGCATCCACGGCGTTCAGCGTCCCCGGACGCGACATGGTCAATGTCAGAATTCGACCGTTTCGTTTGGCCTTGATCGCTTCATAGCTGTCGTAGTTCACGCAAACCCCCTTCGTGGCCCTTGTCAGGCCTTTGTCATTCAGAGGAGTGAACTTGTCTGGGGCGGCGCCGTCAATAGACTGCGCATCGCAAATATGAATCTAACTCGCGGCGCGCCGCAGTTTCAGCTTCATGCTGACGAGCTCATACATGTTGAGACCAGTCATCGAAGCGATCTCTTCAAGAGGTAACGAGGTCTCCGACAACAGCACATGCGCATGGCTCTGAGGATCGCGCTTTCGGCCATTCCGCCGCTGAACCCGATTCGCTGCGGCGGCTTGCCGACGACGTTCATCTGCATCAAGCCCACGCTCACGCGCTTCTTCCAATGCCGCGTCCCGGCGTGCTTTATCTGCATCCAGCCAGTCATCGGTCATGCGCGACGCACGATCCATGGCTTTGTCCTGCATGCCCGACGCTTTGCGCTTGCGCGGCTTCTTCTTCGGCTCCGGCGGCGGTGGACCACCACTTGCAGCCTCTTCCAGTGTCATGCCGCGCGCTTTGGACATCCGTTCAGCAGCCGCCAGCGCAGCCGAACGCTCACCTTCGTAGGGGCTTTCATTTGCGAGGAGCAACAGGTTGTGGAAGCGCTTGCGTTCCGCTTCGTCAAAGGGTCGTGAATCGTTGATGGGAGCACCTTTTGTGCCGGTTACTGTTAGACTGCCGAGTATACCACCAAGCCGCCGCGTTGATGCCAATGCGAAAACGCATTGGCCTAGATAATCAGCGCGACAACCGCGCCCGTCATGCATGTTGCAATCGTACCAGCGACGAGAGCCTTCAACCCCAAACCTACGAACTCTGACTTCCGTTCGGGTGCCATCGCCACCATTCCGGCGAGCATGATTCCCACACTTCCGAAATTTGCAAAACTACATAGCGCATAAAGCAGGATGATGCGCGAACGTTCTGACAATTCTTTTGCAGGCGTTGCAGCCAGATCAAGATAGGCAATCAACTCATTGAGTACGATTTTGGTCCCAATCAACCCTCCTGCCGTCACAGCTTCTGCCCAGGGAATGCCGATCAACCATGCCACGGGTGCCAATCCCCATCCCAACAGGCGTTGCAAGGTTATGGGTGCACCCCAGATATCGGGCACAATCCCCAATATCTGGTTAATCAAGGCCACGATCGCCACGAACACAATCAGCATGGCAATGATATTCAGCAGCAAGCGCAATCCATCAAGGGTGCCCTGAACCAGTGCATCCATCGTGCCATCGTAGAATCCCCGTCCTGTGGACAAAACATCATCCAGCTCGGATTCCGAGGCAGATACAGCGGCTTCCATAGTAGAAGCCGGTATCATAAGCCGAGCGACCACAATCGCGGCAGGCGCGCTGATCAATGACGCCACAAGAAGGTGTCCAGCTGCGTTCTCGATAACCCCGCTGAGAAATGTCGCATAGAGAACCAGAACCGTGCCTGCGATGGTCGTCAGGCCGCAGGTCATGGTGACCAGAATATCAGCCCGGCTCATGCGCGAGAGATGCGGTCGAATCAAAATGGCTGCCTCAACCATTCCGACAAAGATATTTGCCGCGACCCCCACCACGACCGGACCATCAATCCGCAACGTCGCCCTTAATCCAGCCGCAAAGCCTCGAATAACGCGCGGCATGATTCCCCAATGCCAGAGCACAGCTGAAACGGCAGACATGACCAAAACAATGGGGAGCGCACGAAACGCCAGAACAAAGCTGGCACCGGGATAGATTTCGGTAAAAGGCAGCTCACCGCCGCCAACAAAACCGAACACCAGACTTGTACCGACCTTGGTCGCTGCGTCGAGCGCCAGGACAACGCTATTGATCGCACCAATCGCTTCTCTGACAACCGGCACCGATAAGGCTATCGCAGACACGGCCAGTTGAAGCGCCACCCCAATCAGGACAAGCCGGATCGACCCGCGCTTGCGATCTTCACTCAGGGCCCACGCCAGACCAACGAGAAAAATCAGCCCCAAAACAGGTTGCAAATATTGAAACATCACCGCCCCCAACGGAATTCAGAACAACGGTTACAGCAGCCCGCGATTCGAGACTGCCGTTGTCTTTGGGAAGCGCTCTCCACCCAACACTTGATATAGTTACATATGCAACTGTATTCTATGTTGAGAAACGGAGATCAATCAATGTCTGAATCATCCACCCCGACTGCAACGCGATTTCAGAATGGTCTGGGAAATCATTTCTCAACTGAAGCTCTACCCGGTGCCTTGCCGACGGGACAGAACTCGCCTCAAAAACCGGCTTATGGTCTGTATACCGAAGGAGTTAGCGGCTCTGCCTTTACGGTTCCACGCGAAGAATCGCGTCAGACCTGGTGCTATCGCATACGCCCCACCGCAAAGCACCGGCCCTATCGACCTCTGGCAAACGAATTCTGGAAAACGGGCGCTGGCAGTTCAGGTCCAAGTGAGCCCAACCAGATGCGTTGGGATCCTCTGAAGATACCGGATACCCCGACTGACCTGATCGACGGAATTACATCTTACGGCACTTGCGGAGATGCACACACGCAGGCCGGCATTGGCATTCATCTCTACGGCGCGAATACATCCATGACAGCGCGGTTCTTTCACAATGCTGACGGTGAGATGTTGTTCGTACCGCAGCAGGGCCGCGTGGTGTTTCACACCGAGCTTGGCGTTCTGGATGCCGCACCCGGCGAAATTGCTGTGATCCCGCGAGGCATCAAGTTGCGGGCCGAACTGCCTGATGGCCCCTCGCGTGGCTATATTTGCGAAAATTACGGCGCAGCATTCCGACTGCCGGAACTTGGCCCCATCGGAACGCAGGGTCTGGCCAATCGCCGTGACTTTCTAACCCCTGTCGCAGCGTTCGAAGATCGGACTGGTGAATTCAAACTGGTTCAGAAGTTCGATGGTGCATTCTGGGAGTGTGATCTGGATCGCTCACCGCTGGATGTGGTCGCCTGGCACGGCACCCATGTTCCCTACAAGTACGACCTCGCCAACTTCATGACGATTGGCACCTTGAGCCACGATCATCCTGACCCTTCGATTTTCACAGTTCTCACCGCCCCATCAAGCGATCCCGGTATTGCAAATGTTGACTTTGCTATCTTCCCGCCCCGTTGGATGGTGGCCGAGCATTCGTTTCGCCCCCCCTGGTTCCATCGCAACTTCATGAACGAGTTCATGGGTCTGGTAACTGGCAACTATGACGCCAAATCCGATGGCTTCACACCTGGCGGGGCCAGCCTGCACAATTGCATGTCCGGCCACGGTCCTGATGCGTCCACCTTCGAAAAGGCAAGCAACGCAGAACTCCAGCCAGAGAAGCTGGACCACACGCTCGCCTTCATGTTTGAGACGCGCTACGTGGTTCGCCCGACCACTTTCGCGCAGGAAACACCTCTACGCCAAAGCGACTATCAGGATTGCTGGTCAGGCCTCGAAGATCGGTTCGACGCCACGCGCAAGTGATCGGCCCTATTTCTCCGGAATGACCGGCAGCAGGACATGAGCCGGATGATCCGGCCCGGTGTGGAGCGTGACCTTTTTACCGTAAACATCCAACGGACGATTGCCCTTCATCTCATGCTTGAACGGCCCGACACCGTACTGGATACGACCGGCGATCATCGGATCACCCGGGGTCCAACCCGGATAGACATAGTCTCGCCCGCGGACACTGAGCCCCAACCGATAACCTTCCGGTAAAACGATCGAGGTTGCCCAGATTTCGATATCCAGCTCATAAACCTCACCAGGCGTGAGCGGCTGCAACTCATCATGAGTGTGATACGGCCGGTACGGCAGGGTCTGATCCGCGTCGAGCTTGCGATGAGATGCACGAAGCCAGCCCAGACCAACAGGTGTATGTGGATCGTTCGCACCCTTGAAGACAATTTCCTTCAGGTCCGGGGCGAATACCCGCAGGACAAGGAAGAGATCAGCGTCTTCAGTCTCCGAAGAAATAAACAGCTTGGCAGCAACAGGCCCGGTAATTTCGGTTTCCTGTGTTACTGGCGGTGCCAGGAAGGTAGCGCCGTCGCCGAGTGCGTCATAAGTCAGCGCTGTAGCCTCGGAAAGCGGCGCATCAGCGAGCGCCATATCCGAGGGGTTGAGATACATCTCCGTCCATTCCGTCCGCGGGATCGGCCATGCATCCTCGGTGCGCTCAACAAAGACCTCACCCGGGTGACGCACATGCACCTGAACCGGTGGCTGCTTGTCCCAGCCGTTGTCTTCGCCTTTCAAAAAGTGATCAAAGAAGCGACGCTGCAGATCCATGCCGTAGTCAGTGTAGAAATGGGTGAAATGCTCCAGACCGTGCATTTCCAGCCATTTCTGATCACTTGCCGCATTCACATAACCTTCGGTATTGCCACGCGGGTGCAGGCCAACACCGCCCCAGTTCCCGGAGGACAGCAGCGGCACATTGATCTTGGAATAGTCCGGCATCCGGGCTTTCCAGAAATCATCGATCAGCGGATGATCGAGAATGTCCTTGCCGAAATCTGTGCGGTTCTCTGCCAGCTCTTCTTCGGACAGGGTTTCAGGGCCGGAAATCCATTCACCATTGAGGCGACTTTTCCGCCCATTCGCCCCCTTGCCGTGCTGCCGGGGGACAACCGCCGAGTTGTACCAAATCGACGGGAAGCGGCAGGCGATACCGCCGTGGTGACCAAGGTCACGATAGTAGTCTGCCGCACCTTCCCAAACGCACATGGCTGCCAGATGCTTGGGCTGAAGGGAAGCCACCTGCCACTGGTTCATTCCGTAGTAGGAAATGCCATTGGTTCCAACCTTGCCGTTTGACCAAGCCTGTGTCCCCGCCCAGTTGATGCAGTCGTGATAATCCTGCGCTTCACGAGGTGACCAGACTTCCAGGAGACCCGGTGAACGGCCAGCACCACGAGAATCCACACGCATACAGATATAGCCTTCGGGCACCCATTTCTCAGGATCGACAAGTTCCCAGTTCTGATAGCGGTTCGATGAACCAGCCAGACAATCGGGATAGTCCTCCAGCATCTGCTTCCACTGATAGGGATAGCCGTCCTCCCAGGCGAGCCACTTTGCATAGGGTCCATAGCTGATGATAACCGGGTACTGCCCGTCATCGTCCGGGCGGTAAATATCAGCTCGCAGGACGATCCCATCGTCCATTTCCAACGGCACATCCCAATCGATGCGCATACCGTCATTGACCTTCGAGGTCATCTGGCTATCGCCAGGTGTCTGAATCTTGCCCATGCTCTTCTCCCCTACTTTCGTGTTTCTGTCCTAGCTTCGTTTCTTGCCGCCGCTTTTGGGCGGAATAACTGGCAAGAGAAGATGGGATGGATGATTTGGTCCACAATGAATTGTCACATTGCCGCCATAGACGCGAGCATCCCGGCCATCATGGACAAAAGGTCCAACACCGGTGAATTCGTTCTTCATGTTCGACAGTCGGCCACCGGATCCACCCGGATAGACATAGTCCGTCCCGCGCACGGTTAGACCAAGCCGGTACCCCGGTGGCACGACAATGGATGTCGGCCAGACTTCAACATCCAGCTCATAGACCTGTCCGGCCTTCAGCGGCTGTTCTTCATCATGCGTGTGGTGGGGCTTGTGTCGACGTGACTTGCTCGCGTCCAGCTTGCGATGAGATGCCCGCAACCAGCCCTGGGCGATCGGTGTGTGCGGATCGACCGTGCCTTTGAACGTCACCTCTTTCATGTCCGGGGTGAACAGGCGG
>JABJAG010000079.1 GCA_018666195.1 Alphaproteobacteria bacterium
CCATGCGCATTGACGTAGTCGATGTCTTCACGGTTGATGCCCGCGCGCTTCAGGGCTGCGGCCATGGAACGGTACCCGCCATTGCCATCATCGGCAGGTGCCGTGATGTGGTGGGCGTCACCGGACAATCCGTAGCCAACAACTTCAGCATAGATTTTCGCACCGCGTGCCTTGGCATGCTCATACTCTTCGAGCACCACGACACCGGCGCCCTCACCCATGACGAAGCCATCACGACCTTTATCATAGGGCCGGGAACCTTTTTCAGGCGTGTCATTGTATCCGGTCGACAACGCACGGCACGCTGCAAAACCGGCAATGCCGATCCGGCAGATTGCCGCTTCCGCACCGCCCGCAACCATCACATCAGCATCTTCCCACATGATCAAACGCGCGGCATCGCCAATGGCATGCGCACCCGTCGAACACGCCGTGACAACCGCGTGGTTGGGGCCTTTAAAACCGTACCGTATCGAGACCTGACCCGAAGCCAGATTGATCAGCGCTGAAGGAATAAAGAACGGCCCCACCTTGCGAGGGCCCTTCTCATTCAACAGAGTTGAACCCTCATAAATGGTCTGTAAACCGCCAATGCCTGAGCCGATCATCACGCCAGTGCGCTCCTGATCGTATTCAGACTCCGGCTTCCAGCCCGAATCCTCTACAGCTTCGACTGCTGCTGAAATTCCATAGACAATGAACTCGTCGATCCGACGCTGGTCCTTGGTCGGCACAAAATTATCGGGATTGAACGTCCCATTCGTGCCATCACCACGAGGCACCTGCGCTGCGATTTTTGCGGGCAGGTCTGACACATCGAAACGTTCAATGGCAGAAGCGCCGGACTCACCATTCGTCAAGCGAGTCCAGTTGTGATCGAGCCCCACGCCAAGTGGCGTGACGAGACCCATTCCGGTGACAACGACACGTCTCATAGGATTCCGATGCGCTGTTTTACGGTGAAGAGGTCCGGGCGGCGTGTGCCGCTCGGACCGCGAGCCGAAGTTCAGTCAGCAGCTTCTTCGAGGAACTTGACCGCGTCGCCAACCTTGACAATTTTCTCGGCTGCGTCGTCGGGGATTTCACATCCAAACTCTTCCTCGAATGCCATGACCAACTCGACGGTATCAAGGCTGTCCGCCCCGAGGTCATCGATGAAGCTCGCATCCTCGGAAACTTTACCTTCGTCGACACCCAGGTGCTCGACAACGATTTTCTGCACGCGCTCGGCAATATCGCTCATATCAGACTGCCCTCAATTTCTTGTTTCGTTATCCCGTTGCGGGACGATTTATACGACAATGATTTAAGACGATTCGGTTACCTTATGCGCCCGAAAACGACCTTCGATCCCTATCACAGCGCACATATTCAATCCAGAGACAGTAAACATGTACGTGTGGAAGCCGCGACTTAGCCGCGTTCGCCCGTAACGTCAAGCCGGGCGGTTCGTCTTTCGACCTATAACATCGCCATTCCGCCATTCACATGCAGCGTTTGACCCGTCACATAAGAAGCTTCTGCGCTCGCCAGAAAAACTGCACAGGCCGCAACATCATTGACGACCCCCAGTCGGCCCGAGGGAATTCGTTCGAGCAATGTGGCTTTCTGATCATCTGACAAAGCATCGGTCATCGGTGTTTCAATGAAACCCGGCGCAATGCAGTTCACAGTGATGCCCCGGCTGGCCACTTCCTGCGCCAGCGCTTTCGACATTCCTGTCAGACCGGCTTTTGAAGCGGCGTAGTTTGCCTGCCCTGGATTTCCAGTCGCTCCTACAACAGACGTCACCGTCACAACACGGCCCCAGCGCGCCTTCATCATGCCGCGCAGCACCGCCCGCGTCAGCCGGAAGGCCGAGGTCAGATTGACATCAATAACCTGCTGCCACTCATCATCCTTCATACGCATCGCCAGGTTGTCGCGAGTCAATCCGGCGTTGTTGATCAGAATATCAACGCTCCCGGCAACTTCCACGGCTTCCGCGATCAGCGCATCCGGCGCGGCCGAATTCGACAGGTTTGCTGCGACCACATGGCATCTGTCGCCCAGGTTTCCAGCAAGCTCATCGAGCTTCTCAGTCCGCGTACCACTCGCCACGATTATGGCTCCCCGATCATGCAACTGGCGGGCAATCGCCCCACCAATACCGCCCGTTGCGCCTGTAACCAGCGCAGTCTTTCCTTCGAGATCGAACATGTCGTCCTTCTTTTTCAGAGTTCCTAGAGAGTTGCGAGAAATTCTTCGATGTCCGCCGGGTTTCCGATGGCGCGCCCCGAAATCTCGCGATCGATGCGACGGACCAGCCCGGTAAGAACTTTGCCCGAACCGATTTCACAAAGTTCATCCACACCCAAATCGCGCATCGCGAGGACGCATTCGCGCCACCGCACCCGGCTCGTCACCTGCTCCACAAGAAGATTACGGATGTCATCAGGGTCGGACACCGGTGCAGCAGTCACATTGGCCACCACTGGCGGATTGGGCACTGACATACTGGCTGTTGCCAGCGCATAAGTCATGACATCCGCCGCCGGATCGAGAAGAGAACAATGGAATGGTGCACTGACAGTCAGCATCATCGCCTTTCTGGCACCACGCTCCTTGGCAACCTCCACCGCACGCTCAACAGCTTCGGCGTCGCCACTGACGACGACCTGACCGTCGGAATTGTCATTCGCGACATCGCAGACCTGATCCTTAGCCGCATCAGCCGAGACGGCTTCCACATCCTCTATGCTCAAGCCGAGTATCGCTGCCATCGCGCCCTGGCCAACGGGCACAGCTGCCTGCATGGCTTCAGCGCGGGTTTGTAGCAATCGGGCCGTCTCCGCCAATGGCAGGGCTCCTGCCGCGGCCAGCGCGGAATATTCACCTAGACTATGGCCGGCAACAAACGCGGCCATCTCGGAAACTTTCTTGCCACCCTCTTCCTCAAGAACCCGGATCACAGCCATGCTGACAGCCATCAAAGCCGGCTGCGCGTTCTGGGTCAGGATCAATTCTTCGAGCGGCCCTTCGAACATTATCTTGCTCAAACGCACCTCAAGAGCGTCATCCACTTCTTCGAAGACCAGACGGGCTGCCGGGAATGCTTCCGACAGCGCAAGCCCCATACCCACTTCCTGACTTCCCTGTCCGGGAAAGACGAACGCACGACTCATTTGGATAATCCCCCTCAAACTCTTGTTCATTCAGTCATATAGCCGGGCCGGCGGTGTCGCAAGACGCCGAAAGGAACCGCTTGCGCCATGCAGACCATGTGGTGTATTCCCGCGCCTCATTCGGTGCTGGGGAGAAATCCACACCGTACTCCTTGCCGGTGACGCATTGGGCCCACCGGATATGACCGTGCAGCCGCGGCCCGTTATCGGGGCGATCGGCGGCGGTCAGCCAACAGCCAAAGGGAGTCGCATAAAATGCCACTCTATGAACACGTCTTTATTGCGCGCCAGGACATCTCCGGCACGCAGGTCGACCAGATGATCGAAGCCTTTACCGGGGTCGTTGAAACCGGTGGTGGTAAGGTCGTTGAGACCGAATCCTGGGGTTTGCGCAACCTCGCCTACCGGATCAAGAAAAACCGGAAGGGTCACTACGTCATGATGAATATCGACGCTCCGTCGGAAGTCATCAATGAACTCGAGCGCCAGCAACGCATCCACGAAGACATTCTTCGCTATCTCAGCCTGCGGGTTGATGAGCACGAGGAAGCGCCTTCGATCATGATGCAGGGTCGCAAGGAACGCGGTCCGCGCCGCGAAGATGAAGAAGGCGACGACGCTCCGGCGAAAACCGAAGCTGCAGCGCCTGAAACAGAAAAGCCGGCTGACGCACCTGCCGAAGAGGCAGCAGCGGACACCGCAGCTGATAGCGAAGGGGAGAAAGAATAATGTCTATGGGACCCCGTACAGGTGGTAGTGGTGGTGGCGGCGGCGGTGCCGGTGGCCGACGCCCCTTCTTTCGTCGGCGCAAAACATGTCCGTTCACGGGCACGAATGCTCCGCGCATCGACTACAAGGATACAAAAACGCTAACGCGCTACATTTCAGAGCGTGGCAAAATTGTTCCCAGCCGCATCACTGCGGTTTCAGCAAAGAAGCAACGTGAACTTGCCCGCGCCATCAAGCGCGCCCGGTTCCTGGCGCTTCTGCCCTACGTCCTCGACTGATGATGGGTTGCGGGTCGGCCTGTGGCCGCCCGCGCTAGGCAAATGATGCAAGGCACGACCAAATACTTTGTTCTGACGCTCGCCGCTGGTGCGGCGGCAGCACTGCTTTTCGCAGCGCCGTTTGCGTTGGGCATTGGTGCGGTCGCGCCACTGACCCTGACCGGTGTTCCGCTTATGGCGGCCGGTTTGGGCCTGGGGCTGCTTGCAGCAATAGGCGCCGGGCTTGCGGGCTTGGTACTGGTCTTCGGGATCGCGGTTCTGTTCGCATTAAGTTCAGAACCGATCGTTCTCTTTGCCGGCCTGTTTGTTGTGCCGGTGATTTTTGCTGTGCAGCAACTGCAACGTACCCGCACATCGTCGCTGGGCTATATCGAGTGGCACCCGCCTCTCAATGTTATGGCGTGGCTTCTTGCGGGCGTGTTGCTAGCGATGAGCATCTTTTCGATGATGGTGATACAGGGCAACACAGACCTGCACTTTCTCACCAAATCGTTTCTGGAGCCTCTGATCACCGGCATTTTTCCGGAGCTGGGTTTTTTCCGAACCCGTGAACTCGTTCAGACACTGATCCCGTTTTTCCCGGGTGCTGTGGTTGCGGGTTGGCTTTTGATGCTGACGATTGCGACTTCCGGTGCTCTGGCGTTGCTCAGGTTTTGGGGTGCGTTAAAACGCCCTGCTACCCGGATGGAAGACCTTCGGGTTCCGCTTTGGATCCCCCTTGCATTCAGCCTTGCAGTTCTGTTTGTGGTGTTTGGTGAATTCAATCTGGCTTATCTTGGTCAGAATGCCGCGATTGCATTGCTTGTTCCCATGTTCCTTAACGGAGCAGGAACATTCCATGCCATCGCTCGCCGGACACCCATTACCTACTTAGTTATCGCCGTATTTTACGGCTTTATGATCGTCTTCCCACCACTTACAGCGCTTGTTGCGTTGATCGGTGTGGCAGACCAAACCCTCGATCTTCGCCGGCGCATCGGGCTCCACCCGACCGGCCAGGAGGTGTGAAATGGAAGTAATTCTTCTCGAACGTATCGAAAAACTCGGGCAAATGGGTGACGTGGTTACGGTGAAACCGGGCTACGCACGCAATTTCCTGCTGCCACAGAAAAAGGCTCTTCGGGCAACCGAAGGCAGCAAGATCCAGTTTGAAAATCAGCGCGCGCAGCTGGAGGCAGAGAACCTCGAGCGACGCAAAGATGCAGAGGCCGTTGCTGAAAAACTCAGCGGTCTGGACATCATGTTGATTCGTCAGGCTGGTGATAACGGTCAGCTCTACGGTTCAGTGAGCGGACGCGATCTTGCCGATTCCGTGACCGAGGCTGGCGTCACAGTTTCACGTGGTCAGGTGATGTTGGATCGCCCCATCAAGGAACTTGGTTTGCATGAGGTTCGTATCTCACTGCATCCCGAGGTTCAGGTGGAAATCAAGGCCAACGTCGCCCGTACCGAAGACGAAGCTGCAACCCAACGCGAACGCGGTCTGTCGATCACGGAAATCGCTGAGGAAAGCGAAGCTGCGGAAGAGGCCATCGCCCTGGCCGAAGAAGCTCTTGCAATTGCCGATGACAAAGAGGCCGAAGCCGCCGCGGTTGACGGCATGGTCGAGGAAGTGGTTGCTGAGCGGGTTGCAGAGGAAGCAGATGACGGCGAATCAGCCGAAGATTCCGCTGCAGACGACGAAGCAGACAAATCCTGACTGTAAATACGTGTTTTGCCCGTTCGGCAAAGTTTTGCTAGAGTTTCCCCCGGCGTCGTAAATTTATTTGCAACACGGGGGAAGCGATGCTTTTGGCACGGTTTCTCGATGCGGTTATCGATGAGGGCGATTTCCTCCTGATCGACGCCCGCGGCAGAGCACACAAACTCGGGAATGGCGCAGAACCGCGCATCTCGATTCGGCTGCATGATCGCGCGACGGAGCGACGCCTTCTCGTCAACCCAAGGCTCGCGGCCGGTGAAGCCTATATGGACGGCACGATGACCATCGAAGAGGGGTCCCTCTTCGATCTCATTGATCTTATTGGCCGCAATATCGAAACTTTTGAAAGTCACTGGTTTTCAAATTTTTCTGCAAGCCTGAGCCGCCTTTTCCGACGCATCCAGCAATACAACCCGGTTGGAAAGGCGCAACGCAATGTTGCGCACCACTACGACCTCTCCGACGACCTCTACGACCTCTTCCTGGATAGCGACCGGCAGTATTCCTGCGCCTATTTTGATAGCACTCACAACGACCTTGAGCGCGCCCAAAATGCCAAGAAACGTCATATCGCGGCCAAACTTCTCCTCGATAAGCCGGACCTCAACGTTCTCGATATCGGCTCAGGCTGGGGTGGCATGGGGCTCTTTCTGGCAAAGACAACTGGCGCGAACGTCACAGGTGTCACTCTGTCGACAGAACAACACAAGGTCAGTCAGCGACGCGCCGAAGAGGCAGGCTTGGCCGGAAAAGTTCGGTTCAAATTGCAGGACTACCGTGACGAGCCGGATACGTTCGACAGGATCGTATCTGTGGGCATGTTTGAGCATGTCGGTGCGGGCCATTATCTGGAGTACTTCCGCAAAGCCAAACAACTTCTCAATGATGACGGTGTTTTCCTGCTCCATTCCATCGGCCGGATGGAGCCCCCGGGAACAACCAATCCGTGGCTGCGCAAATATATCTTCCCCGGTGGCTACACCCCGTCTCTCTCGGAAACTCTTGCCGCTATTGAACGTGCGGGACTGTGGGTCACAGACATCGAAATTATGCGCCTGCACTATGCCGAAACGCTGCATCACTGGTATGACCGCTTCATGGCACAACGTGACAAGGCGGTTGAACTCTATGACGAGCGCTTCTGTCGGATGTGGGAATACTATCTGATCGGCTGCGAGATCGCGTTCCGACGCATGGGTCAGTTGGTTTTCCAGATCCAGATCGCCAAGCGACAGGATGCCGTGCCTTTGACTCGAGACTACATAACAGACTGGGATCGGGCGATCGCCGCCGATGCCAGCGCAGCTGCCGAATACACAAATATCCAATAGCCTTCGGGCCAGGAGAGTGCGTTGCCCGAAATTTATGTTGATGCCGATGCCTGCCCGGTTAAGGACGAAAT
The DNA here is from genome assembly GCA_018666195.1 of Alphaproteobacteria bacterium. Lineage (GTDB taxonomy): Bacteria > Pseudomonadota > Alphaproteobacteria > UBA6615 > UBA6615 > JABJAG01. The sequence goes on from JABJAG010000079.1 coordinate 7,276, forward strand.
CGTGCGTGTCGCCGAACGCCACCAGATCAAGGTTCATTTGGTCAGCAATAGCGGCATGTTCGGCTTCCATGGCCACCCGCTGGTCACGCAGACCGTGGTGAGCGAGGGTGCAGATATCGCCGATGACTGGATTGCCGAGCGAATTGCCGCACAGGACATCGTTGTCACCCAGGACATCCCCCTGGCCGACCGGTGCATCAAGAAAGATGCGCGCGCCATCCGTCCCAACGGCAAGATTCTCGACAAACACTCCATCGGAATGTCGCTGGCGACCCGTGACCTGATGACCGATCTGCGTTCGGCCGGTGAAACAACAGGCGGCCCGCGTGCGTTTTCGAAACAGGATCGTTCCAGTTTTCTCCAGGCTCTCGAAACCCAGATTCAGGCCGCACTGCGCGCTTGATATTGTGCTGCAAAAGAGAAACCACTAGCCTGTATTCAGGGACAGTGAAAACAACTTTTAGTTGCTCTATCAACTAACCGGGTTCAGCATTTATCGGGGGGTATCACGTGACTTTTCTGACCAATCATTTCCAGCAAACTCAAACCCAAAACGGGACCATACGACATGCAAAACGTGTGGGATTGTGTTTCGCCCTTATTGTCGGTTTGGCCGCCTGCGCAACAGGCCCGAAGAACCCGATGACCGCAACCCAAATCAAATCTCTTGATATCGATGTTGTAGACGTCACGGTCTTTCCCGGCACACAGATTTCCTGGGGCGCTGGAGAAGAGGCCTTTGCAGAAACCAAAGGATGCGAAAAACCAGAACCCGTGACCAGTGCTGAAGGTGACAACTACGGTACAGCCGCAGCTGAAAACCAGAAGCAGGATTGCGACTATGACGCCATCGTGAACTCACCCGAGGCCCAGGACTACATGGAAGCTCGTGTGGTCGAATTTCTGGAAAACGCCATTCGGGCAGAGGTGGTACCCGCATTTCAGGGAACAGCCCCGGCGCGCCTCGAAGTCAAAGTGCAGAAAGTTCAGGTCGTTGGTGGCGGACAGACGCTTCTGGTTGGCGGTAACCACTTCCTGCTGGCCCCGCTGAACGTGGTCGACCTCAAATCCGGAAAAACCATAGCAGCAAACCCGGAGGCTCTGTCGGTTGCCGGAACAGCCAGTGGTGGCATCCTCGGCCTGATCATTGAGGCGGCATCCTCAGACCCGGTAGAACGATTGGCCGGAGCCTACGCTATCAATGCCAAAAAATGGATTGGCGGCGGCAACTAGGTCCGTCTGGCGACCTGATAAATCGCGTCGTACAACTCGTCTTCGCGAAACGGCTTGGTCAGAACGATATCGGCACCCAATGCGCAAATCATGTCTGGCGTGATTGGCTCAGGGCCTGTGTCCGCATAAGCCTCGCCACCAACAGTCATCACAACGATGCCCACATCGGGTTGTCTCCGGCGCATCAGCCGGTTTCGTTGATGACCACCACCACCGACCCAACCTGGCGGCCTGTTTCCACAGTTGCATGTGCGGCACCGATATCATCGAGCGCAAACTCCTGCGCCACCCGGTTGGTCAGTTTGCCTTCGGCCATCCAACGTGAAATATCGGCCACGCTCTGCTGCTTGAAGTCTTCGGGCATGGTGAAACAACCGATAATGTGCAGCGTGGGTGAATTCGCCAATACGCCATAGAACGGAAATGGAGCCACCGGCTCTGCCATGGAGGCATAGGATGCAATAACCGCGCCGGTCTTCAGGATCTTCGCCGTGGTCTTCATGTTGCCACCAAGTTCAACCTCGACAACACGATCCACACCCTTGCCATCGGTGATCTCCTTCACCCGAGAAACAACGTCTTCGGTTTTGTAGTTGATCGTGTGGCTGGCGCCATCTTCGCGCGCGCGGGCGGCCTTCTCTTCCGAGCTGACGGTCCCGATCACCGTTGCACCGCCATTCCGTGCCATTTGTACTGCATAGTTCCCGACAGCACCGGCCGCGCCGGTCACGAGGATCGTCTGCCCCTCAACGGGGCCATCCTTGTAGACAGCAGCATGGGCTGTCATCGCGGGAATACCCAGGCACGCGCCTTCTGCGAAACTCTGGCTCTCCGGCAACGGGTTGGCACGCGTGGCATCAATCGCCATGTATTCGGCGGCAGTTCCTTCCGCGCGCCGCAGATGCCCCTCAAAGAGCCAAACTCGCTCACCAATGCGACCGGCATCAACCCCCGCGCCAACAGCTTCAATGACACCTGCCCCATCAAAGTGCGGGATCATCCGTTCCGCCATCATAGGTCCCCGGCCGCCGTCACGCCGTTTGACGTCGAGAGGATTGATCCCGGAAGCGTGAACCCGAACAAGAACCTGCCCGTCGCCGGCAACCGGCGTTGCATGTTCACCTGTCTCGAAGACCTCACTGGCCGGGCCGAACCCCGTATACCAAGCTGCGCGCATTGTACTGTCCCCCAATTGGATTGCCTGATTTTCGACAATATACCCTTATAGGAAAGGGGATAAAGACTGCAGCGTTCAGAGCGCAAACACGACGAACAATTTTCATGCAAGCGGAAATACGAGAACCTTATCCTCATGTTTCACCAGACTCACCGAACGTGGGTACAGTTGGCAACGGAAGACACCGTTAGGGTGAGCCCATGACAACAAGCGACATGGCAGACCATATGGCAGACGAGACGGCCACCGTTACGCCCCTTCACGGGGACGAGAACGTGCCGGGATTCCGTTCGCCTCCTCATAATTTCGAGGCCGAAATGGCGCTTTTGGGCGCGATTCTGGTCAACAATCGATCTTTTGAACGGGTTCAGGAGTTTCTGTTTGCAGACCACTTTGCTGATCCAGCCCATGGTCGCGTCTATGAAGCCTGTGCGCATCTGATCGAGCGCGGCCAGATTGCAGACCCCGTTACTCTGAAAAATTATTTCAAGGATGATGAGGATCTGAAGGCCATCGGCGGACAAGCTTATATCGCCGAACTCGCTAATGCCGTGATCACCATTCAAAACGCCGGTGACCTCGGCAAGGAAGTCTATGACTGCTTCCTGCGCCGCGAATTGATCGATATTGGCGATCAGGTGGTGAATGCGGCTTACGAGTACGAAATGGATGCGCCTGCACCGCAACAGATCGAGCGCGCCGAAGAGATGCTGTTCCAGTTGGCTGAACAGGGCTCGTCTGAAACCGGTTTTGTCGATTTCAAGACCGCCGTCACGACAGCTATTGATGCCGCCGCCGCCGCTTACAAGCGTGACGGGGAACTCGTCGGTGTTCCAACCGGGTTCACAGATGTCGACAAGCTCCTCGGCGGACTGCACGATTCCGATCTGGTCATCATCGCCGGACGTCCCTCAATGGGTAAAACAGCCTTTGCGACCAACATCGCCTACAACGCAGCAGCCTCGAAGAAGCTGGTGGAAGGGCCGGACGGCACGGATATCGAACAAGCCGAAAGCGTGGCGTTCTTCTCACTCGAAATGTCAGCCGAACAGTTGGCAACCCGTATTCTCTCCGAGCAGGCCCATGTCCGGTCGGATTCGATCCGCCGCGGTGATGTACGCGAAGAGGAATACAATCGGGTTTTTGCCGTCGCCCAGGCGTTGCACAGCCTCAAACTCTTCATCGATGACACGCCGGCGCTGACGATTTCGCAAATTCGAACCCGCTCCCGGCGCCTGAAGCGCCAGCACGGTCTCAGCCTGATCATTGTCGACTATCTGCAACTGATCAATCCGCCGGCCAACAGCCGGGGCGACAACCGCGTTCAGGAAGTCTCTCAGATCACGCGCGGTCTGAAAGCGCTCGCCAAGGAACTCAATGTGCCGGTGATCGCCCTCAGCCAGCTCTCGCGTGCTGTCGAACAACGTGAAGATAAACGCCCGCAATTGTCTGATCTGCGTGAATCCGGATCAATCGAGCAGGACGCCGATGTGGTTTCGTTCATATATCGCGAAGAATACTACAAGGAACGCGAACGCCCGACGCCGCGCGACAATGAAAAGCAGGACACCTATCTCGAACGCGAAACGCGCTTCAACGAGCTTCTCGAACAATGTCGCAACAAGGCTGAAGTGATCGTGGCCAAACAGCGTCACGGCCCCATCGGCACGGTCACACTGCAGTTCACCGGTGAGTTCACCCAGTTCTCGGACCTTCAGGCCGACAATTACCTGCCCGAGGAACGGTTCTAGAGCTTTGTCCGCCTACGACATTGCGATACCCGCCGATACTGGCGCCACTCTTGTCGTCGATCTGGATGCCATCGCAGAGAATTACGCGCTGCTGCAGGAAACCTGCCCCCATGCCCGCGTCGGCGCCTCGGTAAAAGCCGATGCCTATGGGCTCGGACTTGAACCCGTTGCGAGAACGCTTTCCAAAGTCGGTTGTCGCACCTTCTTTGTTGCAACTCCCGGCGAAGGACTGACCCTTCGTGGTATCTTGCCGAAAGCAGAGATCGTCGTTCTGAACGGACCAGAGAGTGGGCAAACCGACCTCTTCGCCCGCGGCATGTTAACCCCGACCCTCAACAGCCTTGAACAGATTGATGTCTGGCAGCAGGACAACAAAGACGGTCCAGCGCCGGCCTACCTTCATGTCGATACCGGGATGAATCGTCTCGGACTCAGCGCGACAGATGTCGAAACCCTGATTGCAGATCCTGCGCGGCTGGACGGGGTTTCAATCTCAACCCTGATCACCCATCTGGCGTGTGCAGATACGCCCGCGCACCCCATGAATACAGCCCAGCTGTCTGCATTCCAGGCTGCCCGTGCGCAACTCGAAACCCTGACCGGGGGCCTGCAGGCCAGCCTCGCCAACTCACCGGGCATCTTTCTGGGGCCGGAATATCACTTCGATCTCGTCCGTCCCGGCGCAGCGCTCTATGGCCTGACACCGAGTCCCGAACAGCCCAATCCGATGAAACAAGCTGTTGAAATATATGCTAAAATCCTTCAGCTGCGTGACGTTGACACCCCCATGACCGTTGGATACGGTGCCGCGCATCAGGTGGAAAAACCGGCCCGTATTGCCACAGTGGCCGCGGGCTATGGCGATGGTTATCCGCGCGCAGCAGCGAGCAAGACAGGTGGCACCATGCATGCCTATATCGCGGACCACAAAGCCCCCCTATTCGGCAGGGTCTCCATGGATTTGATCACCCTCGATGTGAGCGATCTGCCGGCCGAATTCACGGTGCCCGGACAAGCCGTGGAATTGCTCGGCCCAAATGTTTCCGCCGACGATCTGGCCAAATCTGCCGGCACGATCGGCTATGAAATACTGACCGGGTTTGGCAACCGGCTACACCGTGTATACCGGGGCGGCGAAGGCTGATCATGCGACCATTGCGGGCCATCGGACGCGGCACCATCGCCATCTTCGCCGTCATCGGGCGGATTTCCGTATTCGCGGGCACCAGCCTTTATCACTGCGTGCGCCCTCCCTTCTTCCCGCGTCTGATTTTACGCCAGATGATCGAGATCGGCTTCTACTCGCTGCCTGTAGTCGGGCTAACCGCGATCTTCACCGGCATGGTTCTGGCCTTACAGAGCTTCAGCGGGTTCGGCTTCGCGGGCGAAGCCACCATCGCCAATGTCGTTGTCTGGGGCATCACGCGCGAACTGGGGCCTGTGCTTGCTGGTCTGATGGTTGCCGGACGTATCGGTGCCGCCATGGCCGCGGAAATCGGCACCATGCGGGTGACCGAGCAGATTGATGCCCTGACCACATTATCGACCAACCCTTTCAAGTATCTGGTCGCGCCTCGCCTTATTGCCGCCGTCGCAATGCTGCCGCTTCTTGTCCTCGTGGCCGATGTCATCGGAGTGCTCGGCGGGTTTATCGTTTCGGTCTATGATTTCGGCTTCAATCCGACCACCTATCTGAAAAGCACCTGGGCCAGCCTCGACGCAGCCGGGTTTGTCTCAGGATTGGTCAAAGCGGCCGTCTTCGGCTTTCTTGTCGCGTTGATGGGCACCTATCACGGCTACCACTCCAAGGGCGGCGCTCAGGGGGTTGGTCAGGCCACGACCAATGCCGTTGTGTCCGCTTCGATCCTGTTGCTGCTCTTCAATTTCATCATCACCGCGCTGTTCTTCGCCACATGACGCATTCTGACAACCCGGCGAAAATCGAAGTCCGTAACCTGCAGAAATCCTTCGGGGCAAAACACGTGCTGCGCGGAGTCGATCTGACCATCAAAACCGGAGAATCCCTGGCTGTGATCGGTGGATCCGGTACGGGTAAATCGGTCCTGATCAAGAATATCATCGGTCTCATGGAACCCGATTCCGGCGCCATTCAGATTGATGGCGAAGACGTCATCGGCATGAATCCCGAAGATCGCGAACGGGTGACGCGAAAATTCGGCATGCTGTTCCAGGGCGCTGCTCTGTTCGACAGCCTGTCTGTCTGGGAAAACGTGGCCTTTGGACTGATCCAGAGCCAGGGCATGAACCGCCATGCCGCACGGGAAGACGCCCTCGCCGCCATGGTTCAGGTCGGTCTGGACACTGACATCGCGGAGCGTTCCCCGGCAGAGCTTTCCGGTGGCATGCAAAAACGCGCCGGACTTGCGCGCGCCATCGCGACGAAACCTGAAATTCTGTTTTTTGACGAGCCAACCACCGGTCTCGACCCGATCATGGGAAGCGTGATTGATGATCTGATCGTGAAATCTGTCCGCGAACTGGGGGCAACTGCACTTTCGATTACACATGACATGGCAAGTGCCCGCCGAATCGCCGACAATATTGCGATGATCTATGAGGGTCGTATCGTCTGGCACGGGCCAGTCGCAGACATCGATCACTCTGGGAACGAAATGCTCGATCAATTCATCCATGGCCGCTCTGACGGGCCGATTCAGCTGCGTGTGGCTGGCTAGCCATGGCACGCGCATCCAATCGATTCGTCTGCCAGTCCTGCGGCGCTGTACACGGCAAATGGACAGGCCGCTGCGATTCCTGCAGCGAGTGGAACTCGATTGTCGAAGAGGCCGCTGAAGCGACCGTCCCCAAAGGGGTTTCGCGCAGTGGCGGCAAGGCCGTTGCGTTCACCTCGTTGGACGGCGCACCTGAAAACCGGACCCGCCGCCTGACTGGCCTGAAAGAACTCGACCGTGTTTGCGGAGGTGGTTTTGTTCCCGGCTCCGCCTTGCTGGTTGGCGGCGATCCGGGCATCGGCAAATCGACACTGCTCCTGCAGGCCGCAGCACTGCTGGCCCGCGCCGGCACCTCGGTCGCCTATATTTCGGGCGAAGAAGCGATCGATCAGATCCGCCTGCGCGCCCACCGTCTCGGCCTGGCGGACGCGCCGGTCTCGCTCGCTGCGGCGACAAATATCCGCGATATACTCGCCGCGCTTGATGCGCCCGACGCTGCCGATGTGGCGATCATTGATTCAATCCAGACAATGTATGTCGACACACTGGATTCCGCACCTGGCACTGTGGCGCAGGTCCGCACCTGCGCCCAGGAACTGATCCGGGTCGCAAAAAGGCGCGGCCAGACGATGATTCTTGTCGGCCATGTCACCAAGGAAGGTACCATCGCCGGACCGCGCGTTCTCGAGCACATGGTGGATGCCGTGCTGTATTTCGAAGGTGAACGCGCCAACCAGTTCCGCCTGTTGCGTGCGGTCAAAAATCGGTTTGGCGCCACTGACGAAATCGGTGTGTTCGAGATGACCGATGCCGGTCTGGCCGAAGTTGCCAATCCCTCCGAATTGTTTCTGGCCGGTCACAGTGACACCGTCAGTGGTTCAGCGGTGTTCGCGGGAATCGAAGGCACACGCCCGGTGCTTGTTGAAATACAGGCGCTTGTCGCGCCCACCGCGCTGGGCACAGCACGACGCGCGGTCGTTGGCTGGGATTCCGGACGCCTGGCAATGATTATCGCTGTGCTGCAAACCCGCTGCGGCCTTAATCTCGGCTCCCACGACGTGTATCTCAATGTTGCAGGTGGTTTGCGGATCAGCGAACCGGGGGCAGACCTTGCCGTCGCAGCCGCTCTGGTTTCCGCTCATATGGACCAACCTCTTCCCCTGCGCACTGTTGTCTTCGGAGAGGTCGGCCTGGGCGGCGAAGTGCGGGGTGTCGGACAGGCCGATGCCCGTCTGCGTGAAGCTGCCAATCTGGGCTTCGAGCGCGCCTTTATCCCGGCACGCACCAAAAAGGGCAAGAAGGACACCGGCAATCTGCAAATCGCGGAGATCGCCGAATTGCGCGACTTGTTCAACCAGTTCGATGCACCCGCCAAACCCAAAGCGATTGATGCCGTCTGACCATGGAAATTGCAGGCCTCAGTGGTTTCGATATCGGCGTACTCGCAATTGTGTTTCTCGGTGCGCTGTTCGGCCTGGTAACCGGGTTTGTACGCGGTGGACTGTTTGTCGCCTCGTGGGTCGGTGCCGGGCTGGTCACAATCTATGGCTTCGAAAGCGCGACCCCGATCGCCGCAGAATATATCAGCCCCAAATGGTTCCCTGATCTGATCGCGGGTGCCGTCCTGTTTATCGTTGCCCTGATCGTCTTCCACCTGATCAGCCACCTGATTAGCGGCTGGGTCCGCTCCGGTCGTCTGAATGCGCTCGACCGATCACTCGGCCTGCTCGCTGGCCTTGCTGCAGCCCTGCTGGTGATCTGTGTCGCCTATCTGTTCATGAGCGACATCTGGGCCGATGAAAAGCCGGAATGGGTTGATGCCGCCCGCACCCAACCAGCAGTGGAACGTGGCGCTGTCCTCGTCCGCGATCTGCTCCCAGCATCTCTGATCGGCGAGACAGGCGCAGCGCTGGAGCGCGCCCAACAACGCGCCAATGATGTGGACGCTGCGCGCAAGGCACTCGACCGCCTGACCCGTCCTCCCGAATCATCTGCACCTCCGCCCCCAGAAGGGTATAAGGAGGGTGCACGTGAAGGCCTCGAAGATCTGATCCGGAAAAGCCAGTGACATCCATCTTGACAACCCATCCGTTTCAGCCGTCTCACGATCCGGATAAGTTCCACGAAGAATGCGGCGTGTTCGGCGTCTACGGCACCGAAGATGCATCTGCGCTCACCGCACTTGGTCTGCATGCCCTGCAGCATCGCGGACAGGAAGCCGCCGGAATCGTGTCTTATGACGGCAAACGTTTCCACCCCCACCGGGCGATGGGACTGGTCGGCGATATCTTCGGCAATGCCGAAGTTATCCAGACCATGCCCGGCGATTCCGCCATCGGCCACAACCGCTATTCGACTGCAGGCGAGACGGTGTTACGCAACGTCCAGCCGCTTTATGCGGATTACAGTTTTGGCGGCCTTGCTCTTGCGCATAACGGAAACCTGACCAATGCCCGCCAGTTGCGGCGCGAACTGGTTGAGATGGGATCGCTGTTCCAGTCGACCATGGACACCGAGGTGATCCAGCATCTGATTGCCACGAGCCGCGAGACGCGCCTGCTCGACAGGTTTATCTCAGCATTGCGCGCCATTGACGGGGCCTATTCACTAGTTGCCTTGTCGCGACGCAAGATGATCGGGGCCCGTGACCCGCTCGGCGTGCGGCCACTGGTGCTGGGAAAGCTGGGCGATGCCTGGATTCTGGCTTCAGAGACTTGCGCGCTCGACATCATCGACGCGACTTATATTCGCGATATCGAGCCCGGTGAACTCATCGTCATCGACGAAGACGGCCTGCACTCCTACAAGCCATCGCCGCCTGTTCGGAAACGCCTGTGTATTTTCGAATACATCTACTTCGCCCGCCCGGATTCAGATGTCGACGGCACCAATGTGTATGAAGCCCGCAAGGCTATTGGGGCGGAACTGGCACGCGAAAGCCATGTTGATGCAGATCTCGTGATCCCGGTGCCTGACAGCGGCGTTCCTGCAGCCATCGGCTATGCGGCGGAAGCGGGTATCCCGTTCGAACTCGGTTTGATCCGAAATCACTATGTCGGCAGGACCTTTATCGAGCCGACTGACGAAATTCGCCATCTCGGCGTGCGCCTGAAACACAACGCGAATCGTGGGCAGTTGGCTGGAAAACGCGTGATCCTTGTCGATGACAGCATCGTGCGAGGCACAACCTCCAAGAAGATCGTGGAGATGGTCCGCAACGCCGGTGCCAAGGAAGTCCATTTCAGGATCTCCAGCCCCCCCACACGCGGACCTTGCTACTACGGAATCGATACACCCGAAGCATCACAACTGCTTGCGGCGAACCATGAAGTCGACGAAATCTGCAAACTGATTGGTGCGGACAGTCTGTCCTATATCAGCATCGATGGCCTGTACCGGGCGATGGGCGAAGACAGCCGCAACAATGATGCCCCGCAATATTGCGATGCCTGTTTCAGTGGCGAATATCCGATTGCCCTGACCGACATGGAACACGCTGACGACGTAACCCAGATGTCATTGCTCGCCGAACTGGCCTGACAACGAGTACGAACATGAACGACCAAGCTACCCTGACCGGCCGTGTGGCTCTGATCACCGGCGCCTCTCGCGGCATTGGCGCGGCTGTCGCCAAAAGATTTGCTGCAGAAGGTGCTCATGTCATCCTGATTGCCCGCACTGTAGGCGGACTTGAGGAAGTTGACGACACGATCAAGGCGGCAGGCGGTCAGGCAACACTGGTGCCCTGTGACCTGACCGATTTTGAAGCCATCGATACCCTTGGACCGGCTCTGATCGAGCGGTTCGAAAAGCTCGACATCTTTGTCGGCGATGCAGGGGTTCTGGGCGAAATGACCCCGTTGACCCACTACGATGCAAAGTCCTGGCACGACGTCTTCGACGTCAATGTTCATGCAAACTGGCGGATGATCCGCACGCTGGACCCACTGCTGCGTCGCTCAGACGCCGGACGGGCTATTTTGGTGACCAGCGGTGCAGCTGCGAACCCGCGCGCGTTCTGGGGCGCCTACGCCATCACCAAAGCCGCCGTGGAGACGATGGCGAAGATTTGGGCGTCAGAGCTTGAGAACAGCAATGTGCGGGTCAATCTCCTCAACCCCGGGGCCACACGTACCAGCATGCGAGCAGCGGCATTCCCGGGCGAAGACCCGGAAACCCTGAAAACACCCGACGATATTGCCAGCCGTTTCGTCGAACTTGCGAGCCCCGCCTGGACCCGCCACGGCGAAATCGTCGACCTTGCCTGACCCGGTGACTATTTCTTGTGATACGGGTTGTTACTCTTGCGCGTCTGAATGCGTATCGGGGTTCCCACAAGTTTGAACGTTTCTCGGAAACTGTTCTCCAGATATCGCAAGTAACTCGTCGGCAAATCCTCTGGCCGGTTCCCGAACAGGACAACCGTCGGCGGACGCGCCTTGGGCTGAGTGACGTAACGCAGACGAATCGAACGCTTGTTCGCGGCCAGGGGCGGCGGATGACGTTCCAGAATGCCTTCCAACCAATCATTGAGTGCTGCAGTGGGCACACGTCGGTTCCAATGCTCATAAGCGGCCAAAACTGTCGGCATGAGCCGTTCCAGTCCCCGACCGGTCGCAGCTGACAGCGTCACGATCGGCGTCCCCGAACCCTGCGGAAGCGAGGTCAGCATACGATCGTGCAACACACGAAGAGCGGCTGCGCCATCCGTGACGAGGTCCCATTTGTTCACAACAATGATAAAGGCACGGCCTTCCTCGATCACATGGCGCGCAATGGCAAGATCCTGCTTTTCCAGCATCTGATCTGAATCGAGAACCAGCGCAACCACATGGGCATACTGAATCGCATTCAGCGAATTTCCGACCGACAGTTTCTCCAGTTTCTCTTCGATGCGCGCTTTCCGTCGAAGTCCGGCTGTATCCACCAACGCGATCTTCTGTCCGTCGAACTCCCATTCGATCGAAATTGCATCCCGCGTGATCCCGGCTTCCGGCCCGGTCAGCATCCGGTCATCACCGACGATGGAATTGATCAATGTCGACTTGCCAACATTCGGGCGGCCGACAATGGCCAGCTGCAATGCTCTGCCATCTACCTCAGGGGTTTCTTCGTCGTCCCACTCTTCTGCCGGATCTGGCGCAACGGCGGCAATCGGATCGAACAGCAGATGGATGCCTTCGCCATGCTCGGCAGAAATCGCGATTGGACCCCCCAGACCGAGAGAATAGGCTTCCAGATACCCGCTTTCACCTGCGCGGCCTTCGCATTTGTTCACGACAAGCGTGACATTCGCACTGCGCGTTCGCAGCCAGTCAGCAAAATGTTCATCAAGGGGTGTAATCCCGGCCCGGGCGTCCACCACAAGCATCACCAGATCGGCGCTGTCGATTGCCTGTTCGGTTTGTCGCCGCATGCGCGCGGGAAGACTCTCATCGAAAGCGTCCTCCAGACCAGCGGTATCGACGAGACGAAAGCTCAGATCGGCAATAGACCCCTCGCCCTCACGGCGGTCGCGCGTCACGCCAGGACTATCATCCACGAGCGCCTCACGCCGACCCACGAGCCGGTTGAAAAGTGTGGACTTGCCGACATTCGGCCGCCCGACAATGACGACAGTCGGAAGCATGAGGTTTGGTGTCCCTTCCGGAACTAGCGGAACGCGATCAGTCGCGCGTTATCAGTCTGAAAATACAGTGTTTCACCAGCCAGAATTGGTGGTAACGAAACATCATCAGGCATGTCGATTTCACCGATGATCTCGCCGGTATAGGGCGATAGAGCAACAGCGACCCCGTGGCTACCCGTCACGATCAGCCGGTCGCTCGCAAGCACCGGTCCGGACCAACTCACAAGGTCTTCTCGATCTTCCGGATCTTCATAACGGCCAAGCGGTGTCACCCAACGGATGAGACCGTTTTCGGCGACCAGCGCAACAACATCGCCATCCGTGGTCACCACATAAACAAAGCGGCCTGCAACCCAAGGCTGGTTCACGCCACCGACCTCGGCTTCCCAGATACGTCGTCCACTGGCCAGATCAATCGAAACCATGCGGCCGGAATGGCTGATGGCATAAACGCGCCCGCGGTCCACGACAGGGCGACCGCGAATATCGGCAAGCGCAGACACTGCATCCGCGCGCCGGATTGCAGCAAGATTGTCGCTCCAGAGCTGACGGCCATTCTGGGCCCGCAAGGCGAAAATCTCTCCCGATGAATATGGAACGATGACGATATTTCCATCGACAGCCGGGCTGGCCGAACCGATCAGTCCCGCAGTTTCCTCGATACCTGTATGCGTCCAGTCCACCGTGCCAAGCTCAGCATCAAGCGCAAACAACTGGTTGTCCTTGGTGATCGCATAGACCTTACCGCCGAATGCCGTTGGTGCAGAGCGCATGGGTGCAGATACGGGTGTACGCCAGAGTTCGGCGCCAGTTCGCGCGTCCAGCGCCACAACCTGTGCGAAGCCTGTTCCCGCATAAATCTTGCCCAGATCATAGGCAACGCCACCGCCCCAG
>JABJAG010000080.1 GCA_018666195.1 Alphaproteobacteria bacterium
AAGCCCCGGGTTGCGGCGGCGCGCCATGACCTTGAGGCCCTGGCTGACAAAGGCGCGGTTGACCCCCACCAACGGCACCACGTCGCACACGGTGCCCAGAGCCACGAGATCGAGCAGCGCCAGCAGGTCCGGCTCCTTGCGCCCCTGCTCGGCATACCAGCCGCTCTCGCGCAGCAGTCGGTTGGTGGCAATCGCATAAAGGAAGGAAACCCCCACAGCGGCCAGTGCACCCTGCCCACTGGTGTCGTCGAGCCGGTTTGGATTGACCACAGAAATTGCACGCGGCAAGGCCGGTTCGGCCACATGGTGATCCACCACGATGACGTCCAGCCCCGCATCGCCAGCAGCTTCCAGCGGTTCAAAGGCGGTGGTGCCGCAATCCACGGTGATCAGAAGCTTGATGCCTTCCGCGCGCAGCCGCAGCATGGCAGGCGTGGTCGGGCCATAGCCTTCGGTGATGCGGTCGGGAATATAAACCCGGGCCGGAACCCCGACAGCAGAGAGAAACCGCGCGATCAACGCCGAGGACGTCGCACCATCAACGTCATAGTCACCAAATATGCCCAGCGGCTCACCATCGCGGATCGCGGCGACCAGACGCTCGGCCGCCACATCCATACCAATCAGCCTGGCCGGGTCCGGAAGCGCATCACGCAGGGTGGGATCAAGGAATTGTTCGGCGGCATCAAGGGAAATTCCCCGCGCGGCCATCACCCGGCCCACGATCTCGGGAATACCGAGACGCTGTGACAGGGCCAGCCCGGCCCGTTCATCGGATTGCCGCAGCATCCAGCGACGGCCGGTTACCGATCGGTCCACGAGGATATCCGATGCGGATGTTCCCTCTTCGATCGGTTCTGCCGTATTGCTCATTCTGGGATCAGTCGTCGAAGACCGTTTTGCGATCGGAATTGTGCTTGGTGACCACTTCGCGAACCGTTCCGGTGATGGAACGCATCACGATGGAGTGGGTCTCCAGAACGCCCGGGCTGCGCCGTACGCCCTGCAGCATCGCACCATCGGTCACACCGGTTGCGCAGAAGATTACGTCACCCGAAGCCAGATCATCCAGGCCGTAAATGCGATCCAGATCTTCGATGCCCAGCTTGCGGGCCCGGCCGATCTCGTCATCATTGCGGAACAGCAATTGTCCCTGCATCTGACCGCCAATGCTCTGCAGCGCTGCTGCCGCGAGCACACCTTCAGGTGCGCCGCCGCTTCCCAGATACATATCGATGCCGCTATCAGGATCGGATGTGGCCATGACACCGAAAATATCACCATCCGCAATCAGGAAGATGCGGGCACCGGCGTCGCGAACGGCGGCAATCAAGCCCTCATGGCGCGGCCGGTCCAGAATGCACACGGTCAATGACGAAACATCAACGCCCTTTTCTTTTGCCAGCGCGTTCAGGTTTTCCTGCGGCGTGGCCGTAATATCAATCAACCCGTCCCTGTAGCCCCCACCAATGGCGATCTTCTCCATGTAGGTGTCGGGCGCATTGAGGAAGTCACCATCCGGTGCCAGCGCCAGCACGGCCATGGCATTCGCATTGGCTTTGGCCGTCAGAGTCGTACCTTCGAGCGGGTCCAACGCGATATCGATCTTTGGCCCTCCGGCCCCGACCTTTTCACCGATAAAGAGCATCGGCGCTTCATCGCGCTCACCTTCTCCAATCACAACGGTTCCGTCGATGTGCAAACGATTGAGCGCCGTGCGCATGGCGTCGACTGCCGCTGCATCAGCTTCTTTTTCGTCTCCGCGACCAACCCACTTGGCGGCTGCGATCGCGCCAGCTTCGGTCACCCGAACTGCTTCAATGGCCATATTGCGGTCCATCACCGCCTCATTCTGGCTGGTCATGCGTTTCCCTTTTCATTCTTTGTATAGGTGTTCCGGCAGGTTTCCGTCCGGAATTACACCAGCGATTCGATTCGTATCATTGTCGGCGCTTCGACGACGGAATCCAATGCCTCTATGCGATTCAATGTGCGCCGCATGGCGGCCTCCTCGCAAACATGGGTATTCAGCACGATCGGCACCGCTTCGGTCTGTGACCGCGCCCGCTGGAGCATAGAGCCGATAGAGACAGATTCATCCCGGAATGCCGCTGAAATATCGGCAATAACACCCGGCTGATCATCCACCATCAGGCGTACGTAATAAGCTCCGCGGTGACGTTCGATCGGGGATGCTTCTGCCCCGCGCAATTCGCCCACCGGCACCCCGAAGGTTGTCGTCGCAAATCCGCGCGCAATATCAATGATATCAGCCACAACAGCAGATGCGGTCGGGCCCGCACCTGCCCCCCGTCCCTGATACATGGTGTCATCTACAAAATCACCGCGGGCGACCACTGCGTTGTAAGCGCTTTCCACATGGGCAATCGGTGCGTTCTTCGCAACCATGCAGGGGTAAACGCGCTGTTCGAGGCCGTGTTCGGTCATACGCGCACTGCCGAGCAGCTTGATGCGATACCCAAACTCTTCCGCATAATCGATGTCCTGCAGTGATACGTGGCGAATGCCCTCGGTATAGACATCGTCGAAACTGACCTGGGTACCAAACGCCAGGCTCGCCAACAGGGCCAGTTTGTGGGCTGCATCGAACCCGTCCACATCGACGCTCGGCTCGGCTTCTGCATAACCCAGCTTCTGGGCATCCTCGAGCACCGTCTCAAAGGACAGTCGCTTCTCACGCATCTCGGTCAGGATGTAATTGCAGGTGCCGTTGAGAATTCCATAGACATGGGTGATCTCGTTGCCAGCCAGCCCTTCGCGCAAGGCTTTGACGATGGGAATGCCTCCAGCAATCGCGGCTTCATAGTTCAGGGAAACCCCTGCCCCTTCCGCAGCTTCGGCCAGTTCATTGCCGTGCACGGCAAGCAAGGCCTTGTTGGCCGTCACCACATGTTTGCCGCCGGCGATCGCCGCCTCGCAAACCGCCTTGGCGGGGCCGTCCTCACCACCGATCAGTTCAACCACCACGTCCACACTGGCCTCGCGGGCCATGGCAACGGGATCGTCATACCACTCGAAACCGTCCAGTGAGACACCACGATCCTTGGCGCGTGTGCGTGCGGATACCGCCACGACCTGAATGGCACGCCCACCACGGCGCGCAATCAGATCAGCATGCTGCTGCAGCACTTCAACCGTTCCGGCTCCTACTGTACCGAGACCGGCAATTGCTACGCGGAGAGCGTCAGCCATGGAAATCTTCCCTATTTCGCCGCAACGGACATTTGTGCTGCATCGGCCGCATCGGCAAGGGCCTTGTCCGGGTCCGATAGCAACTGTTTGATACTTCGTGTGGCCTGGCGAATACGCTGCGTGTTTTCAACCAGTGCGATGCGCACATGCCCGTCACCATTCTCACCAAAGCCCAACCCTGGCGACACCGCCACATGGGCATGTTTGAGAAGCAGCTTGGAAAAGGCCACGCTGCCCAGCGCGGTAAACGGCTCGGGGATCGGCGCCCAGATATACATGCTGGCACTCGGCACCGGCACGTCCCATCCGGCACGCACCAGACCATCCACCAGCACGTCGCGACGTTCCTGATAGATCGCGCGGGTTTCCGCGACACAGTCCTGCGGACCGTTGAGGGCGGCAGCCGCAGCCACCTGGATCGGTGTGAACGCACCGTAATCGAGATAGCTCTTCACCCGCGCCAGTGCGCCGATCAAACGGGGATTGCCCGCCGCAAAGCCAATGCGCCAACCGGGCATCGAATAGGTTTTGCTGAGTGAGGTGAATTCGACAGCCACATCCTTGGCGCCCGGGATTTGCAGGATCGAGGGCGGCGGTACACCATCAAAATAAATCTCCGAATACGCTAGATCGGACAGGATGATAATGTCCTGCGCGCGGCAAAACTCCACGACCTTGGCATAGAACTCCAGATCAGCGGTCAGCGCTGTCGGGTTCGACGGGTAACACAGAACCAGCGCGACCGGTTTGGGCTGGGAATGCAGCACTGCGCGCTCCAGAGCGTCCAGAAACGCATCATCGGGCTCGACCGGCAGGTATCGAACCGTGCCATCGGCAATAATAAATCCGAATTGATGGATCGGATAGGACGGATTGGGCACCAGGATCATGTCCCCAGGTCCGGTGATCGCCTGCGCCAGATTGGCCAGACCTTCCTTGGACCCGATGGTCACGATAGCCTCGGTCTCGGGATCAAGGGTGACGCCAAAACGCTTCTGGTAGTAGCCCGCAAGCGCCTTGCGCAAACCGGGAATGCCGCGCGAGTTCGAATAACGATGGGTGCGCGGGTCCTGCACCGTTTCCACCAGCTTTTCGACAATATGGGGTGGCGTCGGAAGGTCGGGGTTGCCCATACCGAAATCGATGATGTCCGCACCTGCCGCTCGCGCCGCCGCTTTCATCGCATTCACTTCGGCGAAAACGTAGGGCGGCAACCGCCTGATGCGGTGGAACTCGGTATTCATGGGACCTGTCCGATTTGGTTGATGGAGACACAATAGGGTAACGGCGACGCACAACGCCGCCGGGCGATCTTTTACCGTTACAAGAGCGCGTGAGCGAGAGTTTTTCGCCTCCTAGCGGAGGAAGTAAATCTCTGCCCGGCGGTTGCCGGCTTCGCCAGAGGGCATCGCTTCGGAATAAACCGGCTGACCATCGGCGACCGCTTCCACGGTGACGCTTTCAGATGCAACACCGGCGCGGATGAGCGCTTGTGCAACAGAATTGGCCCGTGCAAATGAAACCTTGAAGTTGGCGACTTCATGTTTGGATTTGGGCAGTTGCTGGGTGCGTGCGCTGGCATGACCGACGACGAGGATATTTCCCCCGTTCTGGCGATAGGCGGACGCCACCGTGGCGATCAACTGACGGTCGCGCGCATCAAGACGAGACGAGCTGTGACCGAACTGGATGGTGGCCACCTGAGCCTCCTGGCTGATCTGCGCTGAAACCGGGATATATCCCGCGCCACCAAGTGCGCTCATATCGACAACCATGGATTGCGATGGTGTCGGGGCAGCAGGCGCCACAGGACGCGCGGCGGCGACCTGTGCGGCAGGTGCAACGGGTGCTGGCGGCGTGAACGTACGCGCCGGCGCAACCGGAGTGGTGCGTGCGATCGGCGCGGGCGTGGGCGTGGCCGCACGAATTGTTGGTGCGGGCGGTGCCGGCGGCGGTGTCACAGCAATCTGCGGGGTCACAGAGGCCGGAGCCGGTGCCGGTGTCGTCGAGGGCGCAACCGGCGCGGGTGCAGGTGTGGGAGCCGGTGCGGCTGCGGCCTGTGGTGTCGCTGTCGGACGGGTGCTGCCTTGCAGACGAATGACCTCGTCCGAATAACGCGCATTGTCGCGATCGGAGATCAGTCCTTCGACAACCCGGTCACGGACCGCGGTTGATCCACCAGCGGGTCGGCTCGGGACAGATGTCAGGGACGGCGTGCCCGACCCTTCTGCGGCGGCCTGCTCGGTGCTCGCGCGATCGCGCAGGCCCTGCTCCGAAGCGCTGCGCGCTGCAGGTGTGTCGTCTTCAAACAGACCGAATACGTCCAGATCCGAGCAACCGCTCAGCGCTAGAATGGCAACCACCGGGAGGACCCGGCTTGAAATCTTGAAAGGACTATTGTTCATATTCAGTCCACCCCTCGTCGCGTTACACGAATCGTGACCGTCCGGTCTATTCGCTTGATCTTGTGTGCAGTGCAACATACGGTTGATTCCACACACATTATTTCAACGAACAAACACGTCCAATCTGGCGCGATTCGAAAAAAAGCTAAGCAGTTATAGAGGATTATCGAATGTCGGATCAACAAAATGCAGACAATGCCGATAAACAGATTCCCAGCCCCGAAGATATGGCTGCCTCCATGGCCCAGATTGCCGAGCGCAGTCAGGCCCTCGTAACCAGCTTCATGTCGAACCAGTCCGGCTCCATGGGGATGGCCGATCCCATGAATGTGGGACAGGCGTTCATTGAACTCACCCAGCAGATGATGGCCAATCCGGCCCAGATGATGCAGGCGCAGATGCAACTCTGGCAGGACTATATGGGCCTGTGGCAGAGCACCACCCAGAAGATGATGGGGGTTGAGGTCGACGCCAGCGCCGCCCCGGCAGCCGATGACCGGCGTTTCCGGGATTCCGAGTGGGATGAGAGCATTGTCTTTGACTACATCAAGCAATCCTATCTGCTGTCGTCCCGCTGGCTGACAAACACCGTCCAGGAGGTCGACGGCCTCGACGACAAGACCGCCAAGAAGGTGGATTTCTACACCCGTCAGTTCGTCGATGCGCTGGCGCCGACCAACTTCATGATGACCAATCCCGAAGTCATTCGTGCCACGGTTGAGTCCAAGGGCGAAAACCTCGTCAAAGGCCTCGAAAACCTGTTATCCGATATGGAACGCGGCGACGGCCAGCTCCGCATCAGTCAGGTCGATGAAAGCGCCTTCACCCTTGGTGAGAACGTCGCCACCACCCCTGGGAAAGTCGTCTACCAGAACGATCTGATGCAGCTCATCCAGTTCGAGCCAACCACCGAGAAGGTCGACAAACGCCCCCTGCTGATCGTCCCACCGTGGATCAACAAGTATTACATCCTCGATCTGCAGCCCAAGAACTCCTTCAACAAATGGTGCACGGATCAGGGCCTGACTGTCTTCGTGATCTCCTGGGTCAATCCCGACAAGGCCCTCGCTGCCAAATCCTTCGAGGACTACATGCTCGAAGGTCCGCTCGATGCGCTCGATGCCATCGAAAAGGCGACCGGTTCCAAAGAGGCCAACCTGATCGGCTATTGCCTGGGCGGCACCCTGGCGGCCAGCACCCTGGCCTATATGGCCGAACATAAGGACACCCGATTCAAATCCGTGACCTTCTTCACCGCCATGGTCGATTTCAGGGAGCCCGGTGAGCTCGGCGTCTTTATCGATGAAGAGCAGCTCGATTCCCTCGAAGACCGCATGAACGCGGATGGCTATCTCGAAGGCTCGTCGATGGCGACAACCTTCAACATGCTGCGCGCCAATGACCTGATCTGGTCCTTCGTGGTGAACAACTACCTGCTCGGCAAGGACCCCTTCCCCTTCGACCTGCTGTACTGGAATTCGGATTCGACCCGCATGCCCGCCGAGATGCATCGCTTCTATCTGCGCAACATGTATCAGGAAAACAAGCTGATCGAACCCGGCGGGATCGAGCTGGCCGGCACGCCCATCGACCTGACCAAAGTCGATCTGCCGACCTTCATCCTGTCGACAAAGGAAGATCACATCGCGCCGTGGAAATCGACCTACGCCGCGACCCAGATCTACACCGGCGACGTCAGCTTCTGCCTCGCCGGGTCCGGCCACATCGCCGGTGTCGTGAACCCGCCCGCCGCGGACAAATACGGCTACTGGACCAATACCAAAAATCCGGCCACCGCCGATCAATGGTTTGAGTCCGCCACCCAGCATGACGGGTCCTGGTGGCCCGAATGGCGCAAATGGCTGAAGAAAAACGCCGGTGGTCAGGTTGCCGCGCGCACGCCGGGTGATGGCAAACTGAAGGTCATCGAGGCCGCGCCCGGCAGCTATGCCTCACTGCGGATTGGTGCAGAGGTCGAGGCCGACTAGCAGCCGCGCACAACCTCGCGCAGTTCCACATTGTCGTTGAACTCCAGCAGCGCGATGTAATCCCCCCCGCCGGTCGGTATGCGCGGCCCCACTGTGATGTCGGGCCAGACCGATGCCAGCACGCCGTGAACATCTCCGCCCGCGCGCAACACGGACAGCGTAACGTCGTAGCGGTCAAACCGGCCATCTTCGTCGAGGGCCTCGCGCACCTGAATATTTGAAATTTGCACCGCAGTGCCACATTCCAACCGAACGCGATCCACAGCCTTTTGTCGTGCTACGTCTGAATCCAGATCATGGGCTTCACTGAAGGCCAAAAACCCCAGCACGACCGCCAGGATCCCCGTCACGATCAGCGGACGCCTGGGAACGCGTCTGCGAAACCCCAAGAGCGAACGCGCATTCTCGTGCGGGGCGCGCACTACTTCGCGTCGTTGCCGGACTTGATGTGGTCCTGGGCAAGGCCGCAGTAAATCTTCACCGATTGTGGCCAGAAGGCGAGTTCTGCCTCGCGCAATTCACGCAGCGGCTTGGCGGGAATGCCAGCCCAGAGCTCTCCACTCTTGACCACCTTGCCCGGGGACACGACCGCACCCGCGGCCACCATCGCACCCGTCTCAACCACAGCGCCATCCAGCACGGTCGAACTCATGCCCACGAAGCACCCGTCTTCCAGCGTGCAGGCGTGGATCAGTGCGTTGTGACCGATGGTGATGTCGCTGCCGATATAGGTCGGCATGTGTTTGGTGCCGTCGTCGCGCGGGCCATTAACATGGATGATGGTCCCATCCTGAATATTGGTCCGCTCGCCGATACGAATATGACTGCCGCCATCACCGCGAATGACGCAGTTGTACCAGACGCTCGATCCGGCACCGATATGCACATCACCAATCACCGCCGCGGTGTCTGCGATAAACACATCATCCGCAATGGTCGGCGTGGTTCCCAGATAGGATTTGACGGCGTTCGACATAACTAGCTTCCTTCTTCGTTGCGCTTAGAGGCCTTCACCTTCATCGGCACCCATCAGCAAATTGAGCGTCTGAACGGCCTGACCCGAGGCCCCTTTTCCCAGATTGTCGATCAGGCCCGCAAGCACGGCCTGACCACTATGTTCATTGTGCAGCACATAAAGATGCAATTCATTGGTGCCGTTCAGGCTTTCAGGATCAAGCGCGCCAAGTGTCTCGGTCGTCTCGAACGGCGCGACTTTCACGAACCGCTCACCCGCATAATGTGCAGCAAGCGCAGCATGCAAATCGGTCGCCTTGGGTGTCCCCGGCAGGTTCCAGAGTGCCAGCGGCACCTGCACCAGCATGCCCTGCCGATAACGGCCCACACTCGGCACGAAAACCGGCGGATGCGCCAGACCGGACCAGCGGGCGATCTCGGGCAGATGCTTGTGCTGCAAGGTCAGCCCGTAACTGTAGACGACACTGTCGGTGCTGTTGTCAGCCTCCGGGTCCTCAAAAGCAGCGATCAGCGATTTGCCACCACCCGAATAGCCTGAGACGGCGTTAATGGTGACGGGATACGCCCCCGGCAACAGCCCCGCCGAAACCAGCGGGTGCAGCATGGCAACTGACGTCACCGCATAGCAGCCCGGATTGCTGATCCGCTTGGATGCCCGCATCACATCGCGATGCCCCGGTGCATACTCATGAAACCCATAGGCCCAGCCATCCACCGCACGATGCGCGGTCGAGGCGTCAATCACGGCCGTGTCCGTCTCGATCATCGCAACAGACTCCCGTGCCGCGTCATCGGGCAGGCACAGGATCGCCACATCAGCAGCGTTCAGAGCATCACGTCGCGCCGACGCATCCTTGCGGGCATCCTCACCCAACTGGATGAGCGAGATATCGGCGCGTGGGGCGAGCCGTTCCTGGATCTGGAGGCCGGTCGTTCCCGCCTCGCCATCGATGAAGACCTTCGTTGTCATGACATCACCGGTTTAGATTCATATTTCAAATACGAACAAGGTTCAGATACGAAAAGAGCGCGTCCCAGACGCGCTCTTTCCAAACTCGATAACAGGATCGAGAACGATTAGCGCTTCGAGAACTGGAAGCTGCGTCGGGCCTTGGCGCGACCGTATTTCTTACGCTCAACAACGCGCGAATCACGGGTCAGCATGCCGACCTTCTTGAGGATGCCGCGAAGCTCCGGTTCCCGCAGCATCAATGCCTTGGAGATACCGTGACGCACCGCGCCGGCCTGGCCCGAAAGCCCGCCGCCTGCAACCGTGCAGACAATATCGTACTGGCCAATCCGATCGGTGACCTGGAAGGGCTGCGAAAGCACCATCCGCAGAACCGGACGTGCGAAATACGTCTCGCCCGAACGACCATTAACGGTCAGCTGGCCATTGCCCGGCTTGATCCAGACACGGGCCACCGCGTCCTTACGTTTGCCGGTCGCATAGGTGCGGCCCAACTCGTCGATTTTCGGCTCAACCTGAACTTCGACAGCAGCCTGTCCGGCCACATCTGCCAGTGCTGCCGCGGCCGCTGCAATCGCGCCGCCCTCGGCAGGTGCCTGATCCGTGGCTTGGGTTTCGTCGGTCATGCCGCAGCACCCCTCTTGTTTTTGTCGTTCATGGCCGCAAGGTCGAGGACCTCGGGCTGCTGTGCCTCGTGCGGATGCTCGCTACCGGCATAAACTTTCAGTTTGCCGTACTGCGCACGACCCATCTTGGTCTTCGGCAGCATGCGCTCGACAGCCTTGCGCACAACCGTGTCGGACTTCGGACCGTCCAGATAGTTGGCGGCGGTACGGCTGCGAATGCCACCCGGATAACCGGTGTGCCAGTGATACAGCTTGTCCGAGCGCTTCTTACCGGTCAGGTGGACCTTGTCAGCGTTGATCACAACAACATGGTCGCCACAATCAATGTTGGGCGTGTACATGGCTTTGTGCTTGCCGCGGAGGCGCATGGCGATAATCGATGCCATCCGTCCGAGAACCACACCTTCAGCGTCGATAATCCACCACTTGGCTTCAACCTCGCTGGGTTTTGCGGAATATGTCTTCATGGCCTGCGCCACCTTCTCTTGCTAATTCTTTGCCCGGCGTCGTTGCACGAACAAGTCACCGCCACCAGAGCGCAAACGCTCGGGCAGCGGCTGGAGGTTTTTATGGCAGCCCAAATGGGATGTCAAACCGAAAAATGCATGGAAACGCATAGGCTTACACAAACGGTATTATAGTACCGCACTGGTTCGGAAAGGCCTTCTCTCCTCTCCATCGAACCCGGACATGATCCTCAGTTCACCATGCGAAGAACAGCACGACGAAGCGTTCCAGACGCCTGCACGGCGCAGCTCTGGATAGCCACGGGCCTTCGACCCTCGCATTAACACCTTCGGCCCTCGCAATGACAACCAGCGTGATCCGGCCTCCCTTCGCGAGAACCGCCTCACGGGCTATAATCCCCCGTCAAAAGAAACGGAACCCGGCATGAGCAGCACGCAAACCCTTGAAAAACCGTCCGATACGCAAGAACCACCCTTCTTGTTGCGTCACGATGATGACGGGGTCACCACCCTGACATTCAATCGACCCAAAGAGATGAATGCCCTCTCGGAAGGCATGCTGGCTGCACTCCAACACGAACTTGATGCCATCGCCGATGATCGCAGCGTAAGAGTTGTCGTACTGGCAGGTGACAACCGTGCCTTCTGTGCGGGCCACAATCTCAAACAGATGCGGGCCAATTACAGTCTCGAATACCAGCAGACCCTGTTTGCGACCTGCACGAAAATGATGCTGTCGGTCCTGCGCCTGCCCCAGCCGGTGATTGCGCGGATTGATGGTCTGGCCACTGCCGCCGGGTGTCAGCTTGTCGCGACTTGCGATCTGGCCGTTGCCGGGCAATCCGCCCGCTTTGCAACGTCGGGCATCAATGTCGGCCTGTTCTGTTCCACCCCGGGTGTTGCCGTGGGCCGCTCTCTTTCGCGCAAACACGCCATGGACCTGCTGCTTACCGGTGATTTCGTCAGCGCAGAGCGCGCCGCGGAAATCGGTCTTATCAATTCAGCCGTTCCTGACGACCAGCTCGACGCCGAAGTCGACGCCCTCGCCCGCAAGCTCGCGAACAAAAGCGCCTATGCATTGGCGCTCGGCAAGACCGCGTTCTACAAGCAGCTCGAAATGGGCGTGACAGATGCCTACGCCCTCGCCGGGGCAGAAATGGCCCGCAACATGATGGATCGGGATGCGGCAGAAGGCATCGATGCCTTTGTCGAGAAACGCGACCCCGAATGGGACCAGAATGCGCGCGACGAGGACACCTGATCCATGAGTGATTTTTCCTACTCCGATGAATTGCTGAACAAACTTTTTGGCGATGTGAAGACCATCGCCCTGGTGGGCGCCAGTCCGCGCGGTGAGACCCGGGCCAGCTGGCGGGTCATGCGCTATCTGCAGAACGAAGGCTACAAGGTCTACCCGGTCAATCCCGACGCAGTGGGTCAGGAAATCCACGGCGAGAAAGTTTACGCCACCGTCTCCGACCTGCCCGAAAAAGTCGATATGGTCGATATCTTCCGCTTGCCCTGGAAGGTCCCTCCCGTGGTCGATGAAGCCATCGCGCTCGGCGTGCCCTATATCTGGATGCAGCTGAAAGTCATCAACGAGGAATACGCCGCCAAGGCCGAGGCTGCCGGCGCCACTGTGATCATGGATCGCTGCCCGGCAATCGAACTGCCCCGTCTTCAGAACGCGGCCTGACATGAAACTCCAGGAACAAAGCACATGAGTGAATTGTACTACCCCGACTGGCAGATCCGCCGCATCCTGCGAGATGTGAATACGGTCGCCATGGTCGGTGCCAGCACCAACTGGAACCGCCCCAGCTACTTCGCCATGAAATACATGCAGGACAAGGGTTTCCGGGTGATCCCGGTGAACCCCGGCTCGGCGGGTCAGACCCTGCTGGGTGAAGAAGTTGTCGCCAGCCTGAAAGACATCACCGTGCCCGTGGATATGGTGGATATCTTCCAGCGCTCCGAACGCGTCCCGCCGGTGGTCGATGAGGCCATCGAGATCGGTGCGAAAGTTATCTGGATGCAACTCACCGTGCGCCATGACGAAGCGGCAAAGAAAGCCGAAGACGCGGGCCTGACCGTGATCATGGATCGCTGCCCGAAAATCGAATTCGCCCGCCTGTCAGGCGAACTCGGCTGGAGTGGCATCAACACCAAAGTCATCACCTCACGCCGATCCCGGCAGATACGGGCCTAGACAACGAGAAGACCCCAGCCTTCGTCATGCCCGCGCCCGCCCTCGCGCTTGCGCGTTGGCGGAAACACAAAAACGGGCATGACGAGATAAAGCAAAGCCGAAAGTCACACCTCATCCTGAGCCTGACGAAGGATGAGCCAGACGGGACACGAAGAACATGACCGACAACAACGACCCACGCCCACCAGGTTTTGAAACCCTGGCCATCCATGCCGGCGCAGCTCCGGACGAAAAAACCGGCGCGCGCAACGTGCCGATCTATCAGACGACGGCCTATGTGTTTGACGACGCCGACCATGCGGCCTCGCTCTTCAATCTGCAGACCTTCGGCTACATCTATTCCCGCCTGACCAACCCGACCGTCTCGGCACTGGAAGAAAAAGTCGCAGCGCTGGAAAACGGGCGCGCCGCAGTGGCGTGCTCCACCGGCCATGCCGCGCAGATGCTTGCCATGTATGTGCTCATGAACCCGGGCGACAATTTCGTTGCATCGCGCAATTTGTATGGTGGGTCGATCACGCAGTTTTCACATGCCTTCAAGAAGTTCGGCTGGAACGTGAATTTTGTCGATCCCGCTGATCCGGAAAACTTCCGCGACGCCATCGATGAAAACACCAAGGCGATCTTTCTCGAAGTTCTCGCCAACCCCGGTGGCATCATCATCGATCTGGAACCGGTTGCCGCCATCGCCAGGGATGCCGGCATCCCACTGATCGTCGACAACACCATGGCGACCCCGTATCTCTGCCGACCCTTCGATTGGGGTGCCGATCTGATCACCCATTCCATGACCAAGTTCCTTGGCGGCCACGGCACCTCCATGGGTGGCATCGTGGTGGAAAGCGGCAAATTCGACTGGGCCCAGAACGACAAGTTCCCATCCATGACCGAACCTGACCCGGCCTATCACGGCCTCACCTTCTACGAGACCTTTGGGGATTTCGGGTTCTCGACCAAAGCCAAGGCCGTCGCACTCCGCGATCTCGGCCCGACACTTGCCCCTCAGAACGCCTTCAACATCATCACCGGCATCGAAAGCCTGCCCGTCCGCATGGACCGGCATCTGCAGAACGCACAGGCGGTGGCGGAATTCCTCGAAGGCCATCCCGCCGTCGCGTGGGTTTCCTATGCGGGCCTGAAATCCAGCCCCTATCGCGAACTCGCACAGAAGTACCTGCCCAAGGGTCCGGGCTCAGTCTTCACCTTCGGCGTGAAAGGTGGCTACGAAGCGGGCGTGAAGGTGGTGGAAAGCGTCGAACTGCTCTCCCATCTGGCCAATCTGGGCGACACCCGCTCACTGATCATCCACCCCGCCTCAACGACCCACCGCCAACTCACCGAAGACCAACAGATCGCCTCAGGCGCTGGCCCGGACGTGATCCGGATTTCAGTGGGCCTGGAAACCATCGACGACCTCCTCGCCGATCTGGATCAGGCGTTGGGATATGCGACGGCAAAGGCCGGGGACTAGAAACGAAAAAGCCGCGCTACCTTTCGGAAACGCGGCTCGTTCAAATCAGAATTTGGAAACTGCCTATTCAGCAGCCTCGGCCTGATACCATTGCTGGGGCATGGCGCCCTTGATGGCATAAGCCAGTGCCTGCACCACCTGATAGGGCTCGCGGGCCACGCCCTTGGCGGCCGAATCCACTTCCTTTAGCGCATGGTCATGGGCTTCCGGGTGCAGCGTGATCATCGCCTTCCCCTTGGCCGCGGCGTAGCCGGCATCAAAGGCCGCGTTCCACTGCTTGTACTTCTCACCAAAGCGCACGACGACCACATCGGCTTCATCAATCAACGTGCCCGTGCGCACAGAGTTGAGCAGCGCACCACGATGGTCGTGCCAGAACTTGTCCGGCTCGGCGCCGAAAACGGCCACGCCACAATCATCGGAATCGTCATGCTCGGTGATCGGTCCCGCGAACTGGACCGGCAGCCCGGCTTCCGCACAGCCGTTCATGATCTGCTCACGCCAGTCCGAATGAATTTCGCCCGAGAGATAAATCTTCCAAACCTTGTCGCTCATGGGTTCTTCCTGCGTTTCTGTGAATGTGTATTGTTGGTGCTCACTATAACAAATGGTCGGCGAACGGGCCAATCCCAACCCTTTGTCCGTCATTGGGAGGCGCGGCGCGACGACGCAATCCACTCTTCGGCTCACATCCACACTGGATTGCCGCAGGCCTTCGACCCTCGCAATGACACTCCTATTTCACAATTCGTCTTACCCGGACTTGATCCGGGTATCTCGTCTCGGTCTGTGGTGAGTTGCCCGGATCAAGTCCGGGCATGACGTCTTTGGTTACCCCACAGCAACAGCAAAATCGGCGCATTGCCTTGCGGCGTGCACCGATCCGGTTTTATTCCTGGTCCTTACCGTCAGCCGTTTCATCCGCGATCCACTCAAAATAGTCCGCATTGCCGGCCCCCAGCGGAATTTCGACCACGCAAGGCACATCAAAGCTGTGCAGTTCCTTCACCCGCGCACTGAGAGCATCCACGAGACCACGCCGGGTTTTCAGAATCAAAAGCACCTCGTCGCCCTCCTCCACCCGGCCTTCCCAGCGATAGATCGAGCGCATGCCATCGACGATGTTCCCACAGGCCGCCAGGTGTTCTCCGACGACCGTTCGGGCGATATCGCGGGCCTGATCCAGAGACCCACAGGTCACATAAATCATGCTGGCGGTTTGCTGAGGCTTGGAATTGCTCACTTCTGGCCTTCTTGTGAGGGGTGCTTGGCGTGAGTCCCATTCTACACTACGATCCGGCACTTCGAAGAATGGCAAGATGGCCGGACTTCGTGGGGGGTCTAAGGGGGCACAATGCCGGTCAGCAGAAAATTTGCAGACGGAAACAACGTGGTCGCACTGCAACCACATCGTCCACGTGGTGACCGCAAGGCCAAACCGCGCGGTGCGCTCAGCGGTGCCCAACGGGATTGGCTGGCGCGCGGGCTTGTGCAGCCCGGTGGCAAACTTCCCCTGTTTGATCGAGATGGCCAGAAGGTCAACGATCGCACGATCAAAAGCTGCATCCGACACGGTTTTGCCGAACCCTGGTTCGACAACCCCATCAAGCCGGACTGGCTCGTTTGCAAACTGACCGACAAGGGCAGAATCGCACTCAACACCGAGTTCTAGAATGAGTAATTTCCCGCGCGTTTCCATTCGCACCGCATCCTGCTACGCGTTCGCACTATCCGCTTCGCTTATCCTCACAGGTGTCAGCGCCCATGCCGCACCCGAACAGGCCGGTGTGGCCGCCGCCGTTCGCGGGAATGTCCTGCTGGCCTCAGCCACGGATCGTCCGCAGGGCGCTCTGAGCGACGTCATCGGTCGCGACATCTCCAGCGGCGATGTGATCTTTTTGGGTGACGAGATCGAAACCGGTCCCGAGAGCGGCCTGCAAATCATGTTGCTCGATGAAACCATCTTCACGATTGGCCATTCCTCCGCGATGACCATCGACACCTTCGTCTATGACCCCTCGACGGGTGCAGGCGAAGTTACGGCACGGATTCTGAAAGGCACCTTCCGCTTTGTCTCGGGTCAGGTCGCCAAGGCGCAGCCGGACAGGATGTCGGTAAAACTTCCGACGGGAACAATCGGTATCCGGGGCACAAGCGCGGCCGGCGTGGTCAACGGACTTTCGAGCCAGGTGGTTCTTCTGGGTCCGGGTCCCGATAACAATGCCGAGGAACAGGCCGCGCGGATTGTCGTCGACAATGCCGGGCAGTCCGTGGAAATCACACGTCCGGGTTTCGGCACAACCATCAATGGCGCAGGTGCAATCCCCACACTGCCGGTCCGCTTTTCGGCAGACGCCATTCAGCAGATCACGGGACCATTGGGGGGCGGTCCCCAGCCCGCCAGTCAAAACCCGAACCGCCCGGGACAAGCCGCCGCCAGCCCTGCTCAGGGACGTCAGGCATCAGGCGCGCCCCAACGCGCTGTTGGCGCAGGCGGCAGCGCATCTGTCCTGCAACGCAGTGGCCAGAATCTGGGTGCGTCCGCCGGATCCGCGCTGGGGCAATTCAACGCCCAGGCCATTCAGGCAAGTCAGGCAGCCGCGCAAATTCAGGCGAGTGAACAGCAACAATCCTTTGCCGATGGCATCTCTTCACTCGATGCCCTCCGCGCGCTCGACACTGGTGTGTTCACATTCACTGGTGGCAGTTTTGCGATTGCGGGAACCGGTGTTGCAGGTTCGTATCAGGTGACCTTCACGGTCGATTTCGGCAACCAGACGACCAGCGGCAACATCCAACTCACCACCGCCACCGGGTTTGCAGGCGGCAGCGCGAACTTCCCGTTGATTCAAAATCTGTTCGACAGCACCGATGCGCTGGCCACCAACGAGGAAACCGGTAGCATCGTGAATGGCAACATCATCAGCGGCACTTTCCCCGGAGCCAATATTGGCGGCAATAACACCATCGCCGTTAATTACGACCTATTGAACACCGAAGGCGCACTCGCCAATATTCTGGCAACGAAAGTATCTTATTCGGAAAACGGCGGGAACGTTGCCCAAGGTGATGGCAACACCCCTCGCCAGTAAACACATATCGAGGAAAACCCATGGGCAAGTTTGGTATCGGACAAAGCGTCCGGCGTGAAGAAGATCCGCGGCTGCTGACCGGCCGCGGCCTCTACGTCAATGACGTCAATCTGCCGGGCCAGAGCTATGCCTTCTTCCTGCGCTCACCCCACGCCCATGCTGACATCAAATCGATTGATGTGGCGGCGGCCAAGGCATCACCCGGTGTCCTCGGTATCTTTACCGGTGACGATGTTGCGGCGGATGGTTTGGGCTATCCCGGTATGCCAGCGAAATGGAAACGTCCTGATGGCGCGCCCATGAAGTATCGCCCCCAGCCGCCCCTCGCGCTTGACCGTGTGCGGTATGTCGGCGACCCGGTGGCGATGGTCGTCGCGGAAACGCTGCATCAGGCGCGCGACGCTGCCGAACTCATCGACGTGGATTTTGACACCCGCCCATCGATCACGGACACCGCCACGACCCTTGATAGCGATGCCGCGGTCATTTGGGACGACGCCCCGGACAACATCGTCGGCCTGTTTCAGTCCGGCAATGCAGATGCTGCCGATGCCGCGCTCGCCAGCGCGGCCCATGTGACCAAGCGCCGGTTCGTGATCAGCCGGGTGTTTGCCAATTACATGGAACCGCGCGGTGCCATCGGCGATTACGACCCCCGCGAGGACCGCTATACCCTGCATGCCGATGTGCAGTATCCCCATCGCGTGCGTCAGGTGCTGGCCGAGAAAGTCTTCAAAATTCCCGAGCAGAACATCCGTGTCGTCTCCCGCGATGTGGGTGGCGGGTTCGGTACCAAGGGCTGGCAGTATATCGAGCATCGCCTGACCCTCTGGGCGGCGCGCAAGGTCGGACGACCGGTCAAATGGTCCTCGGAACGCAGCGAGGCGATCCAGAGCGACGAACACGGCCGGGACAATGTGACCGACGCGGAACTGGCCTTCGATGCCGACGGCAGGATCGTCGGGCTGCGCGTGCGGACCATCGCCAATATCGGGGCCTATCTCTCGGCGATCCGAAACCTGCTTTCGGTCTTCTCCAATGTTGGCACCCTGATCGGGGTCTACAACGTGCCCGCCGCGCATGTGGCCGTGACCAGTGTGCATTCGAACACCAGCCCGACCGCGCCCTATCGTGGCGCAGGACGTCCCGAAGCCACCTATGTGATCGAGCGGATGTTTGATGAAGCCGCGCGGGAACTGGGAATCGACCCCGCCGAGTTGCGGGCCCGCAACATGATCGCGCCCGAAGACATGCCTGTGAAGAACGCGCTGGGGCTGACCTATGACTGTGGTGAGTTCCTTGCCAACCAGACCGAAGCTCTGAAAATGGCCGACTATGCCGGGTTTGAAGCCCGCAAGGCCGAAGCCAGCTCGCGCGGGATGCTGCGGGGCATCGGTATTGCCAATCCGATTGAGCGCTCGGCTTCACCCTCGCCCGATTTTTCCGAGGTGCGCTTTTCCACCGACGGCACCGTGACCATCCTGATGGGCACCAAAAGCCAGGGACAGGGTCACGAGACCGTCTACAAGCAGATCATCAGCGATCGGCTGGGGCTTGAATCCGAGGATATCCGCGTGATCGACGGGGACACCGACCGGGTGGCCTTTGGCATCGGCACCATGGGATCGCGCTCCACCGTGATCGGCGGCTCGGCCCTGCACAACGCGGCGGGAAAGATTGAGGAGAAGGCGCGCAAGGTCGCGGCCCATCAACTCGAAGCCAGCGAAGCCGATATAGAATTCAGCGATGGCGTGTTCCGGGTTTCCGGCACAGACAGCGAAATCAGCCTGAAAGACGTCGCAAAAGCCTCGTTCCTGCCCGCCAAACTGCCCAAAGGCGTCGAACCGGGCCTGATCGAGACCGCGACCTTCGCGCCTGAAGACGACACCTATCCCAATGGCAGTCATGTCTGCGAGGTTGAGATCGACCCGGACACAGGCACCGTCGAGATCGTCAATTACAACGTGGTCGACGATGTGGGCGTGATGATCAACCCGACCATCGTCAAAGGGCAGATCCATGGCGGTGTGGCGCAGGGCGTCGGCCAGATTCTGATGGAACAGGTCGCCTATGACCCGAAATCCGGGCAATTGCTCTCGGGCTCCTTCATGGATTACGCGATGCCCCGGGCCGATAATTTCGGGCCCATCGACATCGCTGCCAACGAGGTGCCCACCGCGCGCAACCCCCTTGGCGTCAAAGGGGCGGGCGAAGCCGGGACCGTCGGCGCGATGCCGGCTCTGATGAACGCCTTGATGAATGCGTTGTCAGAGGTTGGCGTCACCGATCTGGAGATGCCCGCGACCCCGGATCGGATCTGGCGGGCCATCCACGACGCACAGACCTAGAATATTCACCAAGTGTTTATAATCACATGGTAAATCGGGGAAATCGATAAATCTCGAACCCCCCGAAACCATGGCTGACCTGTCTGACTCAAATCCGCCGATCGACCCGCAAAAATTCCACGCGGATTGCGCAACGATGATCCGCGAATGGGTCGCGGAAAATCCCGAAGACGACCGCAAAGACTGGCATGTTGAAGACACGATTTTTGAAGCCCAGGTGCTGCTCGTCTGCGAAGAGATCAAGCGCGGCAACATGACCGACCGCCGTATTCAGCGCGCCGTTCTCGATATCCGTCAGGGAAAGCACGACGACATCATAAAGCTGATACGGCTGCGGCTTTTCGAGCGGGAAAGATACGTCGCCCGCATGAAAAACGTCGGAACGGTCTTCGATCAGCTCATCATGGGCGAGATGAACCGAACCGTGACCCGTCCGGCGAAATACACCAAGAAAGAGTCTGTCAGCAAAACCTGACACGCGGCGTCATTCAGGTTTTCCGTTATCCGGGATACACTCGCATCTCGAATTTCGGTTGGGTCCTGACACATATGAAAACCATTCTGCAGTCCAAGAAGTTCTGGCGACGTGTGCTGCTCACCGTCCTGAGTTTCGCGATATTGGCGGGCATCGTCGAGATTGCCATCCATCACTATGATCCGACCCGGGTGGTGTACAGACGACTGAAAGCCCCGGATTCGTATTTGTACGAGAGCATTGATCCCGAGCTTCGCAAGACGAATGTCGCCAGCCTCATTCGACCCGAAGTGATCGATAACCCGGAAGGCACAAGATCGAGATTGATCAAAGTGATCTGGGGCGATGACGGTTACCCGGACACTGTGGCACCGACAAAAGTCGAAACCGATACCCAGGATATGTTTCTCGGTGACCTGCCTGACGGCACAAAGCTATCAAAACTGATTTTCGATCTGGGTCTTGGACTGAGTTCCTGGCCGTATCTGGCGCGATCACCAAACCCTCAAAACCGGCTGGTGATCTACCATCATGGTTTCGGAGACCCCATTGACCGTATGTCAGATTTCCTCAGCGCGCTGCTGGCCGACGGGTACGATGTTCTCGCCATCAATGCCTTAGGCCATGGCGGCACATTGGCGTTTGTGGACTCCGATCAGGACGGCGTGCTTCCGGCGGCACGTCGGTCCCGAAAGTCGAATATCTTTCATCAGATGTCGCACTTTGAGCGGCCCTTGAAATATCATCTGGATCCGATCGTCGGCGCGCTGGCCTATGCGCGACGTAATCATGGTTACAAATCGGTGGATATGGCGGGGTTCTCGATGGGCGGGTTTCTTACCATGCTGTCCGCGGCGGTTATCCCGGACATCGAACGTAGCTATCCCATTGCGGGGGTCTACCCGAACTTCATGCGACGAGGGCAGGAAATCCTGCCCGATAGCCCTCCGTCCTATCCGCCATTGATGACGGTCGCGAACCATCTTGAAATGTTCGTACTGGGCGCGTCCGGTGCCAAGCGCGCGCAGGTTCAGGTTTTCAATCGCTACGACCGTTGCTGCTTCAATGGTATTCGCAGCGACCTCTACAAAAGCGAAGTCCAGAATACTGTCAGCAAAAACAGAAATGGCGGACGTTTCGAGGTCCTGATCGACGAAAGTCACGCTGATCATCGAATTTCTGATTTCACGACACAGGCCATCCTGCAGGATCTCCGTCGAGACCGCTGAAACAGCAGAGGAGACGACGCCATGCCAGACGACAAAATGCCCATTATCGATGCACAGGTGCACGCCTACGAGGTCGATCACCCGGAACGACCGTGGGCCGCCGTGCTCACCGGACCGCCTTCTGCCAATGGCGAAGAGATGGTGGCGGCGATGGATACGGTTGGCGTCGACGGCGCAATCCTCGTCTCGGCCTACACCATGTATCGCTATGACCCGAGTTTCGCCCTCGAAGTCCACGCCAAATATCCTGGCCGGTTTGGGCTTGTCACGCCCTTCGACGCGGCCGATCCCGCAGTCGGGGACAAGATAGCGGATTGGGTGGCGAAGGACGGCACCGTCGGGATTCGCCTGCTGCTTGCTCATGGTATTTCCGATGACGCTGGAGAAGCTGGCATCGCTCGCCTCCTCGAAGCCGCCAGACATCACGATGTACCGGTGAACGTCTATTGCACCCAGCGACACGCACAGGTCGCCAGCCTTGCCGCGCAATTCCCC
Organism: Alphaproteobacteria bacterium; assembly: GCA_018666195.1. Classification (GTDB taxonomy): domain Bacteria; phylum Pseudomonadota; class Alphaproteobacteria; order UBA6615; family UBA6615; genus JABJAG01. The sequence continues at coordinate 21,964 of JABJAG010000080.1, forward strand.
GATGTCTCGCTGGTGATCGATCATATGGGTCTCGTCCAACCCTTTCACCCGCCTGCCCCCACCGATGGCTGGGCCGAACTGCCAAATCTGCTGGCTCTGGCCGAATTCGAGAACGTCAGCGTCAAAATCAGTGGCGCTGGAACACTGTCACGCGAGGCTTTCCCCTTTGCAGATATCCGAGACCCCGTGCGCCGTATTCTCGATAGCTTCAGCATCGAACGCTGTA
>JABJAG010000081.1 GCA_018666195.1 Alphaproteobacteria bacterium
AATGAACTGGAAACGCCCTTTTTCTCGCAAAAAATCTCCCGTGGTCGCCGTCCTTCGACTCGACGGGGCCATTGCTGCATCCGCTTCGCGGTTCCGCGGGTCGATGCTCAACATTCAGTCTCAGGCAGCCCGGATCGAGCGGGCCTTCAAATTGAAGCGCCTTACGGCCCTCGCGCTTGTTGTGAACTCCCCCGGAGGGTCTCCGGTGCAGTCTGCGCTCATCGCGAGCCGCATTCGCGTGCTTGCCGAAGAAAAGGATGTACCGGTGCTGGCGTTCGCTGAGGATGTCGCTGCGTCCGGCGGGTACTGGCTGGCATGCGCTGCCGACGAGATTTTTGTGAACGCGGCGTCGATTATTGGTTCGATCGGGGTGGTCTCGTCCGGCTTCGGTTTTCAGGAACTGATCGAACGGCATGGTATCGAACGTCGTGTCCACACCGCGGGTGAGAGCAAGGCCATTCTTGACCCTTTCCTGGCCGAAAAGCCGGAAGATGTTGCGCGTCTCAAAGAGTTGCAGGGCGACATTCATGATCAATTCAAAGCCTATGTCGGCGCGCGCCGGGGCTCGCGGATTGATATCAGTTCCGAAGAACTGTTCTCCGGAGCCTTCTGGACCGGCGCGCGCGCTGTTGAACTTGGGCTTGCCGATGGTCTGGGGGACGTACGGAGTATACTTCGCGAGAAATATGGTGAGGATGTTCGCATGGTCTCAATTGACGCGAAGAAATCCATGGTTCGTTCGCTTCTCGGGCGCACCAGCATTGCGTCATCAACCGGCGAAGCCCTGAGCGCGCTCCCGGAGCAGGCGATCACGGCCCTCGAAGAACGAGCCATCTGGGCCCGGTTCGGCTTGTAGAAAGGGGCAATTTGCGATGTTTGGATTTTCTTTAACGAAGCTGGTTGTACTTATCGTGGTCGTTGCGGCGGTGCTGGTGCTGTTCCGATTTATCGGTCAAAGGACGGCTGTTCGACCCGCCGCACAGGCAAATCCGAAAGTGAAGTCCGAGGATAATTCCAAGGCTTTCGATACAGAGTATGATGCGGAATCTGACACTTTCGTGGTCCGCGGTGGGAAGAATCAGGATAAGTAGCTGAATGATAGGGTTGGATTGCTTGACCCTGCATAGAGGCACTTCTATTTTCCCCGCGCCGACAGGCACCCGGACACCACGAAAAACAGGCAATGGCGAACTTGAAACCCGATGCGGCTAGCTCGGCGGCGTCGCCGCAGAGTTTTCAGGACCTGATCCTCACCTTGCAGAGGTTCTGGGCGGACCGCGGCTGTGTGATCCTGCAACCCTATGACATGGAAGTGGGTGCGGGCACGTTCCATCCGGCCACCACATTGCGTGCGTTGGGTCCCGACCCCTGGAAAGCGGCATATGTTCAGCCGTCCCGTCGTCCGACCGATGGTCGATATGGCGAGAACCCCAACCGATTGCAGCATTACTACCAGTTTCAGGTGATCCTGAAGCCGTCACCAGCGAACAGTCAGGAGCTCTATCTCGAGAGTCTGGCTGCACTTGGTATTGATGCGCAGGCCCATGACATTCGCTTTGTTGAGGACGACTGGGAAAGCCCCACACTGGGTGCCTGGGGCCTGGGCTGGGAAGTCTGGTGTGATGGCATGGAAGTCAGCCAGTTTACCTATTTCCAGCAAGTGGGCGGTTTTGATTGCGACCCCGTTGCCGTTGAACTGACCTACGGTTTGGAGCGTCTGGCCATGTACGTCCAGGGCGTGGAGAATGTCTACGACCTCGATTTCAATGGCGCGGGCACCAAATACGGTGATGTCTTTTTGCAGGCTGAAAAAGAATTCAGCGCGTTCAATTTTGAGCATGCCAATACCGAGGCACTGTTCCGGCATTTCACCGATGCCGAGAGTGAGTGCCAGTCACTGATTGGGGCGAAGCTCGCGCTGCCGGCCTATGACCAGTGCATCAAGGCCAGTCACACATTTAATTTGCTCGACGCGCGGGGGGTCATTTCGGTGACAGAGCGTCAAGCGTATATCCTGCGCGTACGCGACCTTGCCAAGGCGTGTTGTGAAACCTGGTTGGGGTCGCGGGCCGATGGAGCAACCGATGCCTGAGTTGCTTGTTGAATACCGTTCGGAGGAAATTCCCGCTCGCATGCAGCGCCGCGCTGCTGATGAATTGGTGCGTTTGTTCGAAGCGGCGCTGAAAGAGGCCAATCTCGATTTTGAAAAGATATCCTCTTACGCCACGCCACGTCGGCTTGTGCTGCAAATCTCCGATGTGCCGGTCAGCCAACCACCGCGCGAGATCGAACGTAAGGGCCCACGCACAGACGCACCTGAGAAAGCACTCGCAGGGTTTCTCGGCTCGGTACCGGTGACCATCGAACAATGCGAAACTCACGAAGACAAGAAGGGCACCTTCTATGTCGCGCGCTGGACCGAAGGGGGCGGTTTGTCCCGTGATGTCCTGTCCGGGATTGTGCGTGATGTGACATTGAATTTGTCATGGCCGAAATCCATGCGCTGGTCTGCAACGACGTTTCGTTGGGTGCGCCCGTTGCATGGCATACTGGCCGTGTTCGATGGAGCAGCACTTGCTGGTTCGATCGATACGGGAGATGGCGAACTCGTATTCTCCGACAGGACATGCGGTCACCGATTCATGGCACCGGACGAGTTTTCGGTGTCAGATTTCTCTGACTATACGGAGAAACTTCGCGCCGGACGTGTTCTTGTGGATGATGCAGAACGTCAGCAAAGCATTCGGACCCAGATGGCCGATATGTGTGCGACGAATTCTCTGGAGGTGCCGGAGGATGACGCGCTGTATCGGGAAGTCTGCGGACTTGTCGAATGGCCGACAGTACTGCTGGGCACCATCGATTCGGACTTCATGGAATTGCCGCGCGAAGTCCTGACGACATCCATGCGCGAGCATCAGAAGTATTTTGCCATCAGTGATGGGACAGGCGGCCTGCGTCCCAAATTCGCATTTGTCTCGAATGTTGAAACCGAACACCCCGAAGCCATCGTGTCGGGCAATGAGCGCGTGCTGCGCGCGCGTTTGTCAGATGCCAAATATTTCTGGGACCTGGATCTGAAGACACCGCTGGAAGACCGGGTGTCGGGGCTTGATGGCATCGTCTTTCATGCCAAGCTGGGCAGTGTCGGCGATAAGGTTTCTCGTGTTGTCGAACTTGCTGCCTGGCTTTCGGAATTTGTCGATGGTGCTTCGCGCGACGCGGCTGAACGCGCAGCACGGTTGGCAAAGGCAGACCTTGTGACCGGTATGGTTGGGGAGTTTCCCGAACTCCAGGGCGTGATGGGGCGTTACTACGCCCATGCGCAGAACGAACCGGATGACATCGCAGATGCCATTGCGCAGCACTACGCGCCGCTTGGGCCCACAGATCAGTGCCCAACAGCGCCGATCAGCACTGTGGTTGCTCTTGCTGACAAGCTCGATACGCTGGTGGGATTCTGGAGCATCGATGAAAAACCGACAGGCTCCAAAGACCCGTTTGCGTTGCGACGCGCTGCACTGGGGGTCATTCGGATCCTGCTGGAAAATCGTATTCGCCTGGATTTGCGTCAGGTATTTGAGGAGGCGCGGCGACTTCATGATTGCGCGGCCGGCGACCTCGACAATGATCTTCTGCAATTCTTCGCGGATCGCCTGAATGCCCATCTGCGCGATGAAGGTACGCGGCACGATCATATTGGTGCTGTATTTGCACTTCCTGATGCAGCTGATCTGGTTGGCGTAGTGGACCGCGTGCGCGCATTGGGCCCATTCCTGATGTCCGATGATGGTGCGAACTTGCTGACCACCTACCGGCGAGCATCGAACATTGTTCGGGCAGAAGAAAAGAAAGACTCGATCACCTACTCGGGTGATGATTATGAGATCGGCAGCGTGCTGCAGGACTCCGTTGAGGTTGTGCTCGCGGTGCAACTCGATGCTGCAGAGCCTGCTGTTGCGGCGGCTTTGATGCAGGAAGATTTTGCAGGTTCGATGCAGGTTTTGGCGGGTCTTCGAGGGCAGCTCGATGATTTTTTTGATCAGGTGACCGTTAACGTTGATGACTCTGCCGTGAGAGCGAATCGTCTGCGCTTACTCGCGCGTATCCAAGAGGTAATGAACAATGTCGCAGACTTCTCAAAAGTCGAAGGTTGAGAGAACGTCCATGTCGCAGAACTCAGTGAAATGGGTTTACGGATTTGGGGCGGAAGCCTCTGACGGCAGCGCAGAGATGCGGAACTTGCTGGGAGGTAAAGGCGCCAACCTTGCAGAGATGAGTAATCTGGGACTCCCCGTTCCGCCGGGCTTCACAATCTCGACCGAGCTTTGCACTTATTACTACGATCACGATGAAATCTATCCCGATGATCTGAATGACCAGGTGGAGGTGGCGCTGGCTGCGGTCGAGCGTGAGGTTGGAACGCGGTTTGGTGATTCTGAGAATCCGTTGCTGGTCTCCGTACGTTCGGGTGCTCGTGCGTCAATGCCCGGCATGATGGATACTGTGTTGAACTTGGGTCTCAATGACACGACGGTGCAGGGTCTGGCTGCAAAATCCGGTGATGCGCGGTTTGCCTTCGACAGCTATCGGCGCTTCATTCAGATGTACAGCGACGTGGTTCTGGGCGTTGATCACTATCTGTTTGAGGAGGTGCTCGAACAGCACAAGAGCGACAGCGGCCTGATCCTCGATACCGATCTTGAAGCCGATGACTGGCAGGCCATCGTTGTTGCCTTCAAGGAGATTGTTGAGCGGGAGCTTGAACAGCCGTTTCCGCAGGACCCGCGCGAGCAATTATGGGGGGCCATTGGTGCTGTCTTCGGGTCCTGGATGAACCAGCGCGCGATGACCTATCGCCGCTTGCATGGCATTCCGGCCGAATGGGGTACGGCGGTCAATGTGCAGGCCATGGTGTTCGGCAACATGGGCGATGATTGTGCAACCGGTGTCGCGTTCACGCGCGACCCGTCGACGGGCGAGAATATTTTCTATGGCGAGTATCTGGTTAACGCCCAGGGAGAAGATGTGGTTGCCGGTATTCGTACGCCGCAGCACCTGACTCTGGCCGGCAAAGAGCGCAACGGCTCAGACCTTTCGGCCATGGAAGAGGTCATGCCGGTTGTCTTCGGCCAATTGGCCGAAGTGCGGCAGATTCTCGAGGCGCATTACAAGGATATGCAGGACATCGAGTTCACGGTGCAGCAGGACAAGCTTTACATGCTGCAAACCCGCTCGGGCAAACGCACGTCTGCAGCGGCGATCCGGATTGCAGTGGAAATGGTCAAGGACGGTTTGATCACGGAATCGGATGCTGTCATGCGGGTTGAAGCGGGACAGCTTGATCAGCTGTTGCACCCGCGTTTGGATCCTGAAGCACCGCGGAATGTTCTTAGTCGCGGGTTGCCAGCCTCGCCGGGCGCCGCGTCCGGGAAGATTGTGCTGAATTCCGATCTGGCCGAGGACCTTGCCCAGAAGGGTGAGAACGTCATTCTGGTGCGTATTGAAACAAGTCCTGAGGATATTCACGGCATGCATGCCGCGCGCGGTATCCTGACGACACGTGGGGGGATGACTAGTCACGCAGCCGTGGTGGCGCGCGGCATGGGGCGCCCTTGTGTGGCCGGTGCTGGCGATATCTCCATTGACTACGAAGCTGGCGAAGTTCGGGTTGGCGGGCGCACGTTGCATGCGGGTGATTTGTTAACGATCGATGGCGCCACCGGAGAGGTTATCGAAGGCGAAGTGCCGACCATCGAGCCTGAGATGTCCGACGATTTCTCCACATTGATGTCCTGGGCAGATTCGATCCGGCGTATGAAGGTCCGCACGAATGCCGAAACTCCCCTGGATGCGCAGACGGCCCGTGATTTTGGCGCTGAAGGAATCGGCCTGTGCCGGACAGAGCACATGTTCTTCGATCCTGAGCGTATCGTTGCGGTGCGTCGCATGATTCTGGCCGAGGATGTAACGGGGCGACGCGAGGCGCTTGCCGAGTTGTTGCCATTCCAGAGGCAGGATTTCGTAGAGTTGTTCCGGATTATGGGTGGTCTTCCTGTCACCATACGTTTGCTTGACCCGCCGTTGCATGAGTTCCTGCCGAAGTCGGACGAAGAGATCGCTGAAGTCGCAAAGGCGGCGGGGCGGGATCCGAAAGTCATGATGGACCGGGCTGTCCAACTGCATGAATCAAATCCGATGCTGGGGCATCGCGGTTGCCGGTTGGGGATTACCTATCCGGAGATCTATGAAATGCAGGCACAGGCTATCTTTGAGGCCGCGCTTGAAATGTTCAAGGAGGACGGCGCCAGAGTGCTGCCAGAGATCATGATTCCGCTGGCGGCAACCAAGCGCGAACTCGATATTCTCAAAGAGAAGATCGATCAGGTGGCCGAGCAGGTGTTCGCGGATATGGGCGAGCGGGTCGAATACCAGGTCGGTACAATGATCGAACTGCCACGTGCGGCATTGCGTGCGCATGAACTGGCCGAGACGGCCGAGTTCTTCAGCTTCGGCACCAATGACCTGACCCAGACAACATTTGGGATCAGCCGGGACGATGCGGCCGGGTTCCTTTCGGATTATGAGCGGCAGGGAATTGTAGATGTCGATCCGTTTGTTTCGATCGATGTTGATGGAGTTGGTGAGCTCGTTTCGATTGCCGTGGAACGCGGACGGCGAACCAATCCGGATATCAAGCTTGGTATCTGCGGGGAGCATGGCGGTGATCCGGCATCGGTAAAATTCTGTGAAACCGCAGGGCTCGATTATGTGTCGTGTTCACCCTATCGGGTGCCGATCGCGCGCCTGGCGGCAGCCCAAGCTGCGGTGGAATCCCGGAATCGCTGATTGCGGTGGACAAATGCTTATCTGAATAGGAAAAGCCGCGCCCGGAAGGGCGCGGCTTTTTGCGTTTGTTTCCGGGGGTGTTGCGCTATTCAGCGGCAACAACTCCGCCGGGGTAGCTGGTCACCCGTTCGTCACTTTTGGTGAAGAGATTGCGGAAGAAGCCCGCAATTGCAAGACCGCGCTCCTGTTCGGCCAGACGAAGGATATCCTGCTCGGAAGATGCATTGAAATTGGTGTTCATCGTTTTGCTCCTACGCTTCGTTTCAAATTCCATGAAACCGATATAGGTCAGCATTTGATGTCTATCAATGGGTTATCCATGCATAATATGCATGACAGATGTCAAAAATGGATATAATTAGTTTATACTCTTCCTAATTCATTCCTGTAAGGAATGAAATGAATATATCTAAAGGCGATTGAGGGGAGCGTCCGCAGCGCGGATATCCGCGGAATCATCCTGTAGCGCATCAATCCGCACAGATGCCAGGACAAGGCCGCCGCTTGCGGATCGAATGTCTCCGACCGTTTTTTCGCCAGCCATCACCGGGTCACCTGGTTTCACCGCGCTGTTGTCGGCCTGAAATGCCCGGAGGCCGCGTTTGACCAGCCCACGATACTTGGTGCGTGCCGTCAACTCCTGTCCCATGTAGCAACCCTTGTCCCAATCGATCCCATTCAGGTCATCGATATTGGATTCCAGAAGAATGGATTTTTCGATCTCCAGGTCCCGTGATCCATCGGGTACCTGTAACGAAATCCTGAGTTGATCGTAGGTCTCAAACGCCGTTTCGGTGGCCTCATGTGTGTTGAGCAGTTCCAGGATTGAATCCCGCGTGCCGATGAGCCGGCACCCGAGTGCGCCTGTTCGCGGGTCGGTGGTTGCGATGATCTGATCGAAACGGGTTGAGGCGCCTTCTTCCGGGCCGAGGCCGAATGCTTCCGGAGCCCCTTCACCAAACGCAGCAAAGACCGTCAGATCTGGACGCAGATCGAGCGTAACATCGGCGCGCAGTTTGAATCGAGACAGGCGTGTGATGAGGTCTTCCTCGCGACCTGTCTCACAATCGAATATCAGGTTGGCCTGATCCTGCAGAATAATGAAGTCATGCAGATACTTGCCTTGCGGGGTCAGCAAGGCGCCGTACATAGAACGCAGTTCCGAGACTTTCTCGATATCCTGGGAAATCAATCCCTGCAGAAAAGTTCGTTGATCCGACCCTGAGAATTCTACGATTGTGCGGGGCAACTGCGTGAAGTTAATGGACATGGATGCCTTTCTTGCGTGCGGTCGGTCGCCACGTGGCCGACATGTCTAGCTTACAGAAGAACGGGACATGGGATGAACATTCAATTCAGGCAAGCGTGCCTTGATGCAATATTTGGTGCGATGCAGCGCGCGCACGTATAAGCCTGCAGATCATGAGAATCCTATTTATAGGCCCAAGTCGAATTGGCGATACCGTTCTGGCATCCGGTGTTGTGAACCACTTGATTGCGACCTACCCGGATGCCCAATTTACAATTGCCTGCGGTGCGGCCGCTGCGCCGCTATACGATGCGATGCCTCGGCTCGAGCGGTTGATTCCGATCAATAAATTGTCCCGCGGTCGACACTGGTGGCGATTGTGGAAGCAGGTTTCTGGTGGGCGCTGGTCGATGGTCGTGGATGTCCGGCGGTCCGTCATTCCGTGGACGGTGCTGACAACCCGTCGTGCTGTGGCGCCGTCATCGTCACGGCGGGATGAGCATGCGGTTG
>JABJAG010000016.1 GCA_018666195.1 Alphaproteobacteria bacterium
AGGGCGTCTCCTTGTGGAAACGCCCTGTCGGTAAAACCCTCGGGTGGTGCGGCAGAGAGGACTTGAACCTCCACTCCCTTGCGAGAACTAGCACCTGAAGCTAGCGCGTCTACCAATTCCGCCACTGCCGCGTGACCCGATATGTTTTCCGAACTGATGGTGCGGCAGAGAGGACTTGAACCTCCACCCCCTTTCGAGGACATCGACCTCAACGATGCGCGTCTACCAATTCCGCCACTGCCGCGCCGGTTCGGAAGCGCGACTAATTACCCGAACGCATCGGGCGACGCAACAGCCTGACATCAACCTTTTGATCCCTTGCCGGATTGCGGTGCATCAGCGCAGTATAGCGGCACTGAAAAGCACGGGAGGGAGGCCCTATGCCGTTTCGTTCGATCCTGGTTCCGCTTGAGGAAAGTGACATCCTGACTTCGGTGCTGGACACCGCGCTGGTGTTCGCCAAACGTTATAACAGTTACATCGAAGGTCTATGTATTCGCCCCACCCTTGCCGGCGCTGTTGCGGTTGGTTTTGAAGGTGGTGCGGCGGCCCTTTCGGGGACCGAAGAGCAGTTCGAAGAAGAACAACGTTCCCGCGCCGAACGCCTTCATGAACATTTTGAAGCCTTCCGAACCGCCAACGGCATTCCAGACCCGGAATACGGCGTGCCCAAGCTTTGTGCGCAATGGGTTGAAGACGAAGCTTCGGGCATCGGCGTGTTCGGGCAACGCGCCAGAGTGTTTGATCTGACTGTTGTGGGGCGTCCGATGCCGGGGGCCATGACGCCCGCGATGAACACGCTGGAGACGGTATTGTTTGAATCCGGGCGCCCGATCCTGATCGCGCCGCCGAATTCGCCCACCCATATCGGGAAGAACATACTGATTGGCTGGAATGGCGGCACCGAAACCGCCCGCGCAATCGCTTTGGGCAAATTCCTGTTGCGGGAAGCCGAGAAGGTTACGGTTCTGGCTGTCGAAGGCGGCATGGTGCCGGGGCCGTCAGCAGAAGACGTCATCACGAACTTGCGTCGCGACGGTGTCACCGCTGAATTGGTGGAAATTCCCGGGCGCCGGTCAGCAGCCGATGCCGGCAGGATTATTCTGGACCAGGCGAGCGAATTGGGCGCCGATCTCGTGATCAAGGGTGGTTACACCCAAAGCCGTCTGCGTCAGATGATCTTCGGGGGGGCAACTGCCGCCATTCTCGCGAATGCTGAAGTCCCGGTGCTGATGGCGCACTAACGCGCTCAGCCGTCAGGTGATGATCAGATATCAGATAATCGGTGACCCGGATGCAAAGCCGTCTGGTTCGCGCACAGCGGGTTTCGGGCTGCGTTCCCGACGTTCAATAAAGTCGATGAGTTGCCCGACCGCCATTTGAAGTGCGCTGAACCTGCGCTCGGTCCGGTTGAGGCGATCCTCAAGCTGCGGTGGCGGCGGTGGTGTGGCCGTCTGCCCGGTGAGAGACTTCTGTTCCGCCAAACGATCCAGCGCGACCTGCATTTGCTGACGCAGGACCTGTTCGCGTTCCTGCATGTGCAGCATCTTGTCGATGCGATCGTTGAGACGTCGCTGTTCACCCAGAAGCCGGTTCAGTTCCACGCGCTGCAGTTCAACGACGCTCACCAGTTCATTGGTTGAAAGCCCGTCAATTGTGACGTCACTCATGGCGCGAGGCCCCTGCTCAGTTGCAGCTCCTATTCCCTGCCGAACGCCAAAAGTTCGTCGGCCAGAATTTCAGGCTGTTCTTCGTGGATATAATGCCCGCATTCATCGAGTCCCCGGCCCGTAGCGTGCGGGGCACAGGATTTCCACATCTGCATCACGTCGAACACCCCCATCCCGCCGTTATTGCCCCAAAGCAGCCGGATTTTGTCTGTGATCTGTTCCTTGGGATTTTCCAGATCAATCGCCGGGTTTTCTTCGAACAGCGCCTTGTAATAGGCAAAGCCGCCGCGCAGGGCACCGGGTTTGGAATACGCGCGCACATACTCGTCAATCGCCTCATCCATATGAGCCGGATTGTAGTATTTCGGACGAAACAGCGTTTGCAGAAACAGGCGCACATCATGTGCCACGAGTTTCTCCGGTAAATCCGGTACGGCATTCCAGAAGAAGTGCCAGGCACCCCGGGCCGAAGCCGGCGTCAGATTCGCCATCATCTGATCGTGAGGCACGATATCGACGACATAGAGCCGATCCAGTTCGCCCGGCCAGTCCAGCGAATACCGCCGGGCGGCAAGTCCACCCCAATCGGTTCCGACCAGGTAAACGTTTTTCAGGCCAAGCGCATCGACGAACTCATGAATATCTGTCGCGATCGTGCGCAGATCATAACCGCTCATCGGCTTGTCGGTGTCTCCCATGCCCCGCAAATCTGGGGCGATGCAGCGATAATATGGCGCCATTCGCTGCATGACCTTACGCCACGCATAAGATGTCTGGGGCCAGCCATGGAGCAGAACCATCGGCGGTCCATTGCCGCATTCCCGATAGTGAATCTTGATGCCGTTGGCTGTAACGACCTTCCGCTCGATCTCAATCATGAATTTCCCTGTCATTTCCGCCCATCAACGCAAGAATACGTGACGTTTAACCTTATGGACGGGTTTCGATTCCTGAGTTACGCTTTCAGCCATGGTATTCGTCTCGCCCGCACAAAACTATATCGACCAGATTGATCTGGTTCCGCAGGTCGGCGAACGCCGGACGCAGGAATTATGCGTGATGTCACTGGTGGCTGTTTTGGCTGGTGAGCGACACTCAGATCGTCCGACCACGGCCTGTCCCGTCATCACAGCATTTGCAATCCGGATCAACGACGCGATCGATTGCGACAGCCGACAGGATCTCAAGCCAATGGCAGTCCGTATCATGGGCACCAATGATGGCCATGAACGTGATCGTGCCTGGGTTTTGTCCCGTGAAGCGGTGAATGATGTGTTCGCGCGTGTCATGGAAGATGCCGGCGCGCCCGGTGACGTGGTCGCCGATCTGCCGCGCCTCCCGCAAGATATTGATTATAAATTTGATATCAAAGGTTTATCGAGCGACCTTAGTGCGATAGGTCGTGCCAACAACGTGCCGCGAGGCCTGTTGTTTGATATCCGTTACATGCTTCGCGCCCTGACACGTGGCAGTGATGAACTTGTCGCCAGTGCGGCGGCCAACCTGATGCTCGACAGTGCGCGCTTGAATGGCATTGCGGTGGCGCAGAACCCCTACTGGACCAAAGCCATCGACATGTTTTCGCAATTGTGCGCGATCGGTGAAGCCGAACGGGCCCCGGTGCCGGTACATGAAGAGCGCTTGATGGCGGATGTGAACCGCGGACGAGTGGCTGATGGCGACCATCCGGTTCTGTTCTGGCTCTTTCCCGGACTTCGAAAAACCCCGAAAACCGCCTGATTCCCCAGGTTTTCAAATTCGACCATATTGTGGCGATTATGTCGCCACGTTGAATTGGCGTGAGTCACTCCCAAAGTCTGGTACATAAAAGTAACAATATTGGGAGGCACATTTGGGAATCGTTGAAACCATCGCACTGACGATGGGCGTTGCCTGGGCAAGCGGTATCAATCTCTACGCGACCATCGCCACCCTCGGCGTTCTGGGCGCGACGGGAAACATAGACCTCCCGCCAGATCTGGACATTTTGATGGATCCGCTCGTGATTGGCGCAGCAGGATTCATGTATTTCGTGGAGTTCTTCGTAGATAAGACCCCCGGCGTCGATTCCGGCTGGGACACCATTCACACCTTCATTCGTATTCCTGCGGGCGCCGTTATGGCTGCGGGCGCGGTTGGCGACGTCGGCGCTGGCGCAGAACTGGCCGCGATCATCGCCGGCGGTACATTGGCCGGGGCAACCCATTTCACGAAGGCCGGGACACGGCTTGCGATTAATACCTCTCCCGAGCCGGTGACGAACTGGACGGCGTCATTTCTGGAAGATATCGCAGTGATTGCCGGACTTTGGGCCGCCCTGCACCACCCGGTGGTATTCCTCGTGCTGCTCGGAGCATTCATTCTTCTGATGATCTGGCTGCTGCCGAAAATCTGGCGGGCACTGCGTGCGGTCTACCGCAAGCTGCAAAGTCTGTTCGGGGGCAAGCCAGCGGCCACACAGGACGATCCCCCGCAAGGCACTGCAGGAACCTCCAATACCCCCGCTGAAGCCGGATTTTCCCTGAGCCTCAAATCCGACGGCCCTGAAAACTGAGGGCGTGGCGCGGCTTCAGGCGTGCTATTGTCCTG
>JABJAG010000082.1 GCA_018666195.1 Alphaproteobacteria bacterium
CCGCAGGACCTTAAATTTAGTGGGGAAGACTCCGAACTGGTCGTTGGTTCACGGGTGACCATTCGAGAGCACGTTACTATGAACCCGGGCACCGAGGGTGGCGGACTTCTGACCAAGGTTGGTGATGATTGTCTGTTCATGGTTGCTGCTCATGTCGCGCATGACTGCATTGTCGGGAACAACGTTATTCTGGCTAACAACGCGACGATCGCAGGACATGTTCAGGTTGGGGATTTCGCAATCATCGGTGGGTTATCTGCCGTCCACCAGTTTGTCCGCATCGGGGCACACGCGATGATTGGTGGTATGTCGGGAATCGAGCAGGATTTGATCCCCTATGGTTCAGCGATGGGGGACCGTGCCCGGTTGGGCGGGTTGAATCTCATCGGCTTGCGCCGCCGCGATTTTTCTCGTGACGAAATTCACAATCTCCGGACAGCCTACCGACTGCTTTTTGCGCAGGAAGGCACGATGCAGGAGCGGGTGGAAGACGTGATCAAGCTCTATTCTGAAGACGAAGGCGTGATGGAAGTCGTCAACTTCGTCCGCGAAGATTCATCGCGCGCCATTCTGCAGCCCAAAACAGTCAATGGCGCCTAAACTAGGAATTCTTGCTGGCGGCGGTCCTCTGCCTGGCTATCTTATTGAATCCTGCCGCGCCACTGGGCGTGACGTTTTCGTCATCGCCTTCGAAGGTCAGGCTGATCCTGATATCATAGCTGCAGCACCTCATGCCTGGGTTCGCCTGGGTGCAGCGGGGACAGCGCTTGATCATTTGCGTAGCGAAGGCGTTGAAGAGATTGTGATGGCTGGCCCTGTGCGCCGCCCGACTTTGCGTGAACTTCGCCCTGATCGGCGCGCCGCCAGGTTTCTGGGGCTCGGACTTCTCAATAAGGGTGATGACGGCTTGTTGGGCGCTATCGTGCAAACTCTGGAAGAGGAGGAGGGGTTTCGCGTGATCGGCGCTGATGATGTTCTTATGGAGCTTTCCGCGCCGATGGGGGCGTTTGGCGGGTTTCAGCCAGCAGATGATATCGAAATGGATATCGCGCACGGCGTATCGGTGCTCCGCGCAACAGGAGAACTTGATATCGGGCAGGCTGTGGTCGTGCAGCAAGGTATCGTGCTGGGTATCGAAGCTGCCGAAGGCACGCAAAAATTGCTTGAGCGTTGCGGACCTCTACGCCGGGAAGGCCAAGGCGGTGTTCTTGTAAAGCTTCCCAAACCCGGTCAGGAAACGCGTGCGGATATGCCGACCATTGGCACCGACACGATCAAAGCAGCGTGTGCCGCGGGTTTGGCTGGAATTGCCGTCGGTGCAGGGTCAACGCTCGTGTTTGACCTTGATGAGCTCGTCAAACTGGCGGATGCCGAAGAACTGTTCGTAACAGGCATCAGTCCGACGGATTATGTTGAAGGTTACAATACACCCTCATGAGCGCGCCGCTGCATGTCTACATCATAGCGGGTGAGCCGTCGGGTGATGTGATCGGTGCGCGATTGATCGCCGCGCTGCGAGACGGTGGTGAACTGACTGTTTCCGGAATTGGTGGCCCCGAAATGGAAGCGGCAGGTCTGCGTAGCCTGTTCCCCTATGGTGAATTGGCGATCATGGGGCTGACCGAGGTGTTGCCCAGCGTGCCGCGTATTCTAAAACGCATGCGAAAAACCGCACGCGACATCGCAGCCACTCGGCCTGACGTCATTGTCACGATTGATTCGCCGGGATTTGTGTTTGGGGTCATCCGGAGACTGAAGTCACGCGACTGCCCGCGGGTACATTACGTAGCGCCGACAATCTGGGCCTGGCGTGCGGGGCGGGTGAAGAAGTTCCGCAAGCATTTTGATCACTTGCTGGCGTTGTTCTCGTTTGAAGCACCACTGTTCGCGGAAGCTGGGCTCGACTGCACGTTTGTCGGGCATCCGATTTCCGAAGGTTCCGTTGCGCGAGGTGACGGTAGAGCGTTTCGAGAACGTCATGGCATTGATCCGAACGAGACCGTGCTTTGTCTGCTGCCGGGATCGCGAGTGGGAGAGGTGGGACGACATGGTCCGGTGGCGGCAGAAGTTGTCCGGATAATTCTGGCGGCGCATCCCGATCTGAAGATTGTTGTGCCGGCGGCTCCGAATGTGCGTGCGGATGTGGAGCGCCTATGGGCGGGCCAGGTGATGGTGGTGGATGGCGCGGGGGAGCGCTATGACGCTTTTGCGGCCTCCAACCTCGCTCTGGCCGCATCCGGGACGGTGACCCTGGAACTGGCCTATGCAGGTGTGCCGACGGTGGTGATGTATAAGGTGGGCCGACTGACCGGCGAGATTGCGCGTCGCATGATCAAGGTTGCCTACGCCACGATTGTCAATATTGTCGCCGACAAACAGATTTTTCCCGAGTTTCTCCAGTCACGCTGCCGGGCGGAGCTGATCGCCCCGGCGGTGCTGGCGCTTCTGAACGACCCGGCGAAAGCCGCGGAGATCGGCCGCGAAGCGCGCGCTGTTGCGGATGACATTGCCGGTAGCGGCGACAAGCCAAGCGTTCGGGCCGCGCAGGCGATCCGAACAATTGTCGATGCCCGGAGAACCGGCTAAGACAGTTCCAACAATTGACCCAACGAGGACCATGCCATGGCTGACCCATCTGCGTTTCGCCTGCTCCACACGATGCTTCGTGTGAAAGATCAGGATAAATCGATCGACTTCTATACCCGCCATCTGGGCATGAAAGTACTGCGCCAGAAGGAGTTCGAAGGTGGTCGGTTTACCAATACGTTTATTGGTTACGGCGACGAAACGAGTGAGACCGTTCTGGAACTGACCTACAATTGGGATCAGGACGAACCGTACTCCCATGGGTCAGGTTTCGGTCATCTGGCCGTCGGCGTACCCGATATCTACGCAACCTGCAGCGCACTGGAGAAGGAAGGCGTTCCCATTCCCCGTGCGCCAGGCCCGATGAAGCATGGCACGACGGTTATCGCGTTCATCGAGGACCCGGACGGATACAAGATTGAATTGATCGAGACCTGAGCGATATGAGCGACAGCAAACGAACAGGTAAGGACATGACGGTTGATCCGTCGACTTTGCCACTGGAATCCAGTTCGCGTTATCCGGCACCTTATGACCAGATTACCGAAGGCCGTCATCGTGCGCGGCTTTCGCCGGTCCTCGGGTTGACGAAATACGGTGTGAATGTGCTGCGGATCGAGCCAGGCGCGAATTCGTCAGCGCGCCATTGGCACACCCACCAAGACGAGTTTGTCTATGTACTGGAAGGTGAGGCGACGCTGGTCACGGATGAAGGCGACACGGTGCTCACGGCTGGTATGGCCGCAGGATTTCCAGCAGGTAACCCGAATGGCCATGTGTTGGTCAATCGTTCGCAAGCCGATGTTCTGGTGCTGGAAGTGGGAGACCGTCCTGTCGAGGAAGACGTGACCTATCCCGATATTGACATGGCCAATGCGGTTCGAGACGGCAAACCGCACTTCACCCGAAAGGATGGGTCGTCCTTCGACTAAGCTCTTTGATGTTCTAGGCGAAGGCGAGCAACGCCAGTATCCCAATCAGGGTCGCAAGCGAGATGATAGCGGCCAGCCAACGACGACGGAATGCCGGCGGCAGGTCCGTTCCTGGTCTGTTACCGGTCACCGGCGCCCAGCGCTCTTCAATGGAGATGCGCCCCGGATCCTGTGATGTGTGTGACGGCGTGTCGTTGTGGTCCGTCACGCTGGACGGCTACCGCTTGTCGACAGGAACGTATTCGCGGTCCGTCGCACCGAGGAACAGCTGACGCGGCCGTCCGATTCGCTGATCGGGGTCCTCGATCATCTCTTTCCACTGGGCAATCCAGCCGACCGAGCGAGCGAGAGCGAACAACACGGTGAACATGCTGGTCGGGAAGCCAATCGCCTTCAGAATAATACCTGAGTAGAAATCGACATTCGGGAACAGCTTGCGATCCACGAAATACTCGTCCTCGAGGGCGATTTTTTCGAGCTCCATGGCCAGTTCGAGCAACGGATCGTCCTTGGCACCGAGCAGTTCTAGAACATCATCGGCGGATTTTTTGAGAACGCCGGCGCGCGGGTCATAGTTTTTGTACACACGATGACCAAAACCCATCAGGCGGAAGGGATCGTCCTTGTCTTTGGCGCGTTTGATGAATTCCGGGATGTTCTTTTTGTCACCGATCTGCTCCAGCATTTCGAGGACAGCCGAGTTTGCACCGCCATGCGCTGGTCCCCAGAGGGTTGCAATACCGGCAGCTATACACGCAAACGGGTTGGCGCCCGACGAGCCCGCCAGGCGCACGGTCGACGTGGAGGCGTTCTGTTCGTGGTCAGCGTGAAGAATGAAAATCTTGTCCATCGCATCAACGACGGCTGGGTTTGCAACATATTCCTCTGCTGGAACACCGAATGTCATGCGCAAGAAATTCTCTGCATAACTGAGGTCATTGCGCGGATACAGGAACGGCTGGCCAACCGAGTATTTGTAGGCCCAGGCCGCAATTGTCGGCATTTTCGCAATCAGACGATGGGATGCGATCAGACGTTGCTGCGGATCGTTGATGTCGGTCGAGTCATGATAGAAAGCTGACATCGCACCAACCACGCCAATCATGACGGCCATGGGATGGGCATCGCGGCGGAAACCGCCGTACAGATTGCGCATCTGTTCATGAAGCATCGAGTGATAGGTGATCGTGTTTTCGAAATCCGTGAGTTCGGCCTGATTGGGCAACTCATGATGGAGAAGGAGGTAACACACCTCCATGAAGCTGCTGTTTCCGGCCAGATCCTCGATGGAATAGCCGCCGTGACGCAGTATGCCGACCTCGCCGTCGATATAGGTCAGCGCGGAATCGCAGCTCGCCGTGGATGTGTAAGAGGGATCATAGGTGAACATTCCCGTCTGGGAATACAGCTTGCGTACGTCAATGACCTTGGGGCCAACCGTGCCTTCAAGGATTGGAAGTTCAACGGTCTGGCCGTCAACTGTCAGGGTCGCACTGCCTGCGGGTTTTGCGTCACTCATATATATCTTCCCCAATAAATCGTTCTACTTTCTGAATGGCGATCCGTTCGCGATTCAGAGATATGTTGCAGCGCACTATAATGGCCAGGATGCAGTTGGGCAACTTTGCCAAGTGTTAACCCCGTGCCTGACAGGCACTACAGTGATGTCAGTTTGAGCCGTTCAAGCGTCTCATCACGACCAAGTACCACCATGACTTCAAAGATACCTGGCGAAACATTGCTTCCGGTTAACGCGGCCCGAAGGGGCTGGGCGACCAGACCAAGTTTCAATTCATTTGTATCAGCATACGCTCTGACGGCACTATCGAGTGTATTTTCATCCCACAATGTAAGACCTGACAGAATTTCGGCAAGATCGGAAATACGCTTTTGTATCTCGGAATCTGCCAGAAGTTCTTTCGCTTTGTCGTTGAAGGACAATGGTGCGTCGTAGAGGTAAAGGTTCGATGAATCAACGACTTCAATAACAGTCTTTGCGCGTTGAACGAGACCGGATATGCCGCCTTCAAGGCGTTGGCGAGCATTTTCAGATAGCGGTTTTTCGCTATTCCGAACCGCGATATCGAGCACGGTCTCACTGAGTTGTGACGGGTCGGCTTCCTTGAGGTAGTGGCTATTCAGGTTCAAAAGCCGATCCATATCGAACCGCGCGGGAGAACGGCCGACAGCATCGAGATTGAACCATTCGATTGCCTGTTCGGTTGAAATGGTCTCGTCGTCTCCATGGGACCAGCCCAAGCGTAGCAGGTAGTTCCGCATGGTTTCGGGCAAAATACCCAGGTCCGCATAGTGATCAACTCCGAGCGCACCGTGGCGCTTGGACATTTTGGCGCCGTCAGCCCCGTGAATTAGCGGAATATGTGCGAATTCGGGTACGTCCCAGCCGCAGGCCTGATAGAGATGAAACTGCCGAAACGCGTTGTTCAGGTGGTCATCGCCCCGGATGACATGGGTGGCCTTCATATCGTGGTCGTCGACGACGACGGCCAGCATGTATGTGGGGGTGCCGTCTGAGCGCAGGATGACGAAATCATCCAGTGTGTCATTGGTACGCGTGACATCTCCTTGCACCAGATCGGAAATCGTGGTGTCTCCGTCGAGCGGCATTTTGATACGGACAACAGGGTCCACGCCCGCGGGGGCGTCAGCGGGATCCCGGTCACGCCAGCGATTGTCGTAAAAACTGCCAGATGTACCATTTTCACGCGCTTTTTCGCGCATTTCGGTCAATTCCTCGGGGGAACAGTAACACTTGTAGGCTTTACCGTCGGAAAGTAGCTGTGCAGCCACTTCGGCATGTCGACCCGCATTCTGGGACTGAAAAATGACCTCCTCGTCATGATCCAGTCCAAGCCAAGACAACCCTTCGAAGATCTTGTCGATGGCGTCCTGGGTCGAACGCTTCTGGTCAGTGTCCTCAACACGCAGGACATACTTGCCGCCGTGATGACGTGCAAAGAGCCAATTGAAAAGTGCCGTGCGCGCACCACCGATGTGCAAATATCCGGTGGGCGAGGGGGCGAAACGGGTTACGACGGTCATATGGGCGTGTTTCCGGTATAGCGGGCCTGATCTATAGCGTCTCGTATGAACGCTGACGCAGCTGTTTTCAATGCCCGGGGCAGACATTCTTCCCCAGACCATCGTGCTCAACTGCTTGACGGCACGTCATAGCTGTCAGACGCTCTTGCTGAACCACTATGGATATTTACCTGAAATCGAGACAAGTGATCCGGCAAACCTTGACGTGGTTGCGGGACAACGTCGTGGCTGAGCGTGCCCGCTGGGTGTTGTGGCTCCCGGTTGCACTGGGGGCCGGTATTGGTATTTATTTCGGACTTCCATTCGAGCCGCCGCAACTTCTGGGTGTTGCGGGACTGGCGATATCTTTCGGTCTGATCATTGTTTGTCACCATATCTGGCCTGCCAGGCTCGGTTTTTTGGCGGTCATGGTCTTCTTTCTGGGATTCGCCGCCGCTCAGTGGCGCACGCAGGATGTCGCGGCGACCGTTCTCAATCGAGCACTGGCTTCCTCGACTGTTGAGGGCGACGTCCAGACGGTCGAGCCTTCACAGAAAGGTCCGCGGGTCGTCCTAGAGGTGCGCGGCATTTCGGGTCTGTCAGCGGAGGAGACACCGAAACGCGTGCGACTAAGGCTGCGCGTTGCAGATGCGGGTACTCGGCCGGGTGATCGCATCCGGGTTCACGCACGGTTGGCCCCGCCGCCGTCAGCATCCTACCCCGGCAGTTTTGATTTTTCGCGTCAGGCCTGGTTCGCCGGTCTAGGGGCTGTGGGGTTTGCATTCGGGCCGGCGGAGATTTTGACGCGGGAAGACCCGTCAAGAACAAAAGGGCATGTCCGTCAATCCATTGAAGGGTGGCGTGCGAAAATTGCCGACCGGATAACCGCACGTATCGGCGGACCCGCAGGGGGCGTGGCCGCTGCTCTGGCAACGGGTCTGCGTGGTGAAATTCCGGAAGACGTGCGCCAACAGATGCGGGATTCCGGATTGGCGCATCTTCTGGCTATTTCCGGACTGCACATTGGCCTGGTTGCAGGGTTTGTCTTCACATTGGTGCGCGGCGGTCTGGCGCTTTGGCCAGGTCTCGCTCTTCGTTGGCCCCTGAAGAAGATTGCTGCCGTGGTCGCCCTGTTGGCGGCAGCCGTCTACATGCTGCTTGCTGGCGCCACCATTCCGACCCAGCGGGCCTTTATCATGACCGGGGTCGTGCTGGTCGCCATGCTTTTGAACCGAACCGGTATATCGCTGCGGTTGATTGCGTTCGCCGCCAGTCTGGTTCTGCTCGCTCGTCCGGAGGCGCTACTGAGTGTCAGCTTCCAGATGTCATTTTCTGCGGCAATAGCCCTCGTGGCCGCCTATGAAGTATTTGCCGGTAGGTTTCGTGTGGTCTCGGGGGAAAGCTCAGTGCTGCGTCGCGCGGGAATGTATTTCGTGGCAGTGGCCTTCACCACGTTGATTGCCAGTCTGGCGACGGCACCGTTCGCCGTATTCCATTTCAACCGGCTTGCGCTGCTGGGCATGGCGGCAAATCTGGCAGCCGTACCGATCGCCGCACTCTGGGTGATGCCATTGGAGGTTCTGGTGTTGCTGTTGATGCCGCTCGGGCTTGAGGGCTGGGTGACGCCATCGCTGGCGTGGGGCGTCTCGGCGATCCTTTGGGTGGCTGCGACGGTGTCTGCATGGCCGCTGGCAGCTATCACCCTACCGGGGCCGGGGACCGCAGGTTTGTTGCTGGTCGTCCTGGGCGGTCTTTGGCTGGCGTTGTGGCAAAGACGTTGGCGACTGGCCGGTGTTGTCGCGGTTGTGGCGGGTCTTGTTGGGACCGGGCCTGCTCATCTTCCCGATGTGCTGATCGCCGAAGAGGCCCGGCTTGTTGCTTTCCGGTCGGATTCCGGTGCTCTAAATCTGTCGAACAGCCGGGCGCAACCGTTTGTCCGCTATGTCTGGCTAAGGCGGACCGGGATCGACAATACGCGTGAGTTCCCGCAACCTGGAGCAGAGAACGAAGCATTGCGTTGTGACGGACAAAGCTGCGTCGGGCAGGTAGGCGCGCATCGGATTGCGTTTGTGACAGATCCGCTTGCCTTCGAAGAGGATTGTCGGAACGCAGACATCATCGTTGCTGATGTTCCGGCACCCCGATCCTGTCAGGGTCCGAGGCTTGTGATTGACTGGTTTGATCTCTGGCGTGGAGGGGCACACGCGATCTGGCTGGGGCAGGGTGCTGCGCCTGCAAATATCTGGCGTGCCAGAGTGGAATTGCCTACACGCCCCTGGATGCGATCCGCGACGCGCTAGTACTTACGCAACAATCCGACCAGTTCCCCCTGAACGGCGACTTGATCCGGTCCGAAAATACGGGTTTCAAAGGCCGGGTTTTCGGCTTCCAAGGCGACCGAGTTGTTACGTTTGCGCAGTCGTTTGAGGGTAACTTCCTGACCTTCAACCAATGCTACAACGATGGAGCCGTTTTCGGCATTGTCGGTGCGCCGGATGACGACTGTATCGCCGTCCAGAATACCGGCATTCATCATCGAATCGCCTTCGACCTCGAGGCAATAGTGATTGCCGCGACCGATCATGGCTGGGGGTACGCTGATATGGCGGGTCGGGTCGCGCAACGCCTCGATTGGAGTGCCAGCGGCGATCTTGCCGAGCAAGGGCAGTTCAAGTTCGCTGGCCGCAGCAGGCGCTCCAGTGAGTTCTGATGGGGCAATAATAGGCGACGCACCATTGTCACGACCGCCTTCAATGACCTGGGGCGCAAAACGGTCAGGTTTGCTGGCGGCATTGGTCGTTTCACCGACACCGATGTCTTC
>JABJAG010000083.1 GCA_018666195.1 Alphaproteobacteria bacterium
GAAGGCGAACAACACGACGCCGGAAGAGCTCGAAAACGGGTTCCGCCAGCAGATTCCCATTGGTCGGCTGGGCGAACTCGACGAAGTCGCGCGCGTTGTGACGTTCCTCGCGTCCGATGCATCCGGCAACGTCAACGGAACGGTACTTGCGGTTGATGGCGGAATGTCGAAGGGGCTGTTCTAGCTCCTAGATCGACCTCTGATTGACGCGTCTGGATAGCTCTTCGGCGCTTTCCTTGCGCTCGCTGTAGCGATCAACCAGATAGTCGGCGCGATCACGAGTCAAAAGCGTGAACTTCACGAGTTCCTCCATCACATCGACGATGCGGTCGTAATAGGCGGACGGCTTCATACGGTCGTCATCGTCAAACTCGAGAAACGCCTTCGCCACCGAGGACTGGTTGGGGATCGTGATCAGGCGCATCCAGCGGCCAAGAAGGCGCAGCTGATTGACGGCATTGAAGCTCTGAGAACCGCCGCTGACCTGCATCACGGCCAGAGTCTTGCCCTGGGTCGGTCGCACGGCACCCAATGTCAGGGGTATCCAGTCGATCTGGGCTTTCATGATTCCCGTCATTGCCCCATGGCGCTCGGGAGAACACCAGACCATCCCTTCGCTCCAGATGACCAGATCGCGAAGCTCCTGAACCTTGGGGTGATCTTCATCCGCATCATCGGGCAATGGCAGGCCTGAGGGATCAAAGATGCGCGTTTCCGCACCAAGATGTTCAAGGATCAGAGCGGCCTCCCGATTGACCAGACGGCTGAAGGACCGCTCCCGCAGCGAGCCGTGAAGAAGAAGAATTCGTGGCCGATGTGAAGAGGCACCGGGGTTGAGCAACTTGTCCCGGTCAGCAGGACCGCAAAGTTCCTTATCGAGATTTGAGGGCTCATTCGTCAGGTCTGCCAAAACACCATCTCCATGCCAGCATGACAGTTCCATGACTGTCCTGCGGGCTCAAAAAGACAAAGGGCCAGCGATTTCTCGCCAACCCCTGGTATTATTGGTGGGTGCACAAGGACTCGAACCTTGGACCCGCTGATTAAGAGTCAGCTGCTCTACCAACTGAGCTATGCACCCACCGTGTGCTTAGAAGCGGCGCGGATATAACACCCGTATCCGGCCTTGTCGATACGCTCAGCCCAGTTTTCCGGGACGTCAGGCGAGACCGCCACGCCGGTTGATGAACATATCCCGATGCAGCCAGCAACTCATGATCAGGCCGAAGCCAATCAGCACAGTCAGCATGGCCGTGCCGCCGTATGAAATCAGCGGCAGAGGCACCCCGACAACGGGGAGAATGCCCATCACCATGGCGATATTAATAAACACATAGAGGAAGAAATTGACCGAGAGACCCATGGCCAGCAAACGCGCGAACTGGCTGCGGCAACGAAAGGCGATGAAAACACCATAGGCAATCAGCAAACCGTAGAGCGCGATCAACCCGACACCACCGATCAAACCAAATTCTTCCGCGAGCATGGTGAAAATGAAGTCAGTCTGCTTCTCGGGCAGGAAGTTCAGATGGCTTTGTGTGCCTTCCAGAAACCCTTTCCCGAACAAGCCACCGGACCCGAGAGCAATTTTCGACTGCAGGATGTGATACCCTGACCCGAGCGGGTCATTCTCCGGGTTGAGGAAGGTAAAGATGCGCTGCTTCTGGTAGGTGTGCAGGAACTGCCATGCGACCGGCACAGCCGCAGCCACACCAGCTGCGACGACACCGAATTGCCAGAGCCGCGCGCCCCCCAACCAAAACATCGAACCCCCAACCATGGCCACAACCATGGCTGTGCCCAAATCAGGTTGGCGCAACACCAGAGCGATCGGTGCGACAACGATCAATACCGGTATCCAGAGATTGCGCAGCCGGCCGGCCTCATCCACATCAAAACCGTGGAAGTAGCGCGCCAACGCCAGAATAACCGTGATCTTCATGACTTCAGAGGGCTGCAACTGAAAAAACCCGAGATCCAGCCAACGCTGCGCACCCATGCCAATCGAGCCTTTAAGCTCCACGGCCGCCAGCAGCATCAGGCAGGCGCCATAGATGAAATAAGACCCGCGCAGCCACAATCGGATATCAACCAGTGCGACCATCAGCATCAGGGCTACGCCCACAGCAAATCGCGAAATCTGCCGCGAGGCCCAGGGGTCAAAACTACCGTTCGCGGCTGAATACAACATCGCGAAGCCGATCGATGCCGTCAGCACAATCAATAGAACCAGCTCCCAGTTCAATCGCAGGAGCTTTTGCCGGAATGTCGGTGCTGCTGTGCCGAATTGTGCCATCGCCGCCCGCCGTCCCTATGAACCCTGTGGGTTCGGGCCACGCAGGCCAGCCACATCGGCCCCAGGCGCGAGCCGTGCCGGGTCACGATCCAGCGTAGCCGTCATCACATCGCGGGCTATTGGCGCGGCAACGGACGAGCCGCCACCGCCATGCTCTACGACCACCGAAATCGCATAACGCGGCTTCTCGATGGGGCCGTAGCCGACAAAAAGCGCGTGATCACGGTATTTCCAGTCCAGATCCCGGTTCTTGATGACCCCGTCATCGCGTTCACGCTGACTGATCCGCCGCACTTGTGCGGTGCCCGTCTTGCCCGCCATCGACATACCAGGCTGGCGTATCCGCGCGGCAAAGGCGGTCCCGCTCGGGTCCTGGGTCACCTTTGTCATCGCGTCCATGACAAGTTTCAAATGGCGCGGGTTCACGCCGATCGGTGTAAAATCCTTATCCTGACGCTCTGCCATTTCACCGCGGGTGACCACATCACGTGCCAGATGCGGCAGAACGGGATTGCCACCATTCACCATGCGTGCGGTCATGGTGGCCAGTTGCAACGGCGTTGTCAGTACAAAGCCCTGTCCAATACCCGCGACCAGCGTCTCCCCGAGAACCCAGGGCTGGCCGATCACGGCGCGCTTCCAGGCTTTGGTCGGTATCAGGCCTGAGCGCTCCCCGGGAACATCAAGTCCCAGATCTTCCCCCAGACCAAACCGCATGGCCATTTTGGAGATTTTGTCGATACCGACCTTGCGGGCGATCTCGTAAAAATACACATCACAGGATTCAGCGATCCCGCGGGACAAATCCACATGACCGTGGCCCTGTCGTCGCCAGCAATGGAACTTGCCGTCGCCCACTTCGATATGTCCCGGGCAGAAGAAGCTGCTTTGCGCCGAGACGACGCCCTCCTCGAGTGCTGCCAATGCCACAATCATCTTGAAGGTCGAACCCGGGGCATATTCGCCTGCGATCGCCTTATTGCGCAGCGGCGCGCGTTCATTGTCCGCCAGGGATCGCCACTGGGCGTTGCTCAGCCCCTCGGTGAAGGCGTTGGGATCAAAACTGGGCGTCGAAGCCTGAACGATCACGCCCCCCGTCTCCACGTCCATGACAACAATGGCACCTGATTCCTCACCCAGTCGGCGCATGCTTGTACGCTGCAACTCCATATCCATGGTGAGCACTACATCGCGCCCGGAATCACCTTCCTGCCGATCGAGTTCGCGAATGACGCGGCCGACCGCATTGACCTCCAGTTGACTGGCCCCGGCGCTTCCGCGCAACGGCTTGTCAAAGGCTCTCTCGATCCCGCTGCGACCGATCCGAAACCCCGGAAGTTCCAGCAAAGGATCACCCGTCAGATCTTCGCGGCGCGGCGCGCCGACATAGCCAAGGATATGCGCAGCGGCAAAACCGTTCGGATAGAACCGTCGCTCGCCAACATCAATGGTCACCCCGGGCAGGTCCGGCGCGTTCACTTCAAGACGCGCAACGTCCTCCCATTCCAGGAATTCCCGTACCGTGACGGGCACGAACTTTTTCTTACGCCGGATTTCTTTGAGGATGCGGGCTTTCTCGTCAGCATCGATCGAAATCATCATAGCCAGACGGTCGAGTACGGCGGGCACATCAGGGGTATTCTCGGATTTGATCAAAACGCGATAATTCTGCTGATTCACCGCGACAGGAACGCCAAAGCGATCAAGAATGCGTCCGCGCGACGGCGACAGCAATCGCATGTTGATGCGATTTTCTTCGGCCAATGTCTGATAGCGCTCGGACTCAACCACCTGCAGGTAATACATACGTCCGACAAGCGCTGTCAGCAGTCCCAATTGCCCACCGGCCAGCAACGCGGCCCGACGGGTAAAGAACCTCTGGCGGTCGCTGTCGCGACTGTTCATGCCGGCTCCGCAGCGCCAACAAGCCAGCGTTGGCTATGCAGCAGCAGCCACGCGATGGCTGGAAAAGCCACCACGGTCAGCACAACACTTGCCAACACAACATCACTGGGCAGCAGCGCACCCCGGAACACAGACGTCAGAAACCAGGTCAGAGCGCCCGCCACAGGAGCAATGATCGCGAATCCACTCCAGAATATCCAAAACGGTTTGCCCACCAGAAAACGGCGCTGGCTGAGAACAAAACCATGGGCCAGCAGATAGACCATAGCCGACAGACCAAACGGCGCACCAATCAAAGCATCCTGAAACAGGCCAATTGTAAAAACCAGAATGCGCGGCATGAGGTCGGGCCGAAACACAGCCCAGTAGTAAATCCCCATCAGAGGAAGAGCGGGTGCGACCTCCGCATAGAATGGTAGTGGCAAATGCAGATGCACCAGCAAGACCAGCAACAAAATTGTCACCCCCGGAACGACCCGGCGCGCAATATTGCCGATAGTTCCGAAACCAGTCTGGTTCATTGGGTGGTCCCGACCGCAGGCACCTGTTCAGGTGGCGGCAAAATACCCTCAACTCCGTAATCAAGAATCCGAGCTTCACTCAATCGCGCGATCTCGACTGTAGGCTGCAGGACGATGCGGCTTTCGCTGGCTTCCGAGATCATTCCAATCGGCAGCCCGGGCGGGAACACGCCGCCATGGCCGGACGTCACGACCCGATCGCCGACCGAAACAGGCGAATTCGACGCCAGATAGGTCACGCTTGGCCAGTTGGTGTTGTTGCCGGTCACAATCACTCGATCACCGGTCGATTCAACAATTGCCGGAATACGGGAGTTCAAATCCGTCAGCAACAACACGCGCGCGGAACGATCACCCACCTCGGCAACCCGGCCCACCACGCCCGCCTGTGATACAACGGCTTGACCGCGCTGCACAAAATGGCGTGCGCCGGCATTGATCAAAAGGGAATGGTAAAACGCGCCGCCGGTATCCGCGATCACGCGAGCAGTCACCGCGCGCGGCGCAGATTCAGGCACATACTCCAACTGCGCTCGCAACGTCGCGTTTTCGACTTCAAGCTGACGCGCGGTTTGCATCCAGCGCAGCAGACGATCATTTTCCTGGCGTAACCGATCATTCTCGGCATGAACGATGAAGAAACTCTTCACTGATCGCGAAACGTTCTGTCCGGCTTCAACAGGTCGGGACAGCACGGAAAGGACCGGCGCGACACTATCTACAATGACGACACGCGCCTGCTGCAGGGCGCCGGTTTCGGCCTTGCTCAACAGCATCAGGGCAAAAGCCAGGGCCAGCAGGGCTAGAAACGCAAAGCGCTGCGCCCAGATCCTGACCGGGACGGCCAGGCCTGCAACTGACATGCTCGCGTTTCGTTTCGCCACCAGACTATCCTGTCTCCCGGGTACTCGCCGCTACCCGGTCACGGGTCAGTACATACTGACCAGTACGTCCTTCAACTTTTTAAATTCCTCAAGCGAACGGCCAGTACCGAGTGCCACACATGTAAGCGGGTCATCCGCAATCGAAACCGGCAGTCCCGTTGCATGTCGTAGAACGTAGTCGAGGTTCCCCAACAACGCGCCGCCGCCCGTTAGCACAATGCCCTTGTCCACGATATCGGCTGCCAGTTCCGGCGCCGTATGCTCGAGCGCGACTTTGACCGCGTCGATAATTGCGCTGATCGGCTCTGCCAGACTTTCAGCAATCTGCCGTTCGGTGATGATGATTTCCTTGGGTACACCGTTCATCAGGTCGCGCCCCTTGATCTCCATCGTACGGCCTTCACCGTCCTCGGGCGGACAAGCCGAGCCAATCTCTTTCTTGATCCGCTCTGCACTGGATTCACCCACGAGCAGATTGTGACTGCGTCGAATATAGCCAATGATCGCTTCGTCCATCTTGTCGCCACCGACACGAACGCTGCGCGAATAGACGATCCCGCCAAGAGACAACACAGCCACTTCGGTGGTACCGCCACCGATATCCACGACCATCGAACCTGTCGGCTCGGTTACCGGAAGGCCAGCACCAATCGCTGCCGCCATCGGCTCTTCAATCAGATAGACCTTCCGTGCACCGGCGCTTTCAGCGGATTCCTGAATCGCCCTGCGCTCAACCGCTGTCGAGCCAGACGGCACGCACACCACGATCAGTGGACTGTAGAAACCGCGTCGGTTGTGAACCTTGCGGATGAACTCCTTGATCATTTCCTCGGCGACTTCAAAATCGGCGATAACGCCATCACGCAAGGGACGAATAGCCTGAATGTTCCCCGGCGTACGACCCAGCATCTGCTTGGCTTCGTTGCCAACCGCAAGAACCTTCTTTTTGCCTTTGGTTTCGATGATGGCGACCACCGAAGGCTCATTCAGCACGATGTCGCGACCCTTGACGTAAACCAGCGTGTTGGCTGTTCCCAGGTCAATGGCCATATCAGCCGAAAGTGCACCCATAATACGCGAAAACATGTTCCGTCGCCTCGTCCAGTAAATCCACCCCGATGTCGGGGCCGGGACAAAGCGGATGCTTTGCCCCGGTTCTCGCCTATGCCGACAAAGCTGCCGGCTCTGTTTTCTCTCGCTTCACGAGCAGTTTGTTCAGTCCGTGCAAATACGCACGCGCTGACGCCACCAGAGTGTCTGCATCGGCACCCTGCCCGTTCACGGTCTTTCCATTTTCATCGAGCCGGACCGTGACTTCAGCTTGCGCATCCGTCCCGCCCGTCACCGCATGCACCTGATACAGCTGCAATGTGGCTGAATGAGGGAACAACTCCCCTATGGCATTGAAGACCGCATCAACCGGCCCATTGCCACGTGCCGTTGTCGCAAAAACCTCTCCGTCAATCTCCAGTTCCAAATCAGCTTCCTGTGGGCCCTTCGAGCCCGCCCGCACCTGCAGCGAAACAAACTTCAACCGGGCATCGTCGCTCTGGATCGAGTCATCCACCAACGCAACGATATCTTCATCGAAGAGTTCCTTTTTCTTGTCTGCCAGCGCCTTGAAGCGCTGGAACGCATCACGGACCGCATTGTCCCCCAGATCGCCATAGCCCAGATCACGCAATTTTTCGCGGAAGGCATGGCTGCCGGAATGCTTGCCCATCACCAGATTGGATTCCGTCAATCCAACCGATTCCGGCGTCATGATTTCGTAGGTCTCGGCATTCTTGAGAACGCCGTCCTGATGAATGCCGGATTCATGGGCAAACGCATTGGCGCCGACAATCGCCTTGTTCGGCTGCACGTTGAACCCGGTGATCGTGGAGACCAGATGACTGGCCCGCGTGATCGCCGTGGTTTCGACCCCGGTCACATAGGGAATAATGTCCTGTCGGGTCCGCAAAGCCATCACGACTTCTTCCAGCGCACAATTGCCCGCACGCTCACCAATACCATTGATGGTGCACTCGACCTGACGTGCGCCAGCACCCACGGCCGCCAGGGAATTGGCGACAGCCAGCCCCAGATCATTATGGCAATGAACCGAAATGATAGCCTGATCAATATTCGGGACGCGGTTGAACAGCATCTCAATCAACGCCGCGAACTCCTCGGGTACGGCATAGCCGACCGT
This sequence comes from Alphaproteobacteria bacterium, assembly GCA_018666195.1. GTDB lineage: Bacteria > Pseudomonadota > Alphaproteobacteria > UBA6615 > UBA6615 > JABJAG01. Next base: position 7,801 of record JABJAG010000083.1, read on the forward strand.
ATCGGGGATATTGATCGTGGATGCCCCTGCGCGAATGGCGCTTTCAACAGTGCGACACAGAAAATCATGCTCCGTGCGCGAACCATCCTCTGGGGACCACTCCACATCCTCGCAGAGGTTGCGGGCGTAAC
>JABJAG010000084.1 GCA_018666195.1 Alphaproteobacteria bacterium
CAGTGCGGTTTCTGCACGCCGGGCTTTGTGATGGCGTTGCATGCGTTGCGGCATTCGGGGGAGACCGTCAGCGAAGAGATCATCCATGACGCGCTGGCAGGTAATCTCTGTCGGTGTACCGGCTATCGCTCGATCGTTGATGCCGCGCGTTCGGCCTGCGCGGAAGCCGTGCAGGGTGCAACCCCGCGTGCCGAGTGCGAAACTGCCGACTGGCATGAATATGGCGAGCAAAAGTTTCTGGCCCCGAAAACGCTGGACGAGCTCGTGGCGTCTCGTGTCGCGCATCCCGGTGCCCCGCTGCTGTCTGGCGGGACGGATCTTGGCCTGTCCTTCAGCAAGGGACGCGAGCATTTTCCGGTGACAATTTTCACCCAGAATGTTTCCGAATTGCGCCGGATCGAAAACACCGCCAGCACGCTGACCATCGGTGCGGCCGCGACCTATACCGAGGCGCTGCCGTTCATCACCGCCGCCTGGCCTTCTTTCGCCACGCTGGTGCGCCGCATCGGGTCGCGTCAGATCCGCAATGTCGGCACCATTGGCGGCAATATTGGCAATGCGTCCCCCATTGGCGACACGCCGCCATGTCTGATCGCCCTGGATGCGAATTTGCATTTGCACGGGCCGAACGGCGCGCGGGAAATCGCGTTGGAGGACTATTTCCTCGATTATCGCAAAACGGATCTCGGCGCGGACGAGGTGATCGCGGCGGTGCAGGTGCCGAAGCTTTCCGAGGATCAGGTGTTTCGGACCTACAAGATTTCCAAGCGTTACGATCAGGATATCTCGGCGGTTGTCGGGGCATTCCGTCTGACGATCGAGAACGATGTGGTGATCGGCGCGCGTATCGCCTTTGGCGGCATGGCGGCGACACCAAAGCGGGCCGCCAATTGTGAAGCGGCCCTGATCGGCAAGCCCTGGACGGAGGACAGCGCACGCGCGGCGGGCGCCATGATTGCTGAAGACTTCGCGCCGATTGACGACCATCGCGCGAGCGCGGCGTATCGGGTGCAGGTTGCGTCCAACCTGTTTGTGCGGCTGTTCCGTGATCTGGCCGGTGAGGATGCGACGGAGGTGGTGACGCTATGAGTGCAGCAGAAGACATCGTCGGCGCGGTTCACACGAAGGTCCGTCACGACAGCGCACGCGGGCATGTGACCGGCAGCGCACGGTATATCGACGATATGCCGGAACTGCCCGGGACACTTGAAGTGGTGCTGGTCACCAGCCCCCATGCGCATGCAAGAATCATCTCGATTGACGTCACGGCTGCGCGGGCTGCAGCGGGAGTTCGTAGCGTGGTGACGGCGGCCGATATTCCCGGCCACAACGATATCGGGCCGATCTTTGACGGCGAACCGGTGCTGGCCGCCGGGATCGTTGACTATGCCGGCGCACCCGTCGTGGCGATTGGTGCCGACAGCTACGATCAGGGATTGGCGGCGGCAGCGCTGGTGGAAATCGTCTACGAAGAATTGCCCGCGGTGCTCGAGATCGAGGATGCGCTGGATCAGGAGCTTTATACCTATCCGCCCCAGATCATGACCTATGGAGACCCCGCAGCCGCTATTGCCGGCGCGGTCCGTAAGGTTGAGGGCGAAGTGCGCTGCGGCGGGCAGGATCATTTCTATCTGGAGAGCAACGTTGCGCTGGCGATCCCGCGCGATGATGGCGATCTGGATGTCTACAGCTCCACCCAGCATCCCAGCGAAGTGCAGCACGGAGTGGCGCATACAATCGGTGTGCCGACCAATGCGGTGACTGTTGAGGTGCGTCGCATGGGCGGCGGATTCGGGGGCAAGGAAAGCCAGCCGACGATCATCGCGGCGATTGCAGCCCTGATCGCCCAACAAACCGGGCAACCGGCGAAGCTGCGGTTGCGCCGGGACGACGACATGATCGTGACCGGCAAACGGCACGATTTCCTGTTCCGCTATACCGCTGGCTTCGATGATGATGGCCGGATTTCTGGTGTCGATATCCTGATGGGCATGCGCTCGGGCAATGTGGCCGATCTCAGCCCCGGGGTGCTGGCACGTGCGCTGTGTCATGCCGATAATTGTTACTATCTGCCCAATGCGATCCTGCGTGGCTATCCGTGCAAGACGAATACCGTGTCGAACACAGCCTTCCGTGGGTTTGGCGGCCCGCAGGGCATGTTGGTGATCGAAGCGATCCTTGAACACATTGCCCGGGAATTGGGTGTGTCACTCGATGATGTACGTGGCGTGAACTACTACGGCACTGATGACCGTAACGTGACGCCGTATCAGCAGACGGTGAAGGACAACATCATTGTCCCGTTGGTGGATGAACTGAAGTCCGAGATAGATTTCGACGGCATGTCCCGCGCCGTGGATGACTTCAACGCCTGCCACAACACCCTGAAGAAGGGTCTGGCGCTGATGCCGGTGAAGTTCGGGATTTCCTTCAACACCCCGAAGCTCAATCAGGCCGGTGCTCTGGTGCATGTCTACACTGATGGCAGCGTGCATCTGAACCATGGTGGTACGGAAATGGGCCAGGGCCTGTTCACCAAAGTCGCCCAGGTTGTCGCGTCGACCTTCCAGATTGACCTCGACAACATCAAGATTTCCGCCACGCGGACCGACAAGGTGCCCAACACTTCGGCGACGGCGGCGTCATCGGGTTCCGATCTGAACGGGATGGCCGCCCTGAATGCGTCCGAGGTCATCAAAGGGCGTATGACCGATGTGGCAGCGGGGCATTTCGATGTGGATCGCGACAGTATCGAGTTCCGGGCCAATCGCGTTTATGCGGGCAATGACAGTGTCTCGTTCTCGGAATTGGCGCAGATGACCTATGACGAACGCCAGTCACTCTCTGCAGCGGGCTACTACAGCACGCCGGGCCTGCATTGGGATGCGGCCAAGCTGATAGGCAATCCGTTCTACTACTTCACCTATGGCGCGGCGGTGGCCGAAGTGGTGATCGATACCCTGACGGGGGAAAGCCGGGTCCTGCGTGCCGATATGCTGCAGGATGTCGGCAGTTCCCTGAACCCGGCGATCGATCTGGGCCAGATTGAGGGCGCGTTTGTGCAGGGGCAGGGCTGGCTGACATCCGAAGAGCTAGTCTGGGACAAGAATGGGAGGTTGCTGACCCATGGGCCCTCCACCTACAAGATTCCCGGCAGCCGGGATGTGCCGCCGGAATTCAATGTGCATCTTCTCAAAGATGCGCCAAACCGTTTCCCGACGGTGTTTCGATCCAAGGCGGTGGGTGAGCCACCACTGATGCTGGCGATCTCTGTCTGGCTGGCAATCCGGGATGCAGTGTCACGGACGGCCGATCACCGCCATTTCGTCAAGCTGGACGCGCCGGCGACCCCGGAAGCCATCCTGAATGCGGTTGAGGACATCCGGATACGCGATAACGGCTGATCTTTCAGCCTGACGTCTCTTCGCAGTTGCAGCAAAGTTTCTCGCCACGACCCCGTGTTTCGTGCTAACGCGTGCGCATATTATTCAGCCGCCCGCAAAGGCGGCGCTTTTTTTAGGTGCATTCGATGTCCCAATCCGCTGACAAACTCCGCAACATCGCGATCGTGGCCCATGTCGATCATGGCAAGACGACGCTGGTGGATCAGTTGCTGCGCCAGTCCGGCACCCTGAAGACCCATGGCGAAGGCGCCGGTCAGGAACGGGTGATGGATTCCAACGATATCGAGCGTGAGCGCGGTATCACCATCCTGTCAAAGAACACGGCATTGGAGTGGGACGGCTGGGCGATCAACATCGTCGACACACCGGGCCATGCGGATTTCGGCGGCGAGGTGGAGCGCGTGCTCTCCATGGTGGATTCGGTTCTGCTGCTGGTCGATGCCGTAGAGGGCCCGATGCCCCAGACGGCGTTTGTCACCCGCAAGGCGCTTGAAGCCGGCTTGAAGCCCGTGGTCGTCGTTAACAAGGTGGACCGCGTTGGCGCCCGCCCGGACTGGGCTGTGGATCAGACCTTCGATCTGTTTGACCGACTGGGCGCGTCGGAAGAGCAACTGGATTTCACCACCGTGTTTGCATCCGCCATTGAAGGTTGGGCCTCGCCGTCATCGGACGAGCGCGGCGAAAACATGGATATCCTGTTTCAGACCATCGTCGATCAGGTTGCACCACCGGCTGTTGACCGCGACGGTCCGTTCCGGATGCAGGTCTCCGCGTTGGATTATTCGTCCTATGTGGGCGTGATCGGGATCGGCCGGATCGAACGAGGCCGGATCAACCGCAACGCACCCGTGTCCATTGTGGGCGCTGATGGATCGAAACGTCAGGGACGGATGCTGCAAATTCTCGGTTTCCACGGTCTCGAGCGGGTCGAACGCCAGGAAGCCGCCGCCGGCGATATCATTGCATTCTCCGGGTTCGACGAGTTGCATATCTCCGACACGCTGTGTGATCCGGCTGTTGTTGAGGCCCTGCCGCCGCTCTCGGTGGATCAGCCGACGATTTCGATGACCTTTCAGGTCAATGATTCCCCGTTTGCAGGTAAGGAAGGCAAATATGTCACCAGCCGCAACATCCGTGACCGGCTGCAGGAGGAGTTGCTTCACAATGTGGCGCTGCGCGTCGAAGACACGGATTCGGCTGACAAGTTCAAGGTCTCGGGCCGTGGCGAGCTGCATCTTTCGATCCTGATCGAGAACATGCGCCGCGAAGGTTATGAACTGGCGATTTCCCGCCCCGAAGTGATCACCAGAGTGGTTGATGGGGTTGTCCATGAGCCATGGGAAACCCTGACCGTTGATGTGGAAGAAGCCCATCAGGGCGCGGTGATGGAACTGCTCGGCACCCGTAAGGCCGAGCTCAAGAATATGGAGCCGGACGGCAACGGGCGCGTGCGCCTCGACTATCTGGTGCCGACCCGCGGTCTGATCGGCATTCGCTCAACCTTCCTGACCCAGACATCGGGCAGTGGGCTGATGTATCACGCCTTTGATCATTACGGCCCGCGTGTTGCGGGCGAACTCGCGCAGCGGTTGCGCGGCGTGCTGATCTCTACGGATTCCGGCATGGCGCGGGCTTATGCACTGTTCAACCTGCAGGAGCGGGGACAGTTGATGCTGGGCCATGGTGCACAAGTCTATGAGGGCATGGTGATCGGCATTCATGCACGGGCCAATGACCTGATGGTCAATCCGCTCAAGGCTAAGCAACTGACCAATATTCGGGCCGCGGGCACCGACGAAAACCTGGTGCTGACGACCCCGGTCCGGGTGACGCTCGAATACGCGCTGGAGTTTATCGACGATGACGAACTCGTCGAAGTGACCCCGGAAACCATCCGCATCCGCAAGAAGTTCCTCAAGGAACACGAGCGCAAGAAGGCCTCCCGCGCGGCTTAACGCCGATCCGCGTAGCATCGTATGTGTGGCAACAGCCTGTGGGTAAACACAAATTCACAAATAAGTTCAAGAGATTGCTTGCTATCTCGACGGATTGGTCCCATGTTTTACGCAATGACATCCGCTCACTGACTTCGAGCGAGCTGAATTCCGTGGCGAATGCAACGGCGAGACGTTCCTCCAGAAATTGATGTGTAGCTGGTTTCAGCACGTGGACATGGTGTCCGCGTGTTCTACGACGATTGGAAAAGTAAAAAATGCCTACAGGTATCGTAAAATTCTTCAACACCACCCGTGGTTTTGGTTTCATCGCTCCCGATGAGGGTGGCAAGGACGTATTCGTTCACATCACCGCCGTCGAGCAGGCTGGAATGGGCACTCTGACCGAAGGTCAGAAGGTCAACTTCCAGGTTCAGGACGACCAGCGCGGCCCCAAGGCAGTCGATCTTTCGGCAGCCTAAGGCAAGCAGTATTTTCGGGGGCGGCCGGACGTTTACGTCCGGCCGTTTCTATTTGTAGAGTAGGGGATGGTTGAATCTATCCAGGCCCCGATCGGCTATCTGGTCGACACTGGTGAGTTGCCGGTCTTTTATCAGTCCGATGTCGCGGGTGAGCGCACCAATTTTGAAGGTGAGCGCGAGTTCCGCCCGATGCGTGTGAAAAATGCGCGCGAACGCCCCAACACATTCACACTGGACCGCGAAGGCTTTGCCTTTGTCGCGCATCATTCGGCTGTGAGCGACTTCTATGAAGATGGGCAACTGGCAGAGGTTTACAACGCCGAGGCGGAAGCGCTGGTCCGTGAACATCTGGGCGCGACACGTGCGCTGGTCTTTGATCACACGCGCCGCTCATCATCCCAGAACATTCGTGAAGCGCATAATGCGCGTGATCCTGCAAATGCAGCCCATACCGATTACACGGACTGGTCGGCGCGCAACCGGGTCACAGCTGTTATGGAGAATGAAGCTGAAGGGCTTCTCGAGAAACGCTTCGCAATTGTGAATGTCTGGCGTTCCACCGCTGGCATCATCGAGGAATGGCCCCTGGGACTCTGTTCCTGGGGCAGCGTGACCGATGACCGTCTGCACACGGTTGAGCGGCGGGCCTACAACCGCGTTGGACAAACCCGACATGCGTCATTTGACCCGGATAATGATTGGTACTACTTCCCGAAGATGACGCCAGACGAAGCGATCCTGATCAAGAATTACGACACGGCGATGGATGGTCGGGCGCGTTATGCGTTGCACACGTCATTTGATGATCCGACTGCTCCCAATACTGCGCCCCCGCGCGAAAGCCTCGAAACCCGTGTTCTAGCATTTTTCGATGACTAGGCAGGTCCCGGATACAAGCAGGAGACTATGATGACACCCGAACTTCTCTATCTCACTTTGAGTGCCGGATTGTGCGCATTGCTCTGGATTCCCTATATCCTGGCGCGTGTGCAAGCTCAGGGCATGGCCGACGCCATGGGGTATCCCGAAAACCCGGCCGCGCCGACAGGCTGGGCCAAGCGATCCGAGCGGGTGCATATGAACCTGATCGAGAACCTTGCGCCGTTTGCGGTGCTGGTCATCGTGGCACACATTCTGGGTGTGAGTACGCAATTGACCGTTCTGGGTGCGACCTTGTTCTTCTGGGGGCGGGTGGCTCATGCCATCGTCTATACGCTGGGCATTCCCTATCTGCGAACCGTCACATTTGCTGTGAGCTGGTTGGGGATGATCCTCATTCTCGTGGAATTGCTGTTCTAGTTCAGCGTGCGTTTCGCACGACCTTTTACGAGACAGCCCGCCGCTATTCTGAAGATTAGTCGTCAACGCCGGATTATCGGCGCATCAGTTAGTAGCTCTCGACCTCCGGTTGGCCGAAGCCGTTGATGCGCACACGCTCGTTGGGAGCGGGTTTGTCGTTGACTCTGTCCAGGCACCAGTCGGCCAGCATCGAATACCAGTTCTCGCCCAGATAAGATGCCGAGCCGCCACCGATAGCGTGGCGTTCACCCTCATACCAGACCAGCTTGCGCGGCACGTTAAGCTTGTTGGCAATGTCCTCGCTGCATTCGATCGGGCTCAGTTCCTCGTCCTCGCCACCCTGAATAAGGATTGGACAGGCAACCTGATCGAGGATCGGCAGGAGAGAGAACTCGCTGATGAATTTGTCGAATTCATCCTCGTCGTCATAGCCGGCCATGAACATGAAACGCAGTTTGAATGTGGGAGCCGCCATGTTGAAGATCGTGTGGCAGCCGGGTTCGTGGCAGACGAAGGACAGAGCGGCACCTTTCACCTTGTCGCCGAGTTGCGCGGCGGCCTGCATACCAAAGAATGAGCCGAAGCTGATCCCGAAGATCACCAGCCGGTCCTTATCGATATGAGGATGCTGGATCAGCCAGTCATAGATCGCCTGTGCGGCCTCCATGTGGTTGTCCTTGGTGACGTAGAGGCCGTTCACCGGGCATTCACCCTGACCGGGTCCGTCATAGACAAAGCTGGCCATGCCGCGTTCGAGCATCTTGTCTCCATACATGGAGCACATGATTTCCTTGGACCCGTCCATGCCATCGATGCCGATGGCGCAAGCAAACTTTTCACCTTCTTTGGGCGCATGAGGAAGCGCTAGAAATCCGGGCAAAAAGCTATCGCCGAAGGGAATTTCGACACGTTCAATGGGCCGGGGCGCATATTCGATATACTTGTCGTAACACTCGACCATGCGGTCGTTGTATTCGGTGTGCAGATCATTGGCTTCGAAGATTGGCCAGCGGGCCGCAGAATAAAGCAGAGAGGCGATAAAGAAACTCTCCCGCGCGGATACCTCGCGTCCCTCGGCTTCAAAAGCCTTCGCCTTGATCTCGCGACGTTTGGCGGCTCCGGCAAACTCACGATGCATGTCGGCAAACTTCTTGGTGCGCATGCCCACTGTTCGAAAGTCACCGACTGCATCTGGCCCGCAGGGGTACATGGTGTAGCCCAGACGTGGCTGATCCCATTCCATACCGACGGATGAAATGATGGCGTCAAGAATCCATCGCTGTTCGGCGTAGCGTTTCATTTTCTGTTCGGTGAATGCGCGCATCATGACTGTTCTCCCAATTACATTTTTTGATTATTGGAAAATATCGAAGCACAGCTGTGTGAATGTGTCTCTGACAAAAGTTCACGACGAAGCCTATGATATTGATGGGACAGTTCGTCAAAATTGGATCGGTCCGCTAGCATGATCGTCCAGTTTTGTGTTTTGAGGATGAGAGGAAGAGACAATGCGCGTACCAGCAGCCGTTCGGCATCAGGAAATGAACCCGGGCAAATTGACCGCCCTGTTCGTTAAGCAATTCGCCATGTCGAAGATCAAAGCCGGGGAAACAGTGGCTCTGTTGTCGGATGTCACCACGCGGCCGGAATATGTCGAGGCAGCCTTTGCTGCGGGGGATGAGCTTGGTGCCAATTGTTATGAGATGCGGGTGAACATGACTCCGTCCTGGACCAAGGTCGGGGTCGATACGATTGGCAAGACCAACGGCATGCTGGACGCATTGAAAGCAGCAGATATCGTGGTCGCACTGCATATTCCGTTATTCACAAGCTGGCTGCGCGAGGTGATGGCAAGTGGAACTCGGTTTCTCATGATCATCGATGCGCCCGATGATCTGGAAGTCCTACTCGCACCCAAGGGGCTGAAAGAAGCCGTGAAATATGCTCATGACCGCTATACAGCGACCAAAGAAGTGCGCGTGGTCAGTGATGCTGGTACCGATCTGACATATTCGCGCGGTGAATTTCCTGTGATGAGCCAGTGGGGTTATTCCGACGAGCCCGGGCATTTCGATCAATGGGGTGTTGGCCACATCCATACATTCCCCAATGAAGGTTCGGCCAATGGCACGGTGGTGATGTCACCTGGCGATATCGTGATTCTTCCCTATTGCCGATATGTGCATGACGAAGTCCGTCTGGAAATTCGCGATGGCTTCATTCGCAAGGTCGAGGGCGGACTGGATGCCAAACTGATGACGGCCTGGCTCGACGACAATAAGACTGCGGAAGATGATCTCGACCCTTATGCGGTGTCGCATCTTGGCTGGGGCATGAACCCGCAGGCTCGCTGGTACAATATTGCACTACACGGCGATAATCCTGAACGGTCTCATGCCGCAACCCGTGCGTTTCCGGGTAATTTCCTGTTCTCGACCGGACCAAACACGCAAGGCGGGGGGACGCGGAACACGCTTGGTCATTACGACGTTCCCATGCGGGACTGCACCGTCATTCTCGACAATGAAGTTGTGATCGAGCGAGGCAAGTTTATCGACGAAAAGATGTATGTCGAACGCGAGGCACGCTAGTGACCTTGCGCGATCTTGCCTCTTATCCAGCTCAGGAAGCCTTTTCCGAAATCGGTGCGAAATATCATCAACATGTGCAGGAACTCAGTGCCGGCATAAAAGGGCAGTCCTTTGCCTATGGCGATGACCCGTACCAGGAGGTTGCCGTTTTTCCGGCGCAGGCGCCTAACGGCGTTGTCTTGGCGTTCCTGCATGGTGGTGGCTGGACCAATGGGTATAAGGAGTGGATGGCCTTCATGGCACCACCACTCAATGCTGTGGGGGTGACATTCGTCAGTGTTGGGTATCGACTGGCACCACAGGTGTACTGGCCCAACGGCGTGCAAGATGCTGCTGCCGCTCTTCGATGGATCCATGACAATATTGCGGAATATGGGGGTGACCCTGAACGCATCCTTGTCGGGGGGCATTCTGCAGGCGGACATTATGCAATGTGGCTTGCGGTTCGTGATGATTGGCAATCCGCGCTGGAACTGCCTCTGGATATTGTGAAGGGCGCTTTGCCTGTCTCCGGGGTCTACGATTTCACCGAAGGCAACGGCATGCCGGGGCGTCCGAGGTTTTTGGGGGACAATGAAGCCAATGACCTTGATGCCAGTCCGATGTTTACCCTTCAGAAAATGCCGCCAGTTCTGATGTCATGGGGTGAGAAGGATTTCCCCCATCTCATCACCCAGGGTGAGAGAATGGAGGCGATCTATCGGGAACATGGCGGACACACCGAAACGCTCGTCTTGGTAGATTGTGATCATTTGGCTGCGTCATATGCGTGTGGAGATGCTCAGCAGGCCTGGCTATCTGGTGTTACCACGTGGATATCGGCCCGCAACTTTTAAAGTTCCAAGCCGCACATGCTGTCGATGAAGACGTCAAATCAACTATATTGTTGATATCACAGTGTCTTTTCTTCGCTCATGTGAATTCATGTTAACCTTCTTTTCAGACCCTCGACGTAGCTTCGAGAGATCAATGGTCTCTTCGCCACGCAACCCATCAAGGACAATGCGGATCTTTTCTTCTGCCGAGTATTGCTTGCGTGTTGCCCGGCGGATGTCCTTGATCGCCTTGGCCCCA
>JABJAG010000085.1 GCA_018666195.1 Alphaproteobacteria bacterium
AAATCAGCCATCAATTGCCTCCCTCATCCAACGCTGCAGGTGCATGACGGGGTGTTCTGAATTCACTCCGCCTTTGGGATCGACAACCAGGGGCCCTGGTCTGTAGCCGCGTGAGCCGAGACCGCGTTGGACGGATTCGACGAGGTGGATGTCCTCTTCGACGGTTGTTTCGCGATCTTGTACCGCGAGCGCGCGGACTTTTGGATCATCGACGCCGTCTACGGAATACCACCCGCGCCACACCACCACATGATCTGCGTCCACGGCACGCCAGTGATAGGTGTTCAGCACATTGCCAGGGTAAACTTGGAACGAGAACATCGGCCAGAGGAACCAGCTGGAATATTCATATTGGTGCGCAAAGCCGGAATGGACATCATAGGTCATGTCCTCAAGGCTTTGGCATTCGGTTGTGTGACGCAAGCACTTGCCTTGCGGCTGGATGTCATAGGTTTCGGGTTTGACGACGCCGTTGGCAAAGGTCGGATGACAAAGAGAGCAATGGTAGCACTCAGAGTAATTTTCGACCGAAACCTTCCAATTGCAGGCCTCGGGGATTTCCACCCATTCCAGCGGTTTTAGGTCGGCCCAGTTCGGCACCCATTCTTCCAACTCAGCGCGTGCGTTCGGGAACCATTCCTCCATCGGAGCGGCATCCGGATCGAGGTTCACAAAGACAAAGCCGAGGAATTCTTCGGCGCGCACTTCGGTTAGGCAAATGCCGGATTTATCAAACCCCTCAACTGCCTTGATGTTGGGCCCGGCGCGCAGCTCTCCCGTCAATTCATACGTCCAAGCATGATAGGGGCAGACCACGACGCGGGTTGTGCCTGTGCCGCTGACCAATTGGTGCGCGCGGTGTTGGCAGACGTTATAAAACACGCGGATTTTGTTATCGCGCCCACGGATCGCAAAAAGGCTTTCGCCCGCAATTTCAAACGTGGCGTAGTCACCTGTTTTTGCCAGTTCTGATGCATGGCACCCAAACTGCCATGTCTGTGCAAGAAGGCCTGCGTTTTCGACCTCAAACACTTGGCGGTCGGTGTAATATCGCGCGGCGAGGGAACGGATAGGCTCGATCATGAATCCTCCGAATGGTAGAGGCCTAGTTGGTGGCGACGTTTATGGAAGGTCTCGACACGTTTAGGGATTTCGTCACTGGCGACGGCGATGACGAAGGACAGTAACGTTTCCAGAAGCGCAATGATGCTAACGGACGATGGAAAGAACTGCGGGTTTTCCACCGAGACGACAAAGCCATGGTCCGCCATGCGGATGATCGGGCTGGCGGGGCTATCGGACAATGCGACGATGACCATACCCTGCTCGCGGGCAATTTTGACGGCTTCCACCACTTCTGTGCGGTAGGGCTTGCACGTCACAGCAATCAGAATGTCGTTGTCATCCGCCCAAGCAAGGTCATCCACTGGCGTGGACCCGGGGCGAGGGATGGCATGGAATTCGGTCATGCCCGTCGACGCCAGATAAGTGAAGTTCCGAGCGACCGAGTTGTTGACCCCGACACCCAAGGTGAAGACGCGGCGCGCGTTCCAAATGGCTTTGGCTGCGGCCTTCAAATCTTCGGTTGAAATACCTCCGAAGGTATCTTCGATGTTGGTCATCACATCGCGCACCATATCGGCATAAAGACCGCCAAGATCGCCGGATTTTGAAATGTCCTGCAACCACCGTGCACGGTCCGGAAAGTCCGCAGCACCATTGCGAATGGCATCGCGGAAGGGCGCCCGAAAGTCCTCGTAGCCTTCAAATCCCACCTGTCGCGCCATGCGCACGACCGTATTGGGTTTAACGTTCGCCGCCTCAGCAATTTCGCGTACCGTCGACACACCCACATCGCGCGGATTTTCAAGCACGTAGGTCGCGGCTTTGCGCGCCTCTGGCGTGAGGTCTGACAACTCACCGGCGAGGCGGTCCAGAATCGAATTTGATACATTTGTCCCATTCATGATTGACGATGGTATTTTTGTTTGCTTAGGTTGTCGAGAGAAAAATCGACTCGCTGAAAGGGATAACTGTGGCAAATGAGTTTCCATCGACTGCACGGGTGGTCATCGTCGGCGGTGGCGTCATGGGTGTGGGCTTGGCCTATCATCTGGGCCACGAAG
>JABJAG010000086.1 GCA_018666195.1 Alphaproteobacteria bacterium
CGGCATCGCGACCGGATCGTCGGGAGCAACCGCGATGGCGCATGCGCGATCAGCAGGATCAAGGTGCGCGCCGGCGGCTCTTCGAGCATTTTGAGAAGCGCGTTTTGCGCGTTCGTGTTCATCTCGTCCGCCGCGTCGACAATCAGGCAGCGCCACGCGCTTTGTCCCGCGGTGTGATGCAGAAATGTGCTGGCCTCACGCACATCCTCGACAGAGATCTCCGTGCGGAACCGGTAGGGGGATTTTTTGGTGAAGCTGCGTCGTACCAGACGACAATCCGGATGAGAACCAGCCATGATTTGGCGAATGTCGGGATGATCCGGGTTGGTTTTGATGCTTTGCGGGGACTCTCCCGCACTCTCGGACGCGAGTACCCGTCGGGCGAAGCGCCAGGCAAGTGTGGACTTGCCGATTCCCTTCGGGCCGGAAACCAGCCACGCATGTGCCAGACGTCCTCCTTGCAGGGCCTCCGCCAGGGTTTGCGCGGCCGCGTCATGCCCCAGTACAGGCCCGGTTTCGAGGCGCGGTGCTTCGATCGCATCGATCAGTTCGTCGCTCATGTCGCAGCCAACCGCGTGTTGACCATGGCGCGGATGAGATCGCTCACGATGTCCGGGTCATGGTCTGCGTCAACGACAGCACAGCGCTCGGGCGCGTTGCGTGCGATTTCGAGAAACCCCTGTCGCAGACGTTCGTGGAAGGAAATATCCATCCGTTCGAACCGGTCCTCACGACTGTCATTGTCCGTATTACGGGCGTTGGCCCGTCCAAGCCCGACCGCAACATCAATGTCGAGGATCAGGGTCAGATCGGGGGCGAAGTCGCCGACGATCGAACTGTAAAGCTGCTCGATAAACGGGATTGGGACATTGTGGCCATATCCCTGATAGGCCAGCGTAGAGTCCGCAAACCGGTCACATAAAACCCACGCTCCCTGTGCCAGAGATGGCCAGATGGTCTTGTTGAGATGTTCGCGTCGCGCAGCGAACAGCAGCAGGCACTCGCTTAATGGATCCCATTTGTCCGTCGCACCCGACACCAGCAGAGAACGGATGGAATCAGCACCCGGTGCACCACCGGGTTCGCGGGTTGTGACCACGTCGTGGCCTTCGCTGCGGAGATAATCGGCCAGCCGCGCGATTTGCGTGGTCTTGCCGGTTCCCTCACCACCTTCGAACGTGATGAATTTGCCGCTGCGGGGTTCTGCTATCATGAGGCAGGTGTCACACGCCGAATACGGGCCGTCAACCGCCCGACGATGCGCCAAATATGATGAAATTGATGGCGCTTGTGATGCGTCCGAAAAATGCCAGCTGGCCAACCGATTGGGACGTCTTGAGTGGACGTATGATGGGGTCGATATCGGGCGCAGTTACTTCCAGTCGCGCAATGTTCATCCCGGCGTCAAATGGAGCGGGGATCGGGCTTTCGTAGAAGACCTTGACCTTCATGTTCCGGCGCGCGGATTTGGGAATGGTGATGGTGAGTTCATCTTCGATGATGAGCGGCACGGTGCCCGCGTCACCGAGCCAGACCTTGGCGCTTTCGACTGTTTCTCCAGCCTGAAACAGCGGATAGTTGTCGAAGACTTGGAAGCCCCAGTTGATTAGGCGTTCTGATTCAGAACTGCGCGCCCGCACACTGTTCAATCCATTGATGACCATCACAAGCCGGCGGTCACCACGTATCGCCGAGGCTGTCAGTCCAAATCCGGAAGCCTCGGTGTGCCCGGTTTTCAGGCCATCCGCCCCCACGCCTTTGTAAAGCAAGGGATTGCGATTGCCTTGGGTGATCGGTTTGCCGTCGAGGCTTTTGCCGTAAGTGAATTCTTTTTCGGAGTAGTAGCTGTAGAAATCCGGGTACTCACGGATCAGGAACACGGCCAGTTTTGCCAGATCACTGGCTGATGTCACATGGTCGGGATCGGGCCAGCCTGTGGCGTTGCGGAAGATCGTATTCTGCAAACCGATTTTACGGGCCCGCTCGGTCATCTGCGCACCGAAGGCCTCTTCACTGCCGGCGAGACCCTCGGCCACCACGATCGATGCATCATTGCCGGACTGAACGATGATCCCGCGCAGAAGATCCTCGACCTTGATGTCGTCTTTCACCCGGACGAACATTTTGGAGCCGCCCTTCCGCCAGGCGTTTTCAGAAACCCGGAAGGTGCTATCGAGTTGCAGCCGTCCAGCCCTCAATTCATCGAATACCATGATCGAGGTCATGATCTTGGTCATCGAAGCCGGGAACATCGGGGTGTCTGCGTTTTTTGCGAAAAGCACTGCCCCGGTGTCAAAATCGATCAAAATGGCCTGCTTGGCCGTTGTCTGGAAGGAAGGCGGTGCGGCAGATGCGACGCTGGCAAACAGCAGCGCCAGAACAACCACACCGGAACCACAGAGTTTACGGATCAATTGCGCCATTGGTTGTTCGCCCTATTCGACAATGAGCTGTGCTTCACTTACGCCAGCACCAAGTACTTGCGTCAGTGTGGCATCGGCCATTTCCACTGTGTCCAGCGGGCCAATACGGACGCGATATATTTCGGTTCCCGAAACGGCAAACCGGCTGATCTGGGTCGGTCCCATGCTGTAAATCTGATCGCGCATCCGCAGTGCATTTTCCAATCGCGAAAACGCCCCGGCTTGCACATAGATCCCGGTCGGAGACACCGGCAGCACTTCCACTTCTTTCGAAAGGTTTGGTTCGGCCACTGGGGGAAGGCTTTCAGCGCGAACAGGCGCCTGAACAGGTGCTGGCGCGGATGCTGTTGAAGGCGATTGTCCCTGCGCTGCGGGAAGCGGCCTGGAGACCACAACCTCGCGCGGTGAAGCGCTCACAGGAATCTGTTGTGAGCTGCCATTGATCGCTGCGACTTTGAGCTGGCGACTTTCGTCAGGCAGGACATCGACACGAACTTTCGCAACGCCATTTTTCTGGAACCCGAGCAACTGAGCTCCCTGACGGGAGACGTCGATAATCCGGCCCCTGGCGAAAGGTCCACGGTCATTGATCCGCAGGACGATCGAACGGCCGTTCTCGAGATTGGTGACACGTACCGCGCTGGGCATGGGCAACGTGCGATGGGCGGCGGTTAAATCGTTCTGATTGTACGTCTCGCCATTCGCAGTTTTCTTGCCGTGGAAGTTCGGTCCGTACCAGGACGCGATACCCGTTTCCGAATATTCGTAATCCTCAGCCGGGTAGTACCAGACGTTTTTGATTTGGTAGGGAGAACCGACTTTGTAGCGCCCGTCGCCGGTCGAAATGGTGTCGCCGCCACGCACTTGTTTGGCCGTATGGACGAGGAACTCGGTTTCGGCACACCCCACAAGAGCGAATGCGCCGATTGTTAGGAATGCTAAGGCACGCATGGGACGTGGACGACGTGAAAAGGCCGGTGACATTGCGGTCGCTGTGATCATCCCTGATTTCTATCCTACCGATAGGCGATTCGGTCCGAGAGAAGACCGACAGCAGTTGCGAAGTAGTGAGAGCGGTTCCAGCGCAAGGTGGCGCGGTAGTTCCCGTAAATCATGAACGCCGGTTGTCCGGCACCGCCCGGTAGGATGATTGATGCCTGAATATCGCGTGTAGGCAGGTCGGCACCATCGGTTCGGCGAATACCAAGTTGCTGCCAGTCAGCGATGGATTTGACGACATCAAGGGAGGCCTGAAAGACGTCGAACCCGGCAGGCAGTTTGATCTCCCGGCCCCAGGTCAGATTGTTATCCCAGCCAACACCTTTCAGATAGTTGGCAGCTGACGCGAAAACATCGGCTTGGGTGTTCCAGATGTCCTTGGCTCCGTCCCCATTGTGGTCGTGTGCATAAGCCAGAAAACTGGAGGGCATGAACTGGCTTTGACCCATAGCACCGGCCCAACTGCCCTTCATATCCTCGGGAGAAATATGGCCTTCCTCGAGAATCTGGAACGCTTTCATCAACTCGGCCCGAAAATAGGCGCTGCGGCGTCCGTCATAGGCCAGCGTCGCCAGCGCGTTCACAACCGGAAATCCGCCGGTGAACTGACCGAAATTGGTTTCAATGCCCCAGAGCGCCACGATGAAGCGTGGCTGAACACCAAATTTCTGGCCCACCTGTTCGAGGATGTCCCGGTGTTCATCGAGCTTTGTGCGGCCGATTTTCACACGTGTCGAATTGACGATGCGACTGATGTACTGGGTGAATGTGATTGTACTTTCGGGCTGATTGCGATCCAGTTCGATGATTCGCGGGATAGGTTCGACCCCGGCAAGGCTACGTTCCAGTATGGGATCGCTGATCCCGTTGGCGCGGGCTTCGGTGCGTACGCCATCAAGCCATTCGAGAAATTTTGCATCCGGCTCCGCGATGGCCTGACCTGGCAGCAGCACGGCGGCGATGACGAGGATCGATTTCAACATGTCCCGGTTCATAACCATCTCAAATCGTTGGGTTTCAGTTTCCAAGCCGTGCCACAGTCGTCTCGCGTCGGGCAAACACCTAAGTTGGGGTTGGCTGATACGTGATCTGCATTCGCAGGTTCTTTGCCTGTTGTGCGGGCGACCTGCCGCCCGGCATATGGTTCAATGAGAAGCATCAGATTTTCTTAGGTAGGTACGTTGTTATGAAGCTCGGATTTTTCACCCAACCAGTTCACCCGATCACCCGTGACTATCGCGAAATCCTCAAGGAGGATCAGGATGCGGTAATTCTGGCTGACGAACTTGGCTATTGTGAGGCATTCGTCGGTGAGCACATGACCGATCTGGCCGAACCCATCACAAGCTGTCTCGTGTTTCTGGCGACGCTCATCGACAAGACTTCACAAATCAAACTGGCGACCGGTGTGATCAACATGCCGAGCTATCACCCGGTCCATGTGGCCGCACAGGTCGCGATGATGGACCATCTTCTGGATGGTCGTTTTCTGATGGGCATCGGCCCAGGCGGCTTGCCATCTGATATCGAGGTGTTTGGCAATCTTGATCTCGACAAGAACGAGAAGATGGTCGAGGCCATTGATCAGGTGCTGGCGATCTGGAGCGGCGAAGCGCCTTACAATCTGGAAGGCAAGCACTACAAAACCTCGACAGAACGCACCCTGTTCCCCGAGATTGGTCAGGGCGTTGTCAAAAAGCCGTTGCAGCAACCCCACCCGCCAATCGTGTTCACCGCGTTGGCGCCTTACTCCAAAGGTATCACTGCAGCCGCAGAACGTGGATGGACGGGGGTGTCTTCGAACTATGTGCAGGACCACTGGGTCGCGACTCACATCCCTAAATTCGTCGAAGGCCAGCAGAACGCCGGTATCCCTGAAGATCCTTCACTGTGGCGCGTCGCGAAAAGCATCATGGTGAGTGATGATGGCGCCGATGCCATTCGGTATGCCCGCAGCGTAGAAGGCCCATACGGGTTCTATTTCAGCAATCTTATGAAGAAGATTGCACGTGGGCGCGGTGCGCAGGGGCTGGCATTGTTCAAGTCACATCCTGATCAGCCGGACGATGAAGTTTCTGTCCAGCACTCGCTCGACACGCAGGTCATCGCGGGTGATGTGGACGCCGTGGTTGAACAAATTCTGGCGCATCGCGAATTGGTGGGTCCCTACGGAACCTTGATGTATACAGGCCACGATTGGGCGGATATTCCCCTCGCCCGACGTTCGATGGAACTCATGGCCACGGAGGTCATGCCCAAGGTCAACGCGGCCCTCGGAGACTAACGAGGCTGTCGCTCAAGGAGTTTGTTCATGCCGCTCTATGACGGTCCGGTGGTTGATTCCCACCATCATCTTTTCTGGGATCTTAAAAACTATCCATGGATGGATCAGCCGATGCGCCCGATGATATTCGGTGACGATTGGTCTGCTCTCAAACGTGAGTATCAGGTCGAGGATCTCAAGGCAGATTTCGCGGCCCACAATGTCGTCAAATCTGTTCATGTACAGGCCAATTTTGATATCTCACGACCGGTCGACGAAACGGCTGGACTGCAGGCGATAGCCGACACACACGGGTTTCCGCAAGGTATTGTCGGACACGCTGACCTGACAGACCCCAATCTGGATGTGATCATTGCTGGTCACCGCGAGCATGCAAATCTTCGGGGTATCCGCCAGCAGGTCTATTGGCACCCGACGAATGAATATTGGCGGTTTGTCGGACGGCACGATTTTTGTCTGTCGACAAGTTTCCGACGTGGCCTCTCGGTATTGTCAGACAACAATCTGACCTTTGATTTCCAGGGCTTTGCCTCCCAGTTTGATGATCTGGCCATGCTGGCCAAGGAAGTCTCGAATCTGAAAATCTGTCTCGTGCATGCGGGCATGCTGACTGCGACCGATGATTCGACCGTTACCGAATGGCGAGATGCACTCAAATTGCTGGTGCCGTGCGAGAACATATTTATCAAGGTCTCCGGACTGAACACTTACACACGGACCCTCGATGAGACGGTGATGGACATTGCGGCCAACACCGCACTGGACATGTTTGGGGCGGATCGTTGTTTTTTTGGCAGCAATTTTCCGGTCGAGGCAATGTGGACGACCTTTGACGACTACACGTCGACGCAGAAGAAGGTTCTTGCCGGACGGACTGCCGAAGAAAACCGGAAGTTTTTCCATGACACTGCGATTGGCTTCTACGAAATCTAGGCTGGGGAAAAATACGCCTCACATCCGAGGCGTATCTCACTTAAGATTGGTGTGAATTCTTTGACCTGAAGGAACTCGCAACCATGATTTTTCGCCAACTATTCGATAGTGAATCGAGTACATATACCTACCTGCTCGCCAGTCGACGTGGTGGTGAGGCTCTGATCATCGACCCGGTACTCGAGAAGGTTGACCGTTATTTGCAACTTCTCGAAGAGCTTGATCTGAAATTGATCAAGGCCGTCGACACGCACGTTCATGCAGATCACATCACCGGCCTTGGTGCCCTGCGTGACCAAACGCGATGTATCACGGAGATGGGGGAACAAAGTGGTGTGGATGTTGTGTCCATGCGGGTGAACGAAGGTGACAAAATCGATATCGAGGGGCTGGCACTCGACGTGATTTACACGCCGGGGCATACAGATGATTCCTATAGCTTCATGATGGATGATCGGGTCTTCACCGGCGATACTTTGCTGATCCGTGGAACAGGCCGGACGGATTTTCAAAATGGCGACCCGGCGGCGCAATACGATTCCATCTTCAACAAGCTTCTCAGGCTCCCGGATGACACTCTCGTCTATCCTGCACATGACTACAAAGGCGACACAGTCAGCACTGTTGCTGAGGAGCGTGCGAGCAACCCTCGCCTGCAGGTTTCATCCGAAGCTGAGTATGTGGAAATCATGAACGGTCTGAATCTGGCCAATCCCAAGATGATGGATGTGGCGGTGCCGGCAAATCTGAAGATTGGTTTGTTGCAAGACGATCTGGAGCGGATGGGGTTATCAATCACCTGCCGGGAAGGTATCGCGAAGGTCAGTGACCCTTCACTTATCCTGGTTGATCTGCGTGACGATGCAGAGCGTGAAAAGGAAGGCGTGATACCCGGGTCTGTTCATGCTCCCTACCCTGATCTCGACGAAAACATAAATCCGGGCGGATTGCTCCATGAACTCGCGCGCAGTTCCAGCCGCCAGATCGTCTTCTATTGCGCTTTTGGCGAACGCTCGGCAATGGCTGTGGAGGCTGCGGTCGGCGCCGGGCTCTCGGACACGTGCCATTTGTCCGGGGGCGTGGAGGCCTGGAAAGCGTCACAAGGTCCGGTGGCGTAGAGTGCCACATTGACGACATGGTCGTATGTGAATCAGGGTCCATCAACCAACAACGACATTGCGCCGTGACATGACCTCCAGCACTTCTGATCTCATCCTGTTTGTTCGTGAGAGTCTCATGCGTGGGCAATCAAAAGGTGAGATTGAACAGGCCTTACGCGATGCTGGCTGGGAGGAAGCCCGCATCTCCGAGGCTATTGGGTCTTTTGCAGATATTGAGTTTCCCGTCCCTGTTCCCGTCGCCACGGCCAGACCGGTGGTGTCAGCACGAGATGCTTTCCTTTATCTGGTTCTGTTCTCGACTTTGGGACTTTGGGCCTGGTATTTCGGCTCGCTGCTGTTCCAGCTTGTGAACATCTATTTTCCTGATCCGCTTTCCAGAATGAACTCGGATGTGCTCACGAATGTTTCTGAACGAAAAATTCGCGCCGCGATCTCGGTTCTTGCCGTGGCTCTCCCTCTTTATGTGTTCATGACGGTGAAGATTTCTCGAGAAGTCGAACGTGATTCCGTAAAGCTTGGGTCTGCGATCCGTAAATGGCTGACCTGGCTGACGCTGTTTGTGGCGACATTGGTTGTCCTGGGAGACGTTGCAGCATTGATCCGTCAGTTTTTGGACGGTTCCCTGTCTGTAAACGTTGGTCTTAAAATCGCGATCGTCGCCGCCATATCAGGTGTGATCTTTTTCTACTATCTCCGTGCGGTCACCCGCGACGATACAACGGACAGCCAGTCATGAGGACCCGCCTGTTGGGGCACTGGCTGCTCTTCGGTAGTGTCGGCTGTGTCGTGTTTTTTGTGACAATTGCAGTTGTCATGATCGACAGCCCGCGAACCATGCGTGACCTGCATATAGACGAGCGACGATTGGTCCATCTGGACGCGATCGCAAAGACGCTCGACTGTTTCTGGTCTTACGGTGAGAAGACGCTTCCCGATGATGTGTCTGAACTGAAGGCATGGACGCAAGAGACCCAGCAACTTGTTGGTGTTTCGAAAAGCTATTGTCGATTGCAGCAGTTGTCAGACCCTCAAACCGGTGATCCGTATATCTATCGGGTAACGTCTGCTTCCGAGTATGAACTGTGTGCTGTTTTCGCAACTGAGAATTCCGGAACGAGGCGCGCTAAATCCGGATATGGTTCTTATGGAGCGAGAAAGCTGAAGTCGCACAAAAGCGGGGAGCACTGCTTTGCGTTGACGGCTTCCACGCCGCTCTTGCTTGGAAAACAGGGCTAGAACTGTCGTGTTAGCCAGTCGTTGCGGGTTTGCTCGAACAGAAAAGCATCTTTACCGGCGATCGGACGACGGGTGATGCGTTCGAAGCCGGTCTTTTCCAGAACCCG
>JABJAG010000087.1 GCA_018666195.1 Alphaproteobacteria bacterium
CAATCAGATCCTTGCGGCCCACAATCAATCCTGCCTGGGGGCCGCCGAGAAGCTTGTCGCCCGAGAAGGTGATGATGTCCGCGCCTGCTGCGATGGTTTCGCGTGGTGTGGGTTCGTGGGGTAAGCCCCAGCGTTCAAGGTTGACCAGAGCGCCGGCGCCCAGATCGACAGCAAACGGGACGTCGCTGCGGTGCGCGATTCCCGCCAAAGTGTCTTCAGCGACGTTCGCCGTGAAACCTTGCACCATATAGTTCGATGTGTGGACCTTCATGATAAGGCCGGTGCGTTCGCCAAGTGCGTTCTCGAAATCCGCAGCGTGAGTGCGATTTGTGGTTCCCACCTCGATCAGTTTAGCCCCCGCCCGGGACATGATGTCGGGAATGCGAAATGAGCCGCCGATTTCAACCAGTTCGCCACGTGAAACCGGCACTTCCTTGCGAAGTGCCAAGGCGTTGAGCAGCAACAGGACTGCCCCGGCATTGTTGTTGACGACTGTTGCGGCTTCGGCGCCTGTTAACTCACACAGCAGGTCCTCAACGTGGACATCCCGATCGCCACGTTTGCCAGTCTGCAGATCAAACTCCAGATTGCTGGCGCCACGCGCAGCATCTGCCATTGCCGCAATCGCCTCCTCGGCCAAAGGCGCACGTCCCAGATTGGTGTGCAGGACAGTGCCCGTCAGGTTGAAGACCCGCTTGAGAGAAGGTGCGGCGGCCTGCGTTAGCCGAATGGCCGCACTTTGCGTAATTGCACCTTCGCTGACGTCGATGGATTTTCCATCAGCCATCGCTGCCCGTGCTTCGTCGAGCAGGCTTCGCAGAACGACCACGGTCGGTTCGTGTCCGGAGGTTTCCACGAGTGTCGCAGCTTCGGGGGTCTTCAGAATCCGATCAAGGGACGGGATTGTGGAAAAATCTGGTCGAGTATCTGACATGGTTGGGATTGTTGAGCGGCGCGCAACTTCGATCAAGGCTGATATAGTGAATTGGGTTCATCATATTTGAGACGGATGGTCATGCTTATGTGCTTTTTTCAGTCTGCGGACTGCAGGTTTGACCGTTTGGGAGCGATGTCATGCCTCGTGCTTCTCATGCTCGGTCGGATTTAGGCGGGCGAGATGAAGGATTGGGGTGGGATCGCTGCCGGTCTCGGCACGGTTTTGTGTTTTGTTGCCATGTTGCTGGCCGGGCGGCTCGGGGCGACCACGGATGCGCTGACGGTTTTTGATCTCGCCGGATTGCGCATGGGGGTGGCTGCGCTTTGTGCGGCGCCCTTTTTGATTCGGGCTTATCCATGGAATGTTGATCTGCGCGCCCATGCGGTGGTGTCGTTTTTCGGTGGTGCACCTTTTGTCTTGCTGATTTTTTCCGGAATGATCTTTGCGCCGGTTGGGCATGCCGCTGTCCTGATGAATGGGGCATTGCCTGTCTTTGCCGCATTGGTCACCTGGGTCTGGGTTGGAGACCGCCCCGGGCGATGGCAGTGGGTTGGTATTGTTGCCATCATTGTTGGCGTTGGTGCTGTTGGCTGGGAAGCTGTTGCCGGACATGTGCCGGGCCAATGGCGTGGCCACCTGCTGTTTTTGGCGGCATCGGTTTCTGCTGCGATTTGGTACGCGGGCATGCGGGCCTGGCGTTTGACCGTCATCCAGTCGCTGGCTGCTTTGTTGGTTGGAAATGCGCTGGTCTATGTGCCGATCTGGCTCCTGTTTCTGCCGACCGGCCTCTGGACTGCACCTGTTGCCGATATTGCTTTGCAGGTTGTCGTGCACGGCGTATTCGGAGCGTTTCTCTGTATTCTTGGCCATGCCTATTCGGTCATGACCATCGGACCGATGCGTCAGGCCGCGATTATGTCAGGTGCGCCGGCGTTGGCTCTTTTTGTCGCGATCCCGGCACTGGGAGAAGTGCCCAGTTTGCTGAATATTATCGGCGCCGGCATCGTGACGGTGGGGATTTTGGCAACTGTGTTCCTGCATCCCGGGCGTAAGTCGCAATCGTAATATTGCGCCGGGCCCCTGACATGATAGAAACCCGGCCATGGTAAAACTGTCTGTTCTTGATCAATCCCCTGTGCGTGCTGGGGGCAATCCGCGCGAAGCACTGGCCGAGACGATTGCGCTGGCCCAGGGCGCAGAGCGCCTTGGCTACACTCGCTACTGGTTGGCCGAGCATCACGGCACGGAAGGCTTTGCCGGATCGTCCCCTGAAATACTTGTGGCGCGGGTGGCTGCCGCAACGGATCGAATTCGCGTCGGGTCAGGTGGTGTGATGCTCAGTCATTACTCGCCCCTCAAGGTCGCGGAAAATTTCAAGCTGTTGGAAAACCTCTATCCCGGGCGGATTGATCTCGGGATTGGTCGCGCACCGGGCAGCGATGGATTGACTGCGGCCGCTCTGGCTTACGGCAATGAGATCGGTATCGAGTATTTTCCTACGAAAATTGCCGACATGATGGCGTTTTTGTCTGATGAGGCGCCGGCCAGTGAGCCGTTCAAGGCCGTGCGGGCGACGCCCGCGATTTCCGAGATGCCGCAGGTCTGGTTGCTGGGATCGAGCGATCAGAGCGCAGCTTATGCTGCACATTTCGGTCTGGCCTATACCTTCGCGCATTTCATCACGCCCCAGGCGATTACTCCGATCCTCGATTATTACCGCGCCAATTTTAAGGCCTCGAGTTCCCTTGCCGAACCGAAGACCAGTGCCGGTGTCTATGTCATCTGTGCTGACAGCAAGGAGGAGGCTGAATACCTGGCTTCCAGCCGCGACTTTTGGCGGATGAAGCTCCAATTCGGGCAACATTTGCCCTACCCGTCACCCGAAGAGGCGTTGGCTTACGACTACAATGCGCAGGAGAAGCGTATCGTCGAAGCCAATCGAGCAAACCGGTTTACTGGTGATCCGGAGTCTCTGAAAACAGAACTGACAGCATTTGCTGAGGAGAACGGGCTCGATGAGCTTGTGATCCTGACGATCACTTACGATTTTGAGAAACGCATGCGGTCCTATGAGTTGCTGGCCGACGCATTTGATTTGAACCGCTCGAAAGAGGCGGCCTGACCCCTTTCAGGAAATCCCAATGGAAACGACGACGCAAAACCGCAAACAGGAGAGCGGAAGATGAGTGATATCGACCTTTCAGGCCGCGGCGCCATTGTTACGGGTTCGACCAGTGGTATCGGCCTTGGCATTGCCCATCAGCTTGCGCGCGCAGGCGCCAATGTCATGTTGAATGGCTTTGGTGATGCAGGTGAAATCGAAAACATTCGTGCAGGTATGGTGTCCGATTACGGTGTGACGGTTGGCTATTCCGGTGCGGATATGTCGCACGGTGCTGCCGCGCGCGGGTTGATCACTGATGCGCAGGCAGCGATTGGAGATGTGGATATTCTAGTCAACAATGCCGGGATTCAGCATGTCGCCCCGATTGATGAGTTTCCGCCGGAAAAATGGGAGATGATTATTGCGATCAATCTGGTCTCCTCGTTTCACACGATCAACGCGGCGCTTGCGGGTATGAAGGCGCGCAATTTTGGTCGGATCGTCAACATCGCCTCTGCCCACGGGCTTGTGGCGTCACCCTATAAATCGGCTTATGTCGCGGCCAAGCATGGCCTCGTCGGATTGACCAAGACTGTTGCGCTCGAAGTGGCGGAAACCGGAATTACCTGTAACGCCATATGTCCTGGTTTTGTTCAGACGCCGCTTGTTGATGGTCAGATTGATGATCAGGCGAAGGTGAACAACATGTCCCGCGAAGAGGTTATTCGCGACATTGTCCTCGCCTCACAGCCCAGCAAACGGTTTGTCGAAGCCGGTCATATTGCGGATACGGTTTTGTTCTTGTGCGGCCCGGCGGGGGCATCCTTCACCGGAGCCTCCCTGTCGATCGATGGGGGCTGGACCGCGCGGTAGGGGCGCCAGGGCTAGTCAGCACCGACATTGAACTTCATCGAGGTGTGTGCCTCGAGCGCGTCGCGAACATCAGTGCCGTATTTTGCTGCCACCTGGTCCCCGACCGACGCCGCATAACCGACATCGTTCTGGTTGGTGCCAAGAATGACCACGAACAGAAGCGCGGTTTCGTCTGACACATTGCGGAACGCGCGGGTGACGCCGAGCGGCACATTCACCATGTCATGCTGTTCGAGCACCAGATGATGTTCCCCATCATCCCCCCAGCTGACTTCGAATTTTCCAGTCAGGCAGAAGAAAATTTCGTGCGTCTCCATATGAGCGTGCAACATCGGGCCGTCGCCAGGTGGGCATTCGGCGATGGAGATCGAAAGGCCGGACGGTCCTTTCGCTGCGGTAAATTGGTGCGACCCGGCAGCATCGGCAGGTGCCAAAAGGGTGTAGAGCGTTTTCGCTGTCAGCATTTCATAGGCTTCTGTCGGGATGCCGAGGCTTTCGTAATTGCCTTTCTTGGGCCGCAACGCGCTGAACCGGACGGTGTGTGCATCCATCCCATCCGGGCCGATATCGATCGTCTTCATGCCGTGTTCCTCCATTTTCGAATGAGATCATGCCAGATGGCACATCTCAAGCCGTCGCGAGATGTTCGATTTGTATGGGGTTGATTAACTTTTCTCTCACATGATCACAAAGCAAGCGCAGTTGCGCGTCCGCAGACAGGGCGCATGGCGACGGATCCAGGAAGGAACGAGGCGCAATATGAAGAACAAACTGCTCTTTGCCGGGCTGGTCACGGCGGTGTGTGCAGGCTCAACGGTGAATGCCGACGAAACATTGCATCTGTCTGTTGTCAGCGGGCTGCCGGCCAATCACACGGCTATCAAAATCTTTCGTGAACGATTTCAATCCGAAGTTTCGCGCCGTCTGACGGAGGCCGAGGTGAGCAACGTTGTCTGGGATGAAACTCATGCCGGCACGCTGGCACATTTTGGGGGTGTTCTGGAGGCGGTGGAAGACGATCTGGCCGTGTTCGGTATCATTTCTGTCAACCAGGAAACCAGGCGACTGCCGTTGCAAAACATGACCTATCAGGCACCGTTTTCAACGGAATCCTGCGAGGTTGTTGGTACGGGATATCACGCCGCACATGAGACTGTTGTTGGCATGGTGGCACCGATCACGGTTGCACGGCAGACCTATCTCGCGGCCATCGCCAGTGACAGTTACAACTTCATGGCGGTGCAGAAAATTCGAAACGCCGCGGATGTGCGTGGAATCCCCATCGGCATATCCGAACGCCTCGATGGCTGGTTGTCCGGTGTTGACGGTGCGCCAGTGAGGCTTCCTGCCGATGTACTGAATGCTCGTCTGGCGGAGGGGGTGTTGATTGGTGTTTTGGCACCAAACACCGAAATGCGGCGCTTGGGTTTCAAGGAGCATGCGGATCACTACACCCGTACAGGATTTGGCGCGCAGGTGCCCTATATTGTGACGGTGAACTCTCAGGCCTTGCGTGCTCTGCCCGGGGTAGTTCGTGATGCTGTGATGGACACGGCAAAAGAATTCGTTCCGGCTGCAGCGCAGGATTATTGCGCTGCAGGCGCAAAGGCTCTCGAGGCGTTGAAGGTACAAGGTGTACAGACAGCCAAGCTCCTCAAGAGCCGCCGTATACAATGGGCGGACACGCTGGACCCTTTGGCACAAATCTGGGCGGCGAAGAATGATCAGGCTGGGCGACCCGGCAGCGCTGCGATCGCAGCGTATATGGATCACCTGACCCATTCGGGTGTGAAGCTGATTCGGGATTGGAGAATTCCCGCACCACGGGGCGCGATCGCCAAATTGTCCCTGCCGGCAAAAAAGGTATCTCGAACCAGTAAAGCAGCCCGTCCGGAAAAGGTGTCCCACAAAAGCAGCAAACCGGTGGCGAGGCACTAAGGGGCAGCTTGGTTTTGCAGTCCCGCTGTGGCCGTTGTATGGTCTGATACTCAATCGCCGGAGTACACGAAATGGCAGCGGAAGATTTCGCAGTCTTTGACGACAGCAATTTTGATGCGCAGGTGTTGGGCCGCGACGGTTTGACCATTGTGGATTTCTGGTCGACGACCTGTGTGCCTTGCAAGCAGCTCAAGAAGGTGTTGGGACAGGTGGCAGAAGATGTTCCCGAAAATGTCGTTATTGGCACCGTGAATGGTGATGAAAATCTCGATCTTCTGGCGCGCTATGGCGTGCGGGGATTCCCGACTTTGCTGTTTATCAAGAACGGCGAAGTGGTAGAAACGCGCACCGGCGTCGATCGCAAACAGGTTCTCAAGAAAGTGATTGAGACACACGCCTGATCGGTGGTGTCTTCATTACGCATAACGAGGAAACGCAAATGGCCAATATCACTCTGCTCGACATTGAAGAGCTGAAGAAGACCAAACTCAAACCTTATGTCGAAAAATCGCTTGAACTGCGGGCACCTGATCCGGGTTTCCATGCCGTCATGGGGCACAATATCGATCTGGCCGAGAAGTTCTATCTGGCCTGGGTTGGCGCGTTTAACGAAGGGGCGCTCAGTCACCGGTTGAAAGAGGTAATCCGCGTGATGCTTTCGCGGATGGCCCATTGCAGCTATTGAGGCAATGTTCGGTCTGCTTCGGCGAAGCAGCAAGGACTTGACGAAAAAGCACTCGACGATGGCATCTACAATCACGCTGCCAGCGACGTGTTCACCGGCGAAGAAAAAGCGATCATGCGCTATGTCGAGACTCTGGCGACAGATCCGGATTCATTCGATGACGCGGCTTGGGCAGATCTGCGGGCTCACCTCTCGGAGGATGAGATTGTTGAACTGGGCATGTTCCTGTTCATGAATCTCGGCTTCCATACTTTCTTCGGAACTCTGAAGTTCTATCCGATGTTCTCTCCTGACGGACGACTTGTCAGTCAGGAAGAATCCGAGCGCCTCTATGGTGACCGGCCGGAATCTCTGCAAAGCGCGGCGGCCGAATAATGTCGCGCATGGCACCGCTTGATCTTGCGGATATCAAGGATCCCGAAATCCACGAACTTATCGTGGAATGCGAAGAGTTTGGCGTGCCGGATCGATTGTTCGTACAGATTTTCGCGCGGCAACCCGAGCAGATGAAAGGGATGTTGCGGGCGATGCTTGTGTCCCATCGGGATGGCAGTGTGGATCACAAGCTGAAGGAAATCATCCGTATTCAGATCGCGCGCTTCGCCGAGGATCCTTATTTCGCCAATTTGCGGTCAAAGAAGGCGATTGCGGCAGGATTGACCGAAGCGATGATCGACGCGGGTTGCGATGATTATGAAGATTCCGACCTGTTCGCAGAATCCGAGAAGGTCGCACTTCGCTTTGCGGAGCAGATGTTTCTGGATTCATCCAAGGTCGACAAGATCTTCTATGACGAGATGCACAAGCATTTTTCGGACCCCGAGATAATGGAGATCGGCGCATTCATCGCCTTGTTCCACGGTATCCACATGGTGATGCGCACTTTCAACGCCCGACCGCTGGCCGCCGCATAGTTTGATCTTGAATTACAGTTACAAAGCAAAGCGGGCGGGTTTGTAACCCGCCCGCTTTCGTTTCGGAACTCGAACTAGTTCTTGTTCAGAGCCGCCCAGATGCGGGGTGGTGTTGCCGGCATGTCAAATTCGGTGATTCCGCGAACTGACAGCGCATCGATGATGGCGTTCATGCCCGCAGCAAGCGCACCGGTTGTTCCCGCTTCGCCTGCGCCTTTCGCCCCGACCGGGTTGGTGGTGCAGGGGACGGAGTGAAAACCCAGCTTCATA
>JABJAG010000088.1 GCA_018666195.1 Alphaproteobacteria bacterium
AAACCGAACTCCGTGGCGCCCACGCCGCCGCCTATGCCCAGATGGATGCGGCTGTCGCCGCAGCCAAGGAAGCCCCCTTCCCTGATGCAGCGCTGGCCTATGAAGACGTTCAGGATTTCGGCCCACCCGAACCCTGGGTGACGACAGGAGAAGCGTCATGACTTCGATGAGCTTTGCCGATGCCGTCCGTGAAGGACTGGCCGAAGAAATGCGTCGCGACCCGCTGGTCTGGGCTCTGGGTGAAGACCTTTCCACGGCGCATGGCGGAACAAGCGCGAACCAGTATCTGGGATTGATCGAAGAGTTCGGTGCCAAACGGATCGTCAACACACCGATCTCCGAAAACACCATCATGGGCGCTGCCGTCGGTGCGGCCGTCGCGGGAACACGTCCTGTGGCCGATCTTCGAATGGCCGATTTCGGCATGTGCGCCGTCGATGAACTGGTCAATCAGGCCGCCAAGATCCGCTACATGTTTGGTGGACAAGCGCGTGTGCCCCTGGTGGTTCGTCAGGCTATCGGCGTGCGCAAGGGCGCGGCCGCCCAGCACTCCCAATCCACCGAAGCGTGGTACGTCCACACACCTGGCCTTGTCGTTGTGGCCCCGGGAACACCTGCAGACGGGCGCGGGTTACTGAAGTCAGCCATTCGTGCCGACGACCCCGTCGTGTTCATGGAACACAAGGACCTCTGGGGCGCACAGGGCGATGTGCCAGACGACGAAGGCGTGGTGCCGATTGGTAAGGCCAAGGTCCTGCGCGAGGGCAAGGACCTGACCATCGTCTCGTGGTCCAAAATGGCCCAACAGGCCGTTGCAGCCGCCGAAGTTCTCGCCGGTGATGGCGTTTCCGTCGACGTGATCGACCTGCGCACGCTATGGCCCTGGGACAAGGCGACCGTCTATGCCTCTGTCGCCAAAACCGGCCGTCTGCTGGTCGCTCAGGAATCCGTGCAGGTTGGAGGCTTTGCTTCCGAAATCGCCGCCGACGTGACCGAAAACTGCACGACTGACCTGAAAACCTTTCCACGGCGGATAGGTGCGCCACGCATGCCTGTCCCCTATGCTGAACCGATGGAAAATGAATACCGGGTTACAACCGAACGCGTGGTCGCCAAGGCCCGCGAAGCCCTAAATGCCTGAACAGGATAACAGATTATGAAATTGATGACTTTTGATGCCGGCAACGGCACACGCGTGGGCCTCGTCAATGATGACGGCATTGTCGACCTGACAAAGCATGCGGGTGTGACCTCTCTGCGCGGTCTGATCGCTGATGGCAAGGTTGACGCGATGGCCGCCCATGTAGGTGCTGCAGCAGATCATGCGCTCGACGACGTGACCTTTCTGCCGGTCATTCCCGATCCTGCACATATCTGGTGTGTCGGTGTGAACTACATGGACCATCTGCAGGAAGCGATTGACGCGGGCCTGCCACGTTCCAAATCTGAATATCCGATGATCTTCGGGCGTTATGCCGACACCATGGTGGGGCACAAGCAGAACCTGATGAAGTCACCGCTGGTGCACAAACTGGATTACGAGTGCGAACTCGCCGTCATCATCGGCAAGCCGGGACGCCATATCTCAAAAGAAGATGCCCTGTCCCATGTGGCGGGCTATTCCTGCTTCAACGAAGGCAGCGCACGCGACTGGCAGTATCACACCGCGCAGGTTGTCCCCGGCAAGAACTTCGCCAAGACCGGCGGGTTTGGTCCCTGGATGGTTACTGCTGATGAAATTCCGGATCCGCAGGTGCTCGACATCTCAACCGTCCTGAATGGCGAGACCATGCAGAGCGCCAACACCAAAGACATGATCTTCGATGTTGTGACCTGTATCTCCTATGTCTCGAACATGCTCGAACTGCAGCCGGGCGACGTGATTGCCTCAGGCACGCCTGCAGGCGTTGGGCAGTCGCGCGAACCGCAGGTCTTCATGCAGCCGGGCGACACCTGCGAAATTCATATCGAGAATGTCGGCGTTCTGGTGAACCCGGTCGCCGAAGGCTAACGACTACGCCCTGCTCCGCAGGCGCTGAAACACACGCCCATCAATCAAGGCGAGACCCAGAGCAATAAATGCCATGCCGATCATCTGCTCGGCGCTCAGGGTCTCGCCAAGAATGAAAATGCCGAGCAGCAGCGCGCTGATGGGCACGAGGAAGTTCACCAGCAAAATGTTGATGGCTCCGGCCGTGGCCAGAATTCGGAAATAGATCAGATACGCAAAAGACGTCGAGATCACCGCAAGCCCGAGCATCGCCCCCCAGGCCGGCAGACTTGGGTTCCCCAAATTCCACGGCTGTTCGATGATCAACGTGATCGGCAGCAGCAACACCACCGCCATGGTCATCTGACCCGTGGCCACAACAATTGGCGCAACACCACGCGCTGCAAATCGTCGTCCATAGATCGCTGATAGCGCATACAGAAACGCTGCGCCCAGCAAGGACAACTGACCCAGAAAATCGCTACCGATTTCGCCCAGTAGTTCCGGGCCAATCAGGAACACCACCCCTACCAGACCGGCCATCACGCCCAACACCTTGCCCAGGGTGAAGCCTTCATCGGTGGTGAAGAAATGCGCGGCGATGACCGCAAAGAGTGGCGACGTCGCGATCAGGATCGAAGCCAATCCGCCAGTGATATGAACCTGCCCCCAAGCAATCAGAAAGAACGGCACGGCAGAATTGATTACGGCCATCACCAGAAGTGCGAACCAGATGCCCCGGTCTCGCGGCACTGTCGCACCGCTGGCCAGGACCGCCACCCACAGGATGGCGGCGGCCAACAGGACCCGCACAAGAACGATCACCAGCGGCGGCACCTCGACCACAGCAATCTCGTTGAAGAAGAACGTGCAACCCCAGCACAGGCCGAGAATGACCAGCAGAAGCCATTCGAAGGGCGTCATCCGCATTGGTGCGGCCTGTGTCATCAGGCCCCCAGCATGGATTTGATCCTGGCCACTGCCGTGTAAGGCGCCGTGAAAACCGGGCGTCCTTCAATAGGTGTGATCTTGCGCGGCACCAGCCCCATGGAGAACTGACCGAGCATCAGACTGTCGCAATCGGTCATCTTTGCGGCAGCATCGACCACCAGATCGTCATGCGCGTCGCGATCTCCCTCAAGCAGGGTTTCAAACGCACCATCGGCAACACCTGAGATCAGGTCATAGGTCAGCCCATTGGCTTCCGCATAGCTGGTGATGTCATCGGACAGGCATTTGATGGTCCCCGGCGTGGTCGCCAGAATGCCCAAACGACTGCCCTGTTCAAAAGCCGCAGCAATCATGCCCTCATATGAGGTCAGCACCGGGATATCCATGCCTTCACGCCCGGCCTCGACCAGACGGCCAAACACCGAACCACAAAAAATCACGCCATCAGCACCACTGTTTTGGCTGTAACGCAGCAGACGCGCGATCCGGGCGTAGCATTCCTCTGGCATGACATCCGGCACGGTCATGTCGTCATTGATGAAATCGGCATAAAGCGACTGATCAAGCACACAGACAGCTTCCGCCTCTGGCCACAACTCGGCAAAGGCCGCGCGCACAGTCGGGAACGCCACTTCCGTGGGAGAAACGACACCAATCCGAAGTTTGGAAGCACGCATCTTCGCCTCCTATCCCGCCAGCAGACGCTTGAGCTTGCGCACCGAAGTATGTGGTGCGGTCAGCACAGGCCGACCCGGGATATCGGCAAACTGCTTCACCGCACTGGTCATGGAAAATTGACCGAGCATCAGACAATCGCATTCGGTCATCTTGTCCGCCGCATCGGCGACCATCCGGTCATGTGTCTCGACATCGCCAGCCAGAATGATCGGCCGGGCGGCATCCTCAACATGCTGAACCAGCGTGTATGGCTTGCTGTGCTCCTGGGAATACCGCTCGATATCATCGAGCAGGCACTGCAGCGAGCCAGACACGGTGGTCAGCACACCAAAGCGCGAACCCGCCGCAAAGGCTTCTTCGATCATGGCTTCCTGCGCGCTGAGAACCGGGACGGAGATATCCCCACGAACGGCTTCCACAACCCGGCCAAACACCGAGCCACAGAACACCATCCCGTCTGCCCCGCAATCCTGACTGTAGCGCAACAGCACCGCGAGCCGTTCATAGGTCTCGTCGGTCACGCCCTTCCCGCCGCCGTAATCGGCGTAAAGGGATTCATCGAGCAGCGTGATCGCTTCAGCTTCGGGCCAGATATCTGCGAAGGCTTCCGAAACCGCGTCCATCGCGTTGTCCATTGGGGTCACAACCCCGATACGTGCTGGCATTCAACTCTCTCCCACAATCAGACAGTCACCATAGGCGTTCTCGCCATGCGCCGTAAATTGACCCGCGTTTGTCTTACAGTGCGAGCAATCCCAACACCAAACTGGTGTGATCGCCCCAGACAGTCCAAAATCGCAGACCTCGCAGCATGGATAGAACAAAGATCGCGTAAGGATCAAAGACATGACGGACATCTACATCGTTGGCATTGGCATGACCGCACTCGGGAAGTTCCCTGACAAGTCCGTTAAGGAGCTCACCAATGAAGCGGTGTCGACCGCCCTCGCCGACGCCGCTGCCACCATGGATGATGTCGACGCCGCGTGGTTTTCCAACACCCGTCAGGGAATGATGGAAGGCCAGAACACCGTGCGCGGGCAATGCGCCCTGCGCTCCATGGGATTCCAGTCGATCCCGATCGTGAATGTGGAGAATGCCTGCTGCTCCTCCTCCACCGGCGTCAATCAGGCCTATGCCAATCTGAAAGCCGGCATGTCCGGGGTCGCGCTCGTCGCGGGCAGCGAAAAGATGTTCTACCCTGAGAAACGCGACCTGATGTTTCAGGCCTTTCGCGGCGGCTGGGACGTGCATACCCAGGAAGCAACCGAAGCGAATTTGCTGGCACTCGGCGAAGGCCTCGAACTGCCGCCCGAAGCCCTTGAAGACAGCGGCGAACGCAGCGTCTTCATGGATATCTATGCATCACTCGCCCGCCAGCACATGAAGAATTTCGGCACCACCCAGCGCCAGATCGCGGCGTCGGCAGCCAAGAGCCACTTCCATTCGACCATGAATCCG
>JABJAG010000089.1 GCA_018666195.1 Alphaproteobacteria bacterium
CATGTAACAGGTCGTTTTCTTGATTTCGTCGGAGACGGCCGGTGAATGATCAATCTTTTCATAGCGGTCGTCCGCAGCGGTGCTGGGGCGAATATCGTCAGGCATAAGTCCTCATCAAACCAGGCGGTCAATTTGCTCGTCGCTCAATCCACCGGGAATGATCGTGACGGGAATGCGGAGCAGGCCAATGGCCTTTTTGGTTAGGTACGTGATCAGCGGGCCGGGGCCACGACGTCCTGTTGAAGCGGCCAGCACCAGAATGCGAATATCATTGTCTTCATCGATTAGATCGATCACGGCGGATTTCATGTCGCCTTCGCGCAAATAAACGACCGGCATGCCGCCATATAGACGAAACACTTCAGCGGCGTGCTCCTGCAGCAGCTGCTCTGCTTCTTCGCGTGCTTCCGCGCTCATCAGGTTGCCAACCGCAGCCCAGTGCTGGAAATCGGACGGTCGTATGACGCGAACCAGCCCAACACGCCCCCCGGTGCGTCGTGCACGGAGACTGGCCCAGCGCAAGGCGACACGCATTTCCGGCGAGTTGTCCACGACGACCAGAAACACGGCTGGCCGGTCGCCGGCTGCCGTGCTGTGTCCAAGTGCGGAATCGGGTGTGAGAGAATCAGACATTGAACTCAAACCTTACGAAACACGAAGCCGGCAAACCACCCGGCAATCAGTGCGATGAGGACGGCGATGATGCCGTAGAGCGGGGCTTGCTCGAAGGCAAACTCGGTTACTTTGGCTTCCAGCCCCACTTTCCGGACGGAAAGTTCGCGCGTTGAGCGGTCCACAATCTGCCCGTTGTTGACCAGAAAAACCTCTACTGCGTACTTGCCGGTCGGGACATTGGCCGGCAACTCGAGGCGTGTGCGGAACAGCCGGCTACCCTGGAATGTGACGCGACCGTTCTGGGTTGAGTACAGGCCACTGCGTTGTTTGTTACGGACCAGCGCTGCGCGAAAGGCCTTTTCTTCGTCGGCGGAAAGAAATGCATGGGGTTTGAAGCCGATATGATCGACGCCGATTTGATTGGTGCGTCGAAGATCTTCGGGGAGGAGCTCCTCCAGCGGGGCGGAAGCCGCGGCGTGATAGAAGCCAGGGGCATCATCGAATGTCAGTTCATCTGAATTCACCCAGATGCCTGCGACTCTGGATTTGCGCCGAACAACAACCCGGCTGTTGGGGGAGCGGACCAGGACGATCACGCCGCCTTCACCCTCAGTCGCGCCAAATAGAAGCACACTGGCACCTGTAAAGCCGGTGCTGATGCCAATCAGATCTTCGCTGAGGTCAATCGCGAGTGCGTCGTTCCGTGCTGCGTCAGCCGGGATTTGCAGCATGGCGACCAGCGCCAGCATGACGACGGGTATGTGAAACCAGGAAGATGTCCGGGAGGCCGCGATCATAGTCCGAAGCCCTCGATCTCGTTGATCGAGTAGAGGTCATCAGGCTTGGCAACAAGTTCAATCCCGATTTTGGCACAAACGCCGAGCACCATGAGCGCGAGAAGCCCGCGCAATTCTTCGCCGCGCAGTTTACCACTGGCTTTGGTCCCGATCTGGGCGCCAATAACGGCGCCTGTGAGCAGGAGGAGGGCTAGAACGACGTCAACGGTCTGATTGTTGACGGCCTGCAGGAAGGTGACGTTGGCCGTCACAAAAATGATCTGGAACAGCGAGGTTCCAACAACCACCGATGTGGGCATGCCGAGCAGATAAATCATCGCCGGGACCATGAGAAAGCCACCGCCGACACCCATGATCGCGGCGAGAATGCCGACAAAGAAACCGATTCCGAGCGGCAACAGCGCGCTGATGTAGAGCCGTGAGCGACGGAAGCGGACTTTGAAGGGAAGACCGTGGAACCAGGTGTGTTGGTGGAGCTTGCCGCGGGTGGCGGTGCCGGTTTGGCGTCGCAGAATGGCGCGACCGCTTTCAAACAACATCAGCGAGCCGACGATACCGAGAAAGACGACATAACAAAGGCGAACCAGCAGATCGACCTGGCCGATTTCACGCAGGAAGGTGAAAATCACGACGCCCACGCTGGAGCCGGCAAAGCCGCCAATGGTGAGCACGATGCCCATTTTAAAATCGACATTGCGCCGTCGGGTGTGGGCGAGGACGCCGGAAACCGAGGCCGCGACGATCTGGTTGGCTTCGGTTGCCACCGCGACTGCGGGTGAGATACCGATGAAAATCAGCAGCGGGGTCATCAGGAAGCCACCACCAACACCGAAAAGTCCCGAGAGGAAGCCCACGCCGCCGCCCATCAACAGAATCAGGAAGACGTCGACCGACATTTCGGCAATGGGTAGGTAAATGCTCATACTTCTCCGGCGCGTCGGAAGCGGAGGTCAGATTTGTCGTCTTCGGTTATACGCTCAATCTTCGGGGCCTGTCTTCATTGGTAGATTTTCTTCTGCCCATGCGAGCATGCCGCCAGCCATGCGGTTGATCTGGCCGCTATAGCCCGTGGCGATCAGGTGTTCTGCGGCAATGCCGCAACGGCGGGCGCTGCGGCAATGCAAAATAAGTTCCTGGCCTTCCGGGGGTAGAATTTTTGCCGCGTCGAACATGGATAATGCGTTCAGGGAAGAGCTGGCGATGCGCGCTTCGACATGTTCGTTGGGCTCGCGAACATCGACGACATACGCCGTCCCGGCATCAATGCGTGCCTGCACCTCTTGTGGCGTGAGCATGAAGACTTCCACGCCGTTCTGATCAATTGCTTCCATTTTGGGTCCCTGGTTTGTCCGAAACTCGGCTAGTCGGATTTCGCATCGTCCGCGCAGTATAATTCGTAGAGTGTGGCAAGGATTGCCTGCGCTTCATGGCTCGTGACGGTGTAATAGATGGTTTGTGCTTCGCGTCTCGTTGAAACGAGGCTTTCGCGGCGCAATCGGGCAAGATGTTGGGAGAGCGCAGACTGACTCAGACCCACGAGCTTCTCCAGTTCGCCCACCGACTTTTCACCGGTGATCAAATGGCAAAAAATCAGCAGGCGCTTTTCATTCGCGAGTGATTTCAGCAATCGACTGGCAAGTTCTGCTTTGTCTTCGATAGCTTCGATGGCAGATGGGTCCATGAAAATTAGTCTATTCGTATATTAGAAAACTGGTCAATGTGAACTGATGAAAAATACGACAAATATTGCGCCCGATCAGGTGCTCGACGCGAGTGGTCTGAAATGTCCGTTACCTGTTTTGAAGGCGAAGAAGGCCTTGAAAGCGATGGCCGGCGGTTCAACCCTCAAGGTGATCGCGACCGATCCCGGCGCAATGGGTGATTTCGGCCATTTTTGTGAAGCAACCGGTGATGCCTTGCTGGTCGCTGATGAGGTGGATGGTGTGCTGACTTTTGTGATCAGGAAAGCAGATGCAACATGAATATTGATGGGCAAGCTTTTCGTACGATCTGGCTGAACGAGGATGGCTGTACCGTTGAGATCATCGATCAAACTAGGTTGCCGCATCTTTTTGAAGTTGTGCCGCTAAGTGGTCTTGAGGAGGCGGCTCATGCGATCCGAGCAATGCTTGTACGAGGCGCGCCGCTCATAGGGGCCACGGCTGCCTACGGCATGGCTTTGGCGATGCGCGAGGATGCGTCTGATGCAGGCATCGAGAATGCTTACCAGGTGTTGAATGCCACGCGGCCGACTGCGATCAATTTGCGCTGGGCTCTCGACGATATGAGGGGACGTCTGTGCGGTCATCCGCAGGATATGCGGGTCGAGATCGCATATGCGCGTGCTGCCGAGGTGTGTGATGAAGATGTTGCGATCAACAGTGCGATCGGAGACCACGGACTTGAATTGATCCGCGCCGCCCATGAGAACGTTTCGGCTGGCGAACCGGTCAATATCCTCACTCATTGCAATGCAGGTTGGCTGGCGACGGTCGATTGGGGGACGGCGCTGGCCCCCATCTACAAAGCCCATGATCTTGGAATTCCAGTACATGTCTGGGCGGATGAAACCCGGCCGCGCAATCAGGGCGCGGCTCTCACGGCTTGGGAACTCGGGAAGCACGGTGTTTCCCATGCTGTCATCACAGACAATGCTGGTGGACACCTGATGCAGCACGGGTTGGTGGATATGTGCATCACCGGGACGGACCGTACGGCCGCATCTGGTGATGTCGCCAACAAGATCGGGACCTATCTGAAGGCGCTGGCAGCGCGCGACAACAACATCCCGTTCTATGTCGGCCTGCCGTCGCCGACGATTGACTGGACGGTCTCGGACGGTGTACGGGAAATTCCGATTGAGGAGCGTGACCAGAATGAGGTCACGCATATTTCGGGCAAGGCCAGTGATGGTCAGATTGTGTCGGTGCAACTCACACCAGATGGGTCTTCGGCTGGGAACTTTGCGTTCGACGTAACACCGGCCCGACTGGTGACGGGTTTGATCACGGAACGTGGTGTTTGCCCGGCGAGCCGGGAAGGGCTCGCCGGGTTGTTCCCCGAGTGGGCCTAACGCGGCGTTGCGTCGCCACCTTCGACAATCACCAACTCATTTGTTGCAACACCAGCCACACGACGGTGCGCTGCTGCTTCGACGTATTCAGGTGAATTGAAGCAAGCTTCCGCATCAGCCATGGAATCGAATTCGACAACGATGAAACGCTCGTAAGGCGTGTCGCCTTCCAGGACCTTGAATTCGCCACCGCGGGCAAACGGGCGTCCGCCGTATTTCTTCAGAATACCAGGGACCTCATCGGTGTATTTTTTATAGGCGACGGGGTCGTTGATCTTTGAACGGGCAAGCCAATAAGCGGGCATTTGAATTCTCTCTGACTAGGGTTTGAGGACGGGCGCACAGGCGCCGCATATCAGTCCTTGCTATCGATCGGTTCAAGCGAGGTCAAATAGGTGGCGATTGCCTGCAGGTCGCCGGCTGTGAGCTTGCTGGTGTTGTCTTCGATCACATCCGTCATCGCCCCACCCACGAAATCACCGTCCGGTAAAAACCCGGTTTCCAGAGCGGATATGATGTCATCCTTGCTCCAGTCACCTATGCCGCCTTTGCCGGGCGTGATGTTGGGAACGGCTTCTCCTTCTGGTCCGTTCTTGTTGCCGCCAAGATATTTATTGGTGTTCACGACGCCGAGAAGGTTGCGCGGTGTGTGGCATTCGCCGCAATGCCCGGGGCCGTTCACCAAATAGGCGCCACGATTCCATTCTTCCGATTTTGACGCGTCAGGTTTGAAGGGGTCGTTGTCGAAGAACAACAGCTTCCAGCCGATCATGCTCATGCGAATACTAAACGGAAAGGCCAGATCGTGATCTGGAGCCTTGTTTCGGACTGCGGGCAGAGAGTCGAGATAGGCTTTCAGATCGACGGCGTCCTCACGTGTCATCCGGGCATAGGAGGTGTACGGGAAGGTCGGATAGTAATCGTCGCCATCCGGGGATACGCCGCGCCGTAATGCGCGGACGAAGTCTTCATCGCTCCAGCTGCCGATGCCTGTGTCCGGGTCTGGCGTGATATTGGGTGTGAAGAAGGACCCAAAGTCAGTTTTCAGTTCACGACCACCCGCCAGAAATGCGCCGCCGTTCTCAGCGGTATGGCAGGTGCCGCATCCACCGGTGTGAAAGACATATTCGCCACGCACAGCGTCGCCCGCATACGCGTTGAACGTGGTGAGGAAGAACAAGCCGGAGAGCAGGCTTCGTATAATATTTGTCATGATCGTATCTTAAACAAAAAAATCGCCCGGCAAAGCCGAGCGATTTTCCGAAACTCTTGGTGTCTGAAGGCTATGCTTTGGGGCCGCGATAAACCTTGTGGCAGGCGCCGCATGTGGCACCAATGCTGCCAACAACGGCTTTCGGGTCACTGCCCATCGTGCCGCCTGCAGCACTGGCCGCTACCTTGTCCGCTGCTGCGCCCAGGGCCGCTGCTTTGGCATTGAAGTCTGCCATGTTGTCCCAGATACCTGGTTTGGCACGGGATTCTGCGGGAATTTCCTTGTCCTTGAACAAGGCTGGCATTTTTGCCGCAACAGCGCTGATGGCCTTGGCCGCAGCCTCTGCGTCAGCAGCATTGCCGCCGGCGACCGCGCCGCCCAGCTTCTTCATGTTGCCGCCCAGCGATTTCATCGCCGCGTTGCGTTCTTTGTAGTGGTGGCCGTCAGCGGATGCGACATCGCTGCTGAAGGTGCCAAAGGCCGCTGCGACAACGAACGTCGTCGCTGCGAAAAGGCCGATTCTAAGAATTTTGCGAACCGAATACATGTGTATCTCCCTGTTACCCGTCATACCGGGTGGTGTGCGACAGCCCGCCGCACGCATTAGCAATGGACCTTATTAAGTTACTGGGGTTCCACAAAAAAATGAAAATGATCACGGGAACGTGATCAAAAACCACTTATTGACATAATCGTTTGTGAAATCGGGAATAAACCAGCGACGAGACTGTTAACGTGCACGTGTATTTCATTTTGGAATTCATTTGGAATTCAATGGAGACGGTTCATGAAGACGCTTCGAGTCGCATTCACCGGTTTGGCACTGTTGGGTCTGTTTGGCACCCATGCCGGGGCAGAGTCTACTGACAAACCGATTACGGTGATCGAGTTATTTACATCGCAAGGCTGCTATTCCTGTCCGCCCGCAGAAGCTTATCTTGGCGAATTGGCGGGTAAAAAGGACATTGTCGCCCTTGAGTACCATGTCGATTACTGGGACAGGCTCAACTATGGTCGCCACGGCCGATGGAAAGATGCATTTTCGACACCGGAAATGACTCAGCGGCAACGCTCGTACAATCTGGCCATCCGGAACACCGGCAATGTGTACACGCCACAGATGGTGATTGATGGACGCGAAGAGGCGGTTGGCTCGCGCCGCCGCGAGGTGAGAAATCTGGTTAAGGCTGTTCGCAAAGACGACCAGCCGCGTGTGTCGGTTCAGGTTGCCGAAGATCAGGATGGTGGGATTGCGATTTCACTGCCCGGTGAACTCCAGGACGGCGCGGATGTCTGGCTTGTCACCTTCATTCGTGAACGGACCACGGAAGTTGTTCGTGGCGAAAATCACGGCAAGACATTGGTCAGCCACAATATCGTGCGTCGTGTTCAGCATGTCGGTGCGTGGAATGGCTCGACCGCGAAGTTCAATCTGTCCAAAAGTGATCTGAAACTCGAACCCGGACAGGGTTGTGCCATTCTGGTTCAGAATGATCGACCCGGCCCGGTCCTTGGCGCTGCGTATTGCCCGACGAGTGTTGATCCAGCCTCATCCTGAGGCATCGGGTTATCGGGAGAAACTTTCGGCGTTGAGTGTGCGAAGCCCGTCCTCGTTTTCGAGGAACCAGGCGTATGTCCGCTCGACGCCCTCGCGCAGGTTGATCTGTGACGACCATCCGAGTTCGGTGAGCCGGCTCACATCGACCAGCTTTCGTGGCGTCCCATCCGGTTTTGACGTGTCATAGGTGAACTTGCCTTCGAACCCGACGACTTCGGCAATCATCTCGGCAAAGTCCTTGATCGAGATATCATCACCAACGCCGATATTGACGAAGTCTTCGCCGGAATAGTTCTGCATCAGATAGATACAGGCGTTCGCCATATCATCGACATACATGATCTCGCGGCGCGGTGTGCCCGTGCCC
Organism: Alphaproteobacteria bacterium; assembly: GCA_018666195.1. Lineage (GTDB taxonomy): Bacteria > Pseudomonadota > Alphaproteobacteria > UBA6615 > UBA6615 > JABJAG01. The sequence goes on from JABJAG010000089.1 coordinate 7,624, forward strand.
CAGATGATGACTTCATCGGACCCACTGATCTTGGCGTCATGCATCTTGCGCATCAGCGCCGCGGGCATGTGCGAGGTTTCGTAATCAAAATTGTCGCCGATGCCGAACAGGTTTGTTGGCTGCACACTGATGGCATCAAATCCATATTGACGCCGATAGGCCTGACACATCTTGATGCCCGCGATCTTGGCCACGGCGTACCACTGGTTGGTTTCCTCCAGCGGCCCGGTGAGCATGTAGTCTTCCTTCATGGGCTGCGGCGCATCCCGGGGCATGATGCAGGTTGAGCCAAGAAAGAGCAGTTTCTGGACGCCCGATTGATATGCCGTGTCGATCAGGTTGGTCTGGATCATCAGGTTTCCAGCAATAAAGTCTGCCGGGTACTGGTCGTTGGCCTGAATGCCGCCGACGACCGCAGCTGCGTCGAAGACATAGTCGGGTTTTTCGGCTGCAAAGAAATCCCGCACTTCGGATTGATTCGTCAGATCGACGTCCTTGCGGGTACGGGTGACGATGTTCTCGTACCCCTGGGCATCGAGCTGGCGGATAAGTGCCTGACCGACCAGCCCTCTATGACCTGCGACATAAATCTTTGCGTTGGTATCCATAACGACGTTCCAAACAATCTTTCGGGTCAGACCTGATATTTCCGGAATTCGGGCTTGCGGCGTTCCTGAAAGGCACGCGCACCTTCCTTCGATTCCTCTGTGGCGTAATACAACTTCAGCGCTTCGAATCCCATCGCCCCGATACCCTTGATGTGATCGGTGTCGATGTTGAACGAGCGTTTTGCGATCGCCAGGGCTGTGGGGCTGCGATCCATCAGATCCGCACACCATTGGGCGACTTCGGCATCGAGATCGCCGTCCGGCACAACGGCGTTTGCCAGCCCCATGTCGAGAGCTTCGCGCGCGGTGTACTGGCGGCACATGTACCAGATTTCCCGGGCTTTCTTCTCGCCGACAATCCGCGCGAGATAGGCGGTGCCATATCCCGGGTCCACCGAACCCATGCTCGGGCCGACCTGGCCAAAGATCGCGTTCTCGCTGGCGATGGTCATGTCGCATACTGTGGCGATGACATTGCCGCCGCCAATGGCATAGCCACGGACTTTCGCGATGACCGGCTTGGGAATGTCCCGGATCAGGCCTTGCAACTCTTCGATGGGGATCCCGATGGTACCCCGGCGGCTGCCGTATCCCTCTGTCGATTTGTTATCGAGAGACTGATCGCCGCCAGAGGAGAACGCGCGATTGCCGGCGCCTGTGATCACCACAACGCCGATGGACTTGTCCCAACCGGCATCCTGAAGCGCATCAATCATTTCCTCGACCGTCTGTCCGCGGAAGGCGTTGAGTTTGTCCGGGCGGTTGATGGTGATCGTCGCGACGCCGTTTTCCGTGTCGTAGAGAATGTCTTCATAAGCCATGATTGCGTCCCCTGAAATGTCGCCTCTTGGCGTTTGTGGTTGATCTGAGTGTATGGTTTTTTATTTCCTGCTGCACACCCGGATATGAAGAAGGACCAGTCATGGCCAAGAAAGCTGATAAACGCCCACCCGTTGCCGTTGGCCATGTGTCTCTGCATGTGAAAGATGTCCCCAACGCGAGCGCCTTCATGCAGGTGCTCGGTCTGCGCTCTGTCTTCGAGAGAGAAACATTTGCGGTTCTCGAGTTGCGCGGTGGTACGCATCTGATCCTCAACAAGTCCCGCAAGAAGATCAAAGAGGGAGAGGTCGCCCCGGTTGATCTGATGGTCGATGACGTGAATGCCATGCGCGACTATTGCAAGTCGAAGAAGCTCAGGCCGTCGAAGATCACAACCGGTTCGGTTCACAGCTCATTTTATGTCCCGGGTCCCGACGGCTGGTCGATCAAGATCACGTCTTCGCATGCCGGTGATCGCCCGGTCTGAGCCTGTCATTCATCGCCGTCACAAACCTCGTGACGCAGAGTGGTCTTATGACACAACACTGTCTGGGTTAGCTTTGGTTTGTTGAATGGCCCGAGCGGAGACGTCACATTCCAGATAGATTTGGCCCCCGCGGTGTCGTTGCCGTTCTGATTCCGCAGCAGAACTCCAATATGCAGCCCGAATATGAGGCCATGCGGCCCGAGGGCATCAACAACCAGATGTATCGGTTCAGTCTGGCCCGCCATGACAAGACGCCCGACGCAGTTCTCGGCGCTGTGCCGGATACGCGGCTCTGCTGGCCCGACGTGATCATTGGTGGCAATTCGATGGAGATGCACCCTTGGTCGCATCAGTTGCAGGATGAATATCGTGCTGCCTTTCAGGAGCGCGCCGAGGGTGTGAAAACTGTGCTCGCCACTGACGCAACCCTCGCGGCGTTGAAAACCATCGGCGCGAAACGTTTTGGCGTGCTCTCGCCGATGTCGGTGGAGAATTCAAAACACGCGCAGGCATATTATGAAGGCCACGGATTTGAGGTGCCTTACACCACGTCGTTGATGGTCAAGAGATCCGAGGACATCATCAAGGTTACCGTCGAACAGGCGATCGAAGCCTTTGAAGAAATCAACAAACCCGATGTCGATACGCTGGTGCATGTTGGCGGGGCATTGGGAATTGTTTCCATGATTGAGGAATTGGAAGAACGCTTCCAGAAGCCCATTATTTCGGTCAATGCCGCAACCTACTGGTACGCCTTGCGTCAAATTGGCGTGAACGATCCGATGCCGGGATTTGGCAAATTGCTGATGAACGAAAACGTCGCGTCAAACTGAGCCCATCAAGATTCCAACCAACAGAAAGCCTGGCTCATGCCTGATCGCTTTGGACCCCGCGGCGTCGTCGCCGTACTCATTCCGGTGCAGAACTCCAATATGCAGCCGGAATACGAGATGATGCGCCCGGAAGGCATCAGCAATCAGATGTATCGATTCAACATTACCAGCCCGGACACGGTGGGTGAGGCGGTGTTGGAGGTTGTGCCGCACACCCTGAAGTGCTGGCCCGACATGATAGTTGGGGGCAATTCCCTGGAGATGCGTGACTGGTCGCTGGAAAAACAGGAATGGTACACGGGCGAATTCGCCAGGCTCTCGGAGGGTAAATCCTTTGTCCTGGCCACAGATGCAGTGATCGCCGCGTTGCGCACTGTTGGGGCCAAGCGCGTAGGGATGATGTCACCGCTCTCGGTTGAAAATGCCAAGAGCGCGGTCGACTACTACACCGCCCATGGTTTCGACATTGCGGCGTCGACGGCCTTGCTGGTCGATCACCCGGTCAATGCCGTGAACGTGCCGATGGAGCGTGTGGTTGAGGCTTTCGAAGAGGTGGACAGCTCGGACGTGGACACATTGCTCCATGTTGGTGGATCACTGGGCATCGTGCCGCTGATCCAGGAGCTTGAAGACAAATTCGGTAAACCGGTCCTGTCTGTGAACGCTGCCACTTACTGGTACGCGTTGCGCAAGATGGGCATCGAAGACCCGATTCCCGGCTTCGGTCGACTTTTGCTGGAGCCCGAGGTTGTCGAATAAAATTCCTTATTCGGCAGCCTGAATGCGATCAGCGAACCGGAAGCCGACTTTGTCCATGGCGACGACAGTGTCTTCACCAAATTTTTCGGCGATTTCGTGACCCACATCCTCGTGGAACACCACTTCGTCTTTTACATCGCCCTCGACGTTCTGAATCATCACCAGCAGGCGAGCTGTTTCGTCAGAGATGTTGTGGAAATCGCGATAGACGCCCGCGGGCACCGAGACGAAGTCCATGGGTTCCAGTTCAACCGAGTTCTCGGCATTCTCGCCCCATGACACCCGGAACTTCCCGTTCAGGCAGAAGAAGTTCTCCACGGTGTGTGAGTGGCTGTGCAAACCCGGATGATTGCCTGGCGGGCATTCCGCGATGGTGACAGTCAGGCCATTCATACCCTTTACGGGTGCGACAGCGGAACGGCCCTCCCATCCAACTGGGGACATGATCGGATAAACTGATTTGGCTGACACGATTTCGACTGCTTCCTCGGGAATGCCGGTGCCGTCCATAATCGAGGTCTTGTAAGGCACAAGATCCTTGAACCGCGCAACGCGGTTGGCCATGTCTTCAGCATTCAGGTTCACGGTTTTCATGACGTCTCTCCCAGTTTTGTTGGCCGCAGCCTACCCTAATTTTGGACAATGCTGAAACGGATTGCATTGCCCCGTCCATCTGTACCTGACCCGGCTGTTCCCTTTGGTTCCGCGGATGCATCGAATGAACCGCGTGCTTCCAGACCGTTGGGGCAGCGAATGTTCCAGGCACCCGATCTGCCAATGTTCAGATTGTAGTGGCCACGACAAAGGCCGCCTTCGTCTGGCAGGGTGATCTGTATCTGGCCAATGCCGTTCTGTTCCTTGTAAAGGATCACTCCATCATCAAGGTATCGAACATCTTTCCACGTGATGTTGATGGCCCGGTGCGTCCAGCCGGTCGTTACGGTGGACCCTGTCCCCGGGCGCCCGAAGAAGTCAGTGGATAGTTTTTCGTATGATCCAGGTGTCTCGCCGGGAAGTTTAATGTGCCGACCGTCAAGCTTCAGGTGCGTGGCAAATGCCATATTCATCGACAGCAGGTCTGCCTCTGACACGTCCCCTCGTTGGCATACCAGAATCCGAGATACGCGGTCCCCCGTAAATGATGTTGCGTTGAAATGGGGCGTTCCAAAAATGCGCATGGTCAGGGCGCATGTCGTCGTGCCGAAGGTCGCATATGCGGCATGAAAACCCTGTCCGATGCGCTCGGTCCGGGTCGTTCATGATTGGGCGCTCGTGGCAGAAATGTTGGGTGCGCTGAATGTCCAGTCGACGACTTTCTCAAAATCGCGTTGGAAATGAGTGTCGGAATAGGCAGACACCAAACTACGCTCATAGAACATCGTGATGAGGGGCCCGTTTTTGATGTTTCGCTTGTCGCGCCAAGACTCCTGCCAACGATTGGGCAGCTTTTTCTGACGGATAGAAAAGTTTCCGGCTTCTGTGCCCTCGAAATCACTACCGGTGATGTCAATGCCCTGCCAGGTGGCTTCACCGAGGCTGACACCGTCGATCGTCTTGCTCTCCTGCGCCTGCACGGTTCCGGCAGTAAAGGCCAGTATGAATGCGGTCCCAAATCTGATGGTCTTTGGTGAAATCCGTTTCATGTCGACCTTCCGAAATTACGAATGTGGGTTGCAACTGTGACAATTCAGTCGCCACCTGGTCAATTCAAGGGTTTTGCCTGATGAAACCAACTGACGAGTCCCTCTAGTCAGAACGATGCGAGGGGCAGATATTTTGGTTTTTCAAATTCGGGGATAGAAAATGTACAAATATTACCGTGTATTATTAGCTGCTGTTGCGATTGCATTGGTCTCATTCACAAGCGCCATTGCAGATGATGCGGCGAAGACCAAGGCCATCGTCGATCATCACCTCGCTGCCTTTGGCGCGGGAGACATGAAGGAAGTGATGGCCGACTACGAAGAGACATCGGTCATCCATGTGCCGGGTGCAGAATTTCGCGGCAAGGAAGCCATTCAGGCTTTGTTCGCAGGACTGTTTGCTGAATTTGCAAAGCCGGGTGCAAGTTTCAATCTCACCAACATGGTTATTGAAGGTAACGTTGGCTACATCGTCTGGAACGCAGAAACAGCTGACAATGTTTACGAGCTGGGTACCGATACCTATGTGATCGTCGGTGGTAAGATTGCGGTTCAGACTTTGGCGACCAAGGTTATGCCAAAAAAATAGCAGTTCGTGGAGATGTCAGGGTATGGCCGATTTTTACAAACCAGATTTGGGCCTCAACCCTGACAATCCTTTCGCGCGCGGGGACGATGGCAAGCTCGTGCGACGCTCGTTCTGGCTCGACATGGGTGATCGCTCGGTCGTACAGGCGATGACCATGGGGGTGGGTGCGAATTTGGCCAATGAACACAAAAGGGCGCATCTCGATGACATCGGACGCGCCCATCTTGTGGATCAGATTTGTGTGCAGGAGATTCTCCCGCCCGAGGGTTGAACCCGGTTTATTTCAATGGTGAGAAGCTCGCCGGCATAAGCATCGTCGAGGTCATTTCTTCCATCAACGGCCCGCCTGCTTTGGCAAAATTTTTCCAGGCGTCTTCCTGTGCAACCCCGGCGCGTGTTTCTGCACGTTCCTGGAGGCTCTTATAGGCCCACATATGGCTCACTTCGTTCGGATTTGGCCCTTCGGTGATCCAGATGCCGACATTCTTTGAGTATTTCTCACGGACCGGCATGACGTCGAGGAACATATCCATCCAGGCTTTGGTGGCGCCGGGCTTCAGGCGGTAGTTGCGGTATTCGTAGAAGTTTCCGTCGGTCGCCGGGGTCGCGATTTCCTTGGTGTTGATCAGGAAGCGTGTTGACTGTTCAGTCAGCAGCGGGCGCAGTCGCGGCACATATTCCTTGGTCCAGCCCTCGACCTTACCAAGTTCACCACGCAGACGCGCGCGCTCTTCGAAACTGTCATAGCGCCAGAGATGCATCACCTGATTGAGCGGGCCGATCTCTGTGAACCAGTATCCTTCCAGAACGCCGTAGTCATCGCCGCGGACCTTGCGTCCGACTTCTTCATTGGCCTTGAGGACATCGGGAATGGCGCCGGGAAGCGTGGTGTAAGTGCGTAGTTCGTGAAGCATGGATTTCCCCTGAGAATGTGTTTGTTTGTTGTTGCAGGCAGCGTGCGTTTTTCGGGTCGCAAGTGCAAGTGCCGGATGGTGGTTCGTGCCGCTAGCGGCCTGTTTTGTGGTCTTCGAGAGCTTCTGCGAAGACCACGTAGCGCAGCGGGCCATTGGGTCGTGTGGTGTTAAAGGGATAGCAGGTGACCAGAGAAACAACGGTCATGTCGGGGGCTTCTGCAAAGCGGGCCTTACGCGCATCCACAACCTGGTGGCCCGTCACGCGATAGCGCACGGTCTGCCCGTCATCGCGCTGGATACTTACTTCATCGTCCGTGGCGAGGTCTTGCAGGAATGTGAAATGAGTGTCGCGATGCCCGGAGACAATGCTGTGGCCAGCCGTCCCGGGTAGGGCTGTGCCACTGAGATGACCCGGGCCGAACGCAAGCGAACGTCCGCTGGCCCCGGCAAGAATGATCTGATCTATGCCCAGATGTGGCACCTGCAGGCGGCCAATGGGCGCGGTATCCGCCCATGGCCATGGTTTTGGGGCACTGTCTGTGACGCCGATCAGGCGTAGTTCCCATGCGCGTTCCAACAGGATTTGCGCAAGAACAGCCTTGCCGTGGATCCAGACGGCCCCACCAACCTGCCAGCTGCCAAACCCGAGGAGAGCGATGATCGCGGCGGTTCCGATAACCTTCATGCGGCTCATATCGGTTCATTGGGTGCGCGTCGTCGAAGCACGACAATCAGGAGCAGGGCACAAATCATGGCCAAGCCGCCTGTGATCGCCATCTGTGTGGCGGGAGTCGCGGTAACGGGAAGCCCGATATTCTTTCGGAAAGCCGCGCTTTGAAGTGCCTGTTGCGGAACGGGTGCCATGCCAGCCGGGCCAACGGCCCTGGCACCGAACACCTTGTCGAAGTTCATGCCATCCGGGAGGTTGCGAGCAATCTCTGCCTGATTGAGAGGCTCTGTCTCCGGTCGTGCAATCTCATTTTCGTCGACAGCAACGAGACTGGTAAAGGGTGTGACCAGTTGATAGGCCAGAGCGGTCTCAATGATCTGTTCTCGAATTTGATCCTGATCGCCGGCATTCTGGCCGCGTTGTGCTTGCAGTTCCGCGATTTTGGCGCGGGCCCAGACTGCGCCCACGCCTGCGGCGCGACGCGCCTGGTCAAGGTCGATGGTGGTGGACCATCTCTCTTCGCCGCGTCGCCCGGTGATTGTCAGCGTCCCTTCAAGCTGTTTGTGGGCGAGCTTCGAAGCAAATGAGATGGGTTCTCCGAAGTAGAGGTCGGGCAGCCGTGCGGGGTGGGTTTGTGGCACGTGATCGCCGGAAATATTCCAGGTTACCCGCAGATCGGTCATGGCTGGCCGTTCAAGCTTACGCAGGAGGGCAGAGACCTTGTTGTCCAGTTCTCGCGGCTCATCGATATAGGTAAACGTGCCGCGCCCGGCTTCCGCAGCACGGCGCATGAAGAAGCTGTTTGGCGCCGGGCCGATACCAACCGTGAACAACCGGGCGTCACCTAGACGCTCGTTGATCAATCTGAACAGTTCTTCCTCGTTGCTGACCGCGCCATCTGTCAGGAACACGATTTGCAACAATCGGTCAGCATCGCGTTCGCTGTTGAAGGCCAGATCAAGGGCCGGATACATTTCGGTGCCGCCCCCTGACTCAAGCCTGTCGAGTGTTTCAAAGGCACGTGTGACCGATGCTTCTTTGGCGGGTCGTAACCCGTTGAACAGTGGCTGCGCGATGTTGTTGAACATGATCAAATTGAATCGCGTGTCCTTTGGTAGCCGGGCGACGGCTAGCCGGATGGCCTGTTTGGCTTGTGCGATTGCTGTGCCGTGCATCGAGCCGGACCTGTCCAGAATGAAGACGATGTCGCGCGGGCGTTCAGTGATACCGGTGTCGCCCCTGTCCGGTGGAAGAAGGGTCGTGACCAGATGTGACGCGCCTTTGATGCCCTCGGAAAAAAGCCCGACGGCTGGTGTGCTGCCGCTTTCGGGTTTCCAGTTGAGAACGAAGTCCTGATCGGTTGGAACCTGTCCGGACGAGAGCGCGATGATGGCGCGGGAGCTGCTATCCCACTCCACCGTAATGTCGTGGTTGGGAGAGCTGATGTCTGACAACGGCACGCCGGAGTCCAGTAATACAGCCAGTGAAACTGGATTGGCGGGCATGTCATCGGGCTTGCGCACAGGGCCAAAAATATCTTGTCCCATATGCCGTTGGACAGCTGGCCCTTCGGCAGTGACGTCGATTGATTGGAGTTCAGGCCAGCGACCCGCGCGCGGCTCTGGAGGAGTGACTGCGAGCATAGGTTTGCGTCCAGGCGTGTAGCGGGGCGCGACCACCAGCGGAAACCGATAGCTGTAGGTGTCATCGTCAAACCGAATACGATCCTGATATTCGATTTCTATGATGATCTCTTCGCCAGGCCCGATATTGGCAACACTGGTTGAAAACACATTTGGGCGCGCGCTGGTCAGTAGTGAGGCGTGATGACCGGCTTCGGCCGCTTCGCGATAGACCTGTTCGGCTTCCTGCTTTTCGAGGATACGGCCTTCAATCTCTCGTTTCCCGACATGCATGATCAGGCGGTCCACCGCGGAGTGTTCGGGAAGGGGAAACACATAGACGCCTTCCATCCAGACTTTGGAGGGGTTTCGGAAGCGCTGTCGGACATTGACCCTCGCGATGTCACCGGAGATCTCGATCACGACATCGGATGACAATGTGGGGGCAGCAAATACGTCCTCGGTCAGGTCTGTTTTGAAGAACAGACCCACAGGGTCGGCGCGCTGTGAGGCGGGCGAAGCAGAGGCCACTGTGAACAGGGAGGCAAGGATCACGAAGGCGAGGGCAAGCGCCGACAGGATCACGCCGGGAGGTATGCCGATCCGGGCCATGCGGTTTGTTTTTCTGGTGTTCGAGCGGCTCAGGACAGAGGGCCGGAAAGACGTGTGGTTCATCGTGCGGTTTCCCGTGTGCGGCTTATGGTGAGCCGCATAGGGCACGCCAAGCTGGGCAGGCGTGGTTCGCAATCTGGGTGATATGTTGAATTGATGAAGGCAGCGGTGTGCTCAGGCACTACCTAAGATGTAGCAGCCTGTTGTCGAGCTTGGCGCGCGCGGGCAATATCTGGTGGAAGCGAAATGCAAAATCGCAATTGGAATACGGGGGCGCACAGTGACGCATTGGGTCAGATTTGAGAATGAGGGGACGCCTGGGTTTGGTGTCCTGAGTGACGGACAGATCGCAGTGCATGAAGGCGATATGTTTCAGGGTCCAGTGCCGGCTGGTGACAGTATGGCGCTTGACGACGTCATGCTGCTGACACCCTGTGTGCCAGGCAAGATGATTGCTCTCTGGAATAACTCCAAATCGTCTGCCGAGAAACAGGGATTGGAGAAGCCCGACTATCCGCTGTTTTTCCTCAAACCATCCTCAAGCTTTCTTGCCCCTGGTGGTGTGATCCGAAAGCCTGCTTCTTATGACGGCCGGGTGATCTATGAAGCTGAGCTGGGGATTGTGATCGGCACAACCTGTTCCAATGTTGATGAGGCCAGGGCCGCTGAAGCCATCTTCGGTTACACCTGCGTGAATGACGTGACGGCATTGCAACTGCTCGATGCCGACCCTTCTTTTCCGCAATGGGCACGCGCCAAGGGTTTTGACACTTTCGGTGCATTTGGGCCCTCGATTGTCTCGGGCGCGGACATTTCCGGGAGTGCGATCCGGGCCGAACTGAACGGACGCGAGCGTCAGAACTATCCGGTCAGTGATCTGTTCATGCAACCAGCCGAAATTGTTGCCCGACTGTCAGAATCCATGACGCTGGAACCGGGTGATGTGATCGCGTGCGGCACGGGTCCGGGCGCATTGCCGATGAAACCAGGCGCCACCATTGACGTCATCATCGATGATGTTGGAACCCTTTCGAATACTTACGAAAACGCATCCTGATGGCAGAGCGGTTTGAGCCCTTTGACCCGGACCGTCTCACGCCTGAGGCGCGAGTGGTCTATGATCGTATTTTGACCGAGCGTGGATATGTGCCCGGCCCTTATCAGTTCTGGCTGGCCTCACCGGGGTTCTCTGACCGGATCGAACCTGTCGAGGAGTTCCTTCGTCATGGCGTTTCGCTTGAAGAGCGCCTTGTTGAAATTGTGGTTCTGGTCGTCGCCAGGCATTGGGGTGCCCAGTATGTCTGGACGTCTCACGGACCAGCTGCCGAAAAAGCAGGTGTGGACCCGGCTTCTGTTGAGGCGATCCGTTCAGGCAAGGCACCGGACTTCACACATGACGATGAGCAGATTTGCTATGACGTCAGTGCTGCGCTTGTCTCGGGGCGCGGACTAGAGGACGGCCTCTGGACTCTTGCCCTCGGCAGTATCGGTGAGGAAGGTTTCAACGAAGTGCTTGGCCTTATCGGCCTCTATACCTCGGTATGCCTGACGATGGTCGCTTATAAGATGCCCACGAAGAACGGCGAGCCGAACCCGCTGCCTTAGCAAGAGTTCATCCGTCGCTATATCGAGTCTGGCAGTTCACTTTCCTCAACGCTCGGCGGTTCCGCGCGCGTTTCGCCATCCACGTTCAGATAGTTCTGCGTCAGGTACCAATCGCGGTAATCCTGAAAGCGCACTGGCTTGAACTGCGCTGGATTATCTTCGCTCACACAGGACGGGATGGTGTCCGAGACAGTGTCCCAGGACGGATTGTAGAAAAACGCCAATGAGTAGCGATCGTTTTTGGGCGGGATCACGCGATGGGGCGTGGCCATGAAACGGCCATTGGTCCAGCGGTTCAGGTACTCGCCCGTATTGACGATGATTGCGCCTTCGATATTGCTGACGGGTAGCCAGGTGCCGTCCGCCTTGCCGATCTGCAGCCCTGCTTCGGCTGCGACGGGGAGCAGGGTGAGGAAGCCGTGGTCCCGATGGGGCGCGATGCCGAATTGGTTCTCTTCGGCGTCAACAGCAGCGTAATGCTGATTGCGTGTTGTCCAGACCGGATCGTCGAACAGGCCATCAAAATAGTCAGCCGGCATATCGAGTGCGCGGGCATAGAGCGGCAACATGCGGCTGCCGAGACTTTCCATGGCGGCGTAATATTCCAGCATCTCGGCTTTCCAGCCGGGAAGCATATCCTCGGCAGGCCAGTGGTTCGGGCCGTGAGAGGTGAGGCCGGCCTTTATTGCGGGATGATCAGCCGGACGCTCGCGTACCATGCGGAGCATCTCGTTCAGATCCGGCTTGGTGTTCTCGTTAACCGTCGAAGACACATAAATTGTCGAAAGCGGCGGCACATAATTGGGAAAGCTGCGCTTCGTTTCGTCGGGCAGGTCAAAGAAGCGGATCAGGTTGTTGGTGGTGCGCGTCAGCAACTCCTTCGGCACTCCGTGATTGATGATGAAATAGAAGCCAACATTCTCCTGCGCGTATCGCAGTTCCGCGGCCAGAGTTTCCAGCGCGCCGTCTTCACCAGCCAGGAACGGTGCCATATCCAGAATTGGAATTTCTTCGTCCGCAATGTCCTCGGGAAGGATGGATTCTGCATGCGACATGATTTGGCTCACATTCAAGCGTTGAAGATGCGCAATCGTAGCCCGGATTCTTCCTGAGGTGAAAGCATCTGTTGCGGACGCTCATATGTTGAGAATGATTATAATTTAGGCAGTGTGATTTTGGTGCCTAAATATTGTGCAAAATTGTGATGTGTTTTATGGCATCCGGGTTCTTTGATTCTAATACTTAGTATTTAAATCAGTGACTTATAGAAATCTCCCGATCTGGCACGTGCCTTGCGATAGTTGTTGCGGTGCAATAACGCCCTCTAACGGAGGCTTTCGAATGAAGTCAGCAATTAAAACAGTCGCAGCAGTTGGCGCTCTCGCCGGTTCGCTCGCATTCTCAGGCATGGCCCATGCCGCCGACACGATCAAAGTCGGTGTCTTGCATTCCCTGTCCGGAACCATGGCGATCAGTGAAACAGCATTGAAAGATGTCATGCTGTTCCTGATCGACGAACAGAACAAAAAGGGTGGTCTGCTTGGCAAGAAGATCGAGCCGGTTGTCGTTGATCCGGCCTCGGATTGGCCGCTCTTTGCCGAGAAAGCGCGCGAGCTGATCGAGAAAGAGAAAGTCGACGTTGTATTCGGCAACTGGACCTCGGTGTCACGCAAGTCCGTGCTGCCGGTCTTTGAAGAGCTGAACGGTATGCTTTTTTATCCGGTTCAGTATGAAGGTGAAGAGTCCTCACGTAACATTTTCTACACCGGTGCCGCGCCCAATCAGCAGGCCATTCCGGCAGTTGAATATCTGATGAGCGAAGAAGGTGGTTCGGTTGAGCGGTGGGTTCTGGCCGGCACGGATTACGTGTATCCGCGTACGACCAACAAGATCCTCGAATCCTTTCTGAAGGCCAAGGGCGTTCCGGCTGAAGACATCATGATCAACTACACGCCGTTCGGGCATTCCGACTGGCAGACGATCGTGTCGGACATCAAGGGCTTTGCCTCAGCAGGCAAGAAGACTGCTGTCGTGTCCACCGTGAATGGCGATGCCAATGTCCCGTTCTACAAGGAACTCGGCAATCAGGGCATCAAGGCCGAAGATATTCCGGTCGTGGCGTTCTCGGTCGGTGAAGAAGAGCTTGCTGGGATCGATACTGGCCCGCTGGTCGGACATCTGGGGGCCTGGAACTACTTCATGAGCGTGGACAGCCCCGAGAACGAGGCGATGATCAAGAAGTGGCACGCGTTCATTGGAGATGACAAGCGCGTCTTCAATGACCCGATGGAAGCTCACTACATCGGTTTCACCATGTGGGCGCAGGCTGTCGAGCAGGCTGGGACCACAAATATCGATGCTGTACGGCAGGCCATGTATGGCCAGACGGCTCCGAACCTGACGGGCGGGATCGCCGAGATGAACACAAATCATCATCTCTCCAAGCCTGTGCTGATCGGTGAAATCCAGGATGATGGCCAGTTCGCCACTGTCTGGGAGACGGATGGCGTGGTCGTTGGTGATGCGTGGAGCGATTTCCTGCCGGAAAGCGCCAAGCTCACCGCCGACTGGACCTATCCCTGGGTCTGCGGCAATTGTGAGAAGCCAAAGCATCTGACGAACTAGGCGTATGCGGTAATTCCCGCCATCCCGAATACGGGGTGGCGGGGGTTTTCAACAAACAAGAATAACCGCTAACGAAAATCAGGACCGATACGCCATGTCAGTCACAAACAATGCAGACGCTTCGCGCATGCGGACTGTCTTCTTTTCCATTCTATTCGTCTTGCTGTCGCTGCTGGCGTTCAGCTTCCCGGCACACGCCCAGCAGAATGATGCCGCGCTGAACGCCGCGCTTTCAGATCTCAACGCGCGCAGCTTCAAAGCCAAAACAGCCGCCGTTCAGGCGCTTGGTGTTTATGGGGATGCACGCGCTGTCGCGGCACTGGAGGCGCTGTCCGAAGGCCGCCTCTATGGGCGCAAATCCGACAAATCCGTAGTGATCGCGGAGCGTGACGGAAAGATCTACCGGCTGACCGATCCTGCGACAGGTGTGTCAGCTGGCGAGGCCACGAGCCGAGAACTCAAGAAAATCATTGCCAATAACAAGCTTCGCGGGTTGATCCGTGGTGTGCTTGGCCAGCTCGCATTGTCCAGTTCTGATTCGGAACTGCGTCGTGCGGCCGTCGAGAATGTGATTTCAAGCCCGACCGGTGGTTCCCTTGCACTTCTCAAAAGCGCGCGTGATCGTGAAACGGAAGATGATATCCGCGCACGTCTGGAAACCGGTATAGCAACCCTTGAGCTTGGTTCGGATGACCCTGCACTCCGACGTGCTGCCGTGGACCGCTTGGCCGATGGGAATGACCCGGAAATCAAATCATTGCTGGAACGTCGATTGTTGAAAAACGCCGATGGTTCGTTTGTGGAGTCAGATGCCCAAGTTCGCGCCGAAGTGCAGGAGGCCGTCAGCCGAATCAACGACCGGCTTGCCTTGTTTGGTCTGGCTGAAGACCTGATCTTCGGGATCAGTCTCGGGTCGGTTCTGCTGCTGGCTGCGATTGGGCTGGCCGTGACCTTTGGTGTGATGGGCGTCATCAATATGGCCCATGGCGAAATGATCATGCTGGGTGCTTACACGACATTTGTTGTGCAGGAGGTTTTCCGCGTGACCATGCCGGCGGAGGCTTTCGGGTTTTACCTTCTCGCCGCAATTCCGGCGGCGTTTCTGGTCGCGGCGACCTTTGGCATTCTTATTGAACGTGGCTGTATCCGGTTTCTCTACGGACGCCCGCTGGAAACTCTGCTGGCGACCTGGGGTGTCAGTCTGATCCTGCAACAGATGGTGCGTTCGCTGTTTGGTGCCAACAATCGTGAGGTGGCAAACCCGGACTGGATTTCTGGCGCGATTTCGATCGGCGGTGGCGTTTCGGTTACGGTCAGCCGCGTCTATATCGTTATTTTCTGTCTGGTTGTTGTGGCGGCTCTGGCCGCATTTATCCGATATAGCCGCTTTGGTTTGCAGATGCGGGCGGTGACGCAGAACCGGGGGATGGCGTCAGCGATGGGTATCCGAACCGGGCAGGTGGATGCGCTGACATTTGCACTGGGTTCGGGCATCGCCGGTGTTGCCGGCGTGGCATTGAGCCAGATATCGAATGTCAGCCCCAATCTTGGTCAGAACTTCATCGTCGATAGCTTCATGGTGGTTGTCTTCGGCGGCGTGGGGAGCCTTTGGGGAACAATTGTCGGCGCTTTCGGTCTTGGTATCGTGAACAAGTTCCTCGAACCGGTTTCGGGCGCGATCCTCGGCAAGGTTGTGGTTCTCGTCATCATCATTCTGTTTATTCAAAAACGGCCACGTGGCCTGTTCGCCCTCAAAGGGCGAGCGGCCGAAGGCTGAGCGGGAAACGGCAATGGGACCTATTTCACGTCGTCTTTTCGCACTCGAGTCTCGTTCTGGGTGGATCGCCATCGCAATCCTTCTGGTGATCGGATTGTTCATCGTTCCCGCGCTGAATCTGATGGTGCCCGAGGGGTCGTTGTTTCACATCTCGACCTTCTGGGTTGCGACTTTGGGCAAGTATTTGTGCTTTGCCATTCTGGCCCTCGCGCTGGATCTGATCTGGGGCTATGCGGGCATTCTCAGTCTCGGGCATGGCGCATTCTTCGGCCTTGGTGGCTATGCCATGGGCATGTACATGATGCGGCAGATCGGTGATCGCAGTGTCTATGGCAACCCGGACCTCCCGGACTTCATGGTGTTCCTGAACTGGGACTCGCTGCCCTGGTACTGGTGGGGGTTTGATCAGTTCTGGTTTGCGGCGCTGATGGTTGTGCTGGTGCCGGGACTGCTCGCCTTTGTGTTCGGCTGGCTGGCTTTTCGTTCACGGATCACGGGTGTGTATTTCTCGATCATCAGCCAGGCGATGGTGTTCGCGATCATGCTGGCCTTCTTCCGGAACGAAACCGGGTTTGGCGGCAATAACGGCCTGACCGATTTCAAGGATATTCTGGGGTTCAATCTGTCACAGGACAGCACCAAGGTTGGTCTGTATGTCGTGACGACCATTGCATTGCTGCTCGTCTATATGATCTGTCGTGCGGTTGTTTCGTCAAAACTCGGGCGACTTCTGATCGCGGTGCGCGATGCGGAGAGCCGGGTGCGATTCCTTGGTTATTCGGTGACCAACGCCAAATTGTTCGTTTTCACGTTGTCGGCTGTTCTGGCCGGTGTTGCAGGCGCGCTCTATGTGCCTCAGGTGGGGATTATCAACCCGGGCGAGTTTACCCCGGCCAAATCCATCGAGATGGCGATCTGGGTCGCGGTCGGCGGTCGCGGCACATTGTTTGGCGCCATTGTTGGCGCATTCACCATCAACGGTGCCCGAACCTATCTGACCGGTGTTGCGCCCGAAGTCTGGCTGTTTTTCCTCGGCGCGCTTTTCATTTTGGTGACGCTTGTCATGCCGCAGGGGCTGGTGGGAGTCTATCGCTCGATTCGTTCGGGAGAGCTCAAGGATGCCATTCGCAGGAGGATTCAACGTGTCGATGTCTGAGCCAGTTCCCTTAAACAAACCAGCGCAGTCGATTCTGTATCTGGAAGGTGTCTCGGTCAGTTTTGACGGCTTCAAAGCGCTCAACAGTCTGAACCTGATTATCCGTCGAGGTGAGATGCGCGCGATCATTGGTCCCAACGGTGCCGGCAAAACCACGATGATGGACATCGTCACAGGCAAGACGCGCCCCGATACAGGTCGGGTGCTGTTTGGTGAGGACACCAACCTGACACATCTCGACGAAGCTGAGATTGCCAATCTGGGCATCGGACGCAAGTTCCAGAAGCCTACGGTTTTCGAGAGTCTCACCGTGTTCGAGAACCTCTATCTCGCCCTCAAGTCAGGCCGCAGGATACGCGAAACCCTGTTTGCCCGTATGCGCGGCGAACAGCAGGCGCGGATCGAATCCTATTTGGAGACCATTCGCCTGACCGAACGGCGCGATGACCTTGGCGGTGATCTCAGTCATGGTCAGAAGCAATGGCTTGAGATCGGGATGCTGCTTGCGCAGGAGCCGGAGCTGATGTTGCTCGATGAACCGGTGGCCGGAATGAGTGACGCCGAAACCGAACAGACGGCAATTTTACTGGAAGAGATATCCAGAGATCACTCATTGGTCGTGGTCGAACACGACATGGAGTTTGTGCGCGATCTCGACTGTGTTGTGTCTGTCCTTCATGAGGGCAGTGTGATCGCGGAAGGTTCGATGGATGTGGTTCAAGCCGATCCCCGTGTCATTGAAGTCTATCTGGGGCGCTGATCGATGCTCGAAGCCAAGGATATCAATCTCTATTACGGGGCCAGCCATATTCTGCGGGGTGCGTCTGTGCATGCTGAGCGAGGCAAGGTCACCTGCCTGTTGGGGCGCAACGGCGTGGGGAAAACTTCGATGCTCCGCGGCGTCACAGGCCATACACCGATCCGCAGCGGAACCGTGACCTGGGATGATGAGAACATAATCCGGCTCGCGCCCCATGCGCGGGCGCGTCGCGGCATCGCCTATGTTCCGCAGGGGCGCGATGTCTTTGGACAATTGTCGGTGGAAGAGAACCTGATGACGGGCTTTGCCTGCCTGCCGCGTCGCGACGCGAAAATCCCGGATGAAGTGTTCGAACTCTTTCCTGTACTTGCCGATATGCTTGGTCGTCGCGGCGGTGATCTTTCGGGCGGACAGCAGCAGCAGTTGGCGATTGGTCGGGCGCTGGTCACGCGGCCCCAGTTGTTGGTGCTTGATGAGCCCACGGAGGGCATTCAACCTTCGATCATCAAGGATATTGAGCGGGTTATTCGTTTGCTGGCCAGCCGCGGTGACATGGCGATTCTGCTGGTGGAGCAATACTACGAGTTCGCGCGCGATCTCGCCGATGACGTGGTGGTTATGGATCGTGGGGAAATCGTGCTCTCGGGGCCGATCAAGGATATGGCCGAATCCGAGATACGACGTCACCTTACAGTCTAGGAGAAGATTGTGGCGGCAGGACGAGCGGAAATCGGGTTTGCATATGACGACGGCCGCACGCGGCTGGCGACGCTCGACCAATCTGATCCCTTGCGTATTCTGTTTCCCGATGTGAGCCCGGATGAGCCTGTCACCGGAGCGCTTGTCACGACGTCAGGCGGGCTTGTCGGGGGTGACAGTCTGGAGATTGTGGTGCGCGGGGAGAGCCATACAGCCTCTCGTATCGTCGGTCAGGCCGCTGAGAAGATCTACCGTTCCACCGGTGCTGATGTAACCATCGAGGTTCGCCTTGATGCGTCCGAGGGGGCCTGGCTGGAATGGCTGCCTCAGGAAACGATTCTGTTCGAACATGCGCGGATGCGACGGGCGACACGCGCCGAAGTCGGCGCAGGTGCCCGACTTCTTGCGGGCGAAATGATTGTGTTTGGCCGCACTGCCATGGGCGAAAGCATGACCAGCGGCCTGATCCGCGATGCCTGGGAAATTCGCCGCGAGGGTCGTTTGGTCTGGTCGGACGCGCTGCACCTTGATGATAATCTGGAGGAGGCATTGCAGGCCGCTGCCGGGTTTGATGGCGCCTGCGCTTATGGGAGCCTTGTCTATGTTGCGGATGATGCCGAGGCTCAGATCGATGTTGCACGGGAATTGCTCGAAGATGGCGACCCCAAACTGTTTCGCGCCGCAACCTGTGTGGGCGATGTCCTGATCGTTCGCTGGGTCGGCAGCGACAGTCTGGCATTGCGCACGGGTTACGGTGAATTCTGGTCCGGTTTTCGCAACCGGATCGCCGGTTATCCCGCTATCATGCCCCGCCTTTGGCACATGTAGCCCGACACTGATGATGAGACGAATATGAACCTCACACCCCGGGAAAAAGACAAGTTGTTGGTTGCGATGGCTGCAGAAGTCGCGCGCAAGCGCCGCGAACGCGGGGTGAAACTCAATTACCCTGAGGCCATTGCGCTGATCTCCGACTTTGTGGTCGAGGGCGCCCGGGATGGGCGCAGTGTGGCTGATCTGATGCGTGATGGGGCAGAGGTGCTGCGCCGCAATGAGGTGATGGATGGCATCGCGGAGATGATCCACGACATTCAGGTCGAAGCGACCTTTCCCGACGGGACGAAGCTCGTCACCGTCCACAACCCGATCCGTTGAGGCGCATGATGATTCCCGGAGAGATTCTGACAGCGGATGGCGACATCGTTCTGAACGAAGGTCGCGATACAACAGCGCTTGTGGTGGCCAATACGGGCGATCGCCCGGTTCAGGTGGGTTCGCATTATCACTTTGCTGAAGTGAATGCGGCCCTCGATTTTGATAGAGACGCCGCGCGCGGCTATCGATTGGATATTCCCGCGGGTACAGCGGTGCGATTTGAGCCGGGCCAAAGCCGGAAGGTTGACCTTGTCGCCTATGGGGGTGCGCGGCGTGTCTTTGGCTTCAACGGCGCCGTCAACGGCGCGCTGGAGGGCTGAGCGATGGCATATTCTATAGACCGCGCCAGTTACGCGACGATGTTCGGCCCAACCACAGGTGACAAGGTCCGTCTGGCGGATACGGATTTGTTCATCGAAGTCGAGCACGACCACACCACCTATGGTGAAGAGGTCAAGTTCGGTGGTGGCAAAGTGATCCGCGATGGCATGGGGCAGTCTCAGGTGAGCCGCGCTGACGGTGCCGTTGATACGGTCATTACGAATGCGCTGATCGTCGACCATTGGGGCATTGTGAAGGCCGATATCGGCATTCGTGATGGACGGATTGTCGGGATCGGCAAGGCCGGCAACCCGGATGTCCAGCCGGATGTCGACATCATTATCGGGCCTGGTAGCGAGGTCATCGCCGGGGAAGGCCGGATCGTCACTGCGGGTGGCATCGATGCGCATATTCACTGGATCAGTCCGCAGCAGATCGATGAGGCCCTGTATTCGGGGGTGACGACCATGCTCGGTGGCGGCACCGGACCGGCTGAAGGTACCAATGCAACCACCTGCACACCTGGGCCCTGGCATATCGGGCGCATGATGCAGGCCGCGGAAGCCTTTCCGGTCAATCTGGGATTCTTTGGCAAGGGGAACGCCACTCAGTCGGCCGCTTTGTGGGAGCAGGTAGAGGCAGGTGTGTGCGGGCTCAAGCTGCACGAAGATTGGGGTACGACCCCGGCGGCGATCGA
>JABJAG010000090.1 GCA_018666195.1 Alphaproteobacteria bacterium
CCGAGCGAGCTACAAAAGCCCGTGAAATGGTCATGGAATTGCTGGTCGCCGACCAACCCGAGCGCGCAACGGCACACGATGGGGATTCAAAATTCTGGCATTGGGCCGATCGTACCAATGTAACGGAAAGTCGCTTCCCGGCACGTCAGAGCCCAGTACCCGACAACAGCCACACCGCCATGGCGGTTAATCTCGACGCCTGCATCCATTGCAACCTCTGTGTGCGCGCCTGTCGCGAGGTCCAGTCCAATGACGTGATTGGAATGGCCGCAAGGGGTGCGGAATCAAAAATCATTTTCGACTTCGATGATCCGATGGGTCAATCCACCTGCGTGGCGTGCGGCGAATGCGTGCAGGCCTGCCCGACGGGAGCGCTACTGCCCGCCACCATGGTCGACGAGGCCGGTCTTGGCGTGGGCCCGGCGGATCGAACTGTCGACAGTGTCTGCCCGTTCTGCGGGGTCGGCTGTCAGGTCACCTATCACCTGAAGGACGACAAAATAATCAAGGTCGATGGCCGCGATGGCCCGGCAAACGAACAACGGCTCTGCGTCAAGGGGCGTTTCGGATTGGACTATGTGCACCATGCCCACCGCCTGACCGCGCCACTAATCCGCAAGGACGGTGTCGGAAAGCGCTGGGATGACGAGGTCGATCCCGCCGATCCCTCAACTCATTTCCGCGAAGCAAGCTGGGAGGAAGCTCTGGCTTTCGCCGCGCAGGGTTTGGAGAAAACCCGTGATGAACATGGCGGAGATGCCATCGCAGGGTTTGGTTCGGCCAAGGGGTCGAATGAAGAGGCCTATCTCTTTCAGAAACTGATCCGAACAGCGTTCCGCACCAACAATGTCGATCACTGCACGCGGCTCTGCCATGCAAGCTCGGTCGCCGCGTTGATGGAAACCATCGGCTCAGGCGCGGTCACTGCACCTTTCACGGCAGCCGAAGACAGTGATTGCATCATCGTCATCGGGGCTCGGCCGACGGAAAACCACCCGGTCGCGGCAACCTTTCTGAAGGCGGCGGCCAAGCGTGGGGCCAAGCTCATTCTGATGGATCCGCGCGGATATGCGCTGACCCGTCACGCAGACCACTTCCTGCAATTCAAGCCAGGTACAGATGTCGCATTGCTGAATGCGATGATGCACACCATCGTCGAAGAGGGGCTCGTTGATGACCAGTACATCACTGGCTACACCGAGGGTTATGACGCGCTGCGGGACTCGCTGGCGGATTTCACGCCAGAAAAGATGGCCGAGGTCTGCAACATCGATGCTGACACCATCCGCTCTGTCGCCCGCACCTATGCCACCTCGGAGCGCTCGATCATCTTCTGGGGAATGGGCATCTCGCAAAGCGTGCACGGCACCGACAACGCTCGTTGTCTGATCTCGCTCGCACTGATGACGGGACAGGTGGGACGACCGGGTACAGGGCTGCACCCGTTACGGGGGCAAAACAATGTGCAGGGTGCTTCGGATGCGGGGTTGATCCCTATGGTGTTCCCGGACTACCAGAGCGTCACCGACCCTGCGGCACGAGAACGCTTCGAAAATCTTTGGAATATCAAAGACTTGAACTCAAATCCAGGACTGACCGTCGTCGAGACCATGGACGCCGCCCGCGAGGGCAATATCCGTGCGATGTATGTGATGGGCGAGAATCCGGCCATGTCAGACCCGGACCAGTATCACGCACGTCAGGGTCTCGCCGCGCTGGATCATCTGGTGGTGCAGGAGATTTTCCTCACCGAAACGGCCTTCCACGCCGATGTCATCCTGCCCGCCTCGGCCTGGCCGGAGAAAACCGGCACCGTGACCAACACCAACCGACAGGTGCAGATGGGACGTCCGGCCTTTGATCCACCAGGACAAGCCCGCACCGACTGGGCGATCATTCAGGACCTCGCCAACTGTCTGGGTCTCGGTTGGAACTATGCCGGGCCGCACGAAGTCTACGAAGAACTTCGTCAGGCGATGAACTCCATCGACGGAATCAGCTGGGAGCGCCTCGAACGGGAGAACGCGGTCACCTATCCCTGTGATGATGACGGCCCGGGCACGGAAATCATGTTCGCCGCCGGCTTCCCGACAAAATCCAGCCGCGGCAAGTTTGTTCCGACCGAGCTGGTCGCCCCCGATGAGCTGCCTGACGACGCCTATCCGATGGTGCTCTCCACCGGACGGATGCTGGAACACTGGCACACCGGCGCCATCACGCGCCGTGCGACGGTGCTCGACGCGCTCGAGCCCGAAGCTGTCGCCTCTCTGCACCCGCGTGAGATGAAACGCCTGGAGATCTGGCCCGGCGACCCCATTCAGATCAGCACACGGCGCGGCACGGTCGAGATCACCGCACGCGCAGACCGGGATGTGCCAGAGGGTATGGTCTTCATTCCATTCTGCTTCGCCGAAGCCGCAGCCAATCTGCTGACCAATCCGCAGCTGGACCCGTTCGGGAAAATCCCAGAGTTCAAATTCTGCGCTGCAAAGGTGGAAAGCGCGGAGCGACAGGCGGCAGAGTAAAGCCAAGCCGGAACGTTTTGTCGGCCGGTGAATTGACACCCCCACGGCATCACCCGACACTCCCCAAAATCAACAGAGGACCCTGTCATGACCACGCCCAAAATCTCGACCACCGATATGGAATCCAAACACATCGTGCGCTACGCCGATTGCAATGGGTCCGACCTCGCCTATCTCGACCAGCGCCTGCCGGGGCATGAGCGCGAGATCGTCAATGTCATCGGCATGAACGTCACCGAGAACACCGACGACCCGATGCTCGAGCCGAAGCTTGGCAGCGCCCATGGATTTTCACTGGTCTATAACAAAGCCCATCCTGGCAGCGGCTCCGGCCCGGCCTTTCACGTGCACCAGACAGAAGAAGTGTTCGTGCCCATGAAGGGAACCTGGGAGGTCGTCTGGCTGGAGGGTGACGATGAACGCGCCATCGCGCTTGAGCCTCTCGACGTGGTCAGTGTCCCGACCGGCATTTATCGCGGCTTCCGCTGCACGTCAGGCGAGCCGGATGCGCTGATGCTCGCAATTGTCGGTGGACCGGATGCTGACAAGGTATCGTGGCACCCCAGCGTGATCGACGCGGCGCGGGAGACCGGTCTGGAAGTCGATGATGAGGGCAATCTGCAGGACGTCGACGCAGAGTAGTCCAGGACCAACCAGAAAAAGAAAAAGGGCCGGCGCGTTTGACCACACCGGACCCCCCAATTTAAGACAGAGCATTTTCTACGGGGTAGGTTTTCTTGTCCCCCCTTTATCCCGCCGGACCGCGCAAGCGCCGTCCAAACTTTGCTCCACTCTCCTCCCCTCCCTCGGGCCGTTTGGCGCACCGCCGATTTGCTATCGACTGGTACGCGACACCTTGTTTTTTGTCCGGGTGCCTAATTGCGTCGCGGATTTAAGTGACTATGGAGACAAGAGTCAATTCACATACGTACCGCGTTTGGAACCATTCAAATAAGCCACAATTCGGGTCGCCGCTTCCAAATCCTCAGGACGATTGATGTTGAAGAACGGGTCCACAACCGGGGCGGGAAAATCAACCGCAATCAACTCGTAACGCGCCGTCCAGAGATCGACCTTGCGGATGTCTTCTTCGACCAGTGCGTGGTGTAATTCGGTGCGCAGGCGAACCGGCCAAAGCCCGAAAACCGGGTGAGTTTGCCCGTTGGTTTCGGCGCAGGCCATATCGGCACCCACGGCCTCAACAGCCCCCATCAGCCGCGTGACGAGATCTCGAGGGAAGAAAGGTGCATCGGTTGCACAGGTAACAATCCACGGACATTCCGGCGTATTTTCCGCTGCCCATTCCATTCCGGCCAGCACACCGGCAAGCGGCCCGACGAATCCCTCGACCGTGTCCCCGGCCACCGGCAGGCGGAACGAATCGAAACGCGCGGGCTCACCATTGGCATTGATGATGATTTGGGAGACCTGGGGCGCGAGCCGTTCGACAGCATGGGCCAGCAAAGGCTTGCCTGCGAGTTCCTTCAGCGCCTTGTCGCCCCCACCCAGCCGACGTGCCTGCCCGCCCGCGAGGATCACACCAAGAATAGAACTGTCGTCTTCAAACGCCACGAGTGACCTCAAATTTTCCTACCGAAGATTACAATGCCGAATACAGAGAGTGCGCGACGCAGAACCGGCTAGTCCGCCTCGGTCTTTCGGAACACTGCCCAGCCCACAAAAAACACCGTCCCGAACAACACCGGGAAACCGACGAACGCCTGATAGCCAATGCCAAAAAGCATTGAAATCACGGCACTCACCAACGCGTTTTCCGGATCAGCTGACAAAAACCCCGCCACCGGCACGCCGAGCCAGACAACGGCCAGAGACCGGGACACAAAGGAGATTGCGCGGCTGGCAAATTCCTCATAACTGTCAAACGACAAACTGCCGCGCCGCCGGAGCCACAGTGCCAACGCCCCTCCAAACAGCAGGGAGTTCGAACCCAGCAAAACGATGGATATCCAGACAAACATGCTGGCCTCCATCGGTACATTCGCGAGTTTAACAACAGATTTGTTCCAATGCCCGGCGACAACAAGAGCCAGGATGATCAGTGTTGGCCCATAAACAGCACCAACAAACCGCGCCCAAAACATAGGCTGCGGACTCACGGACATGGCCTTTCGTGCGCGCCGGACCCGTACAAAGGATTGCTGCTCGCTCACGTTTCTTCTACCCGTGTGGTGTCGGTGCCACCTGATTCTTCGTCGAACACAATCCGTTCCTGCCCCGCCAGCGCAAGAAACCGATGCCCCCGCGCGCGACCGATCAATGTCAGGTTGGCTTCGCGGGCCAGATCGACGCCCCAAGCGGTGAAGCCGGAGCGCGATACAAGTATGGGAATACCCATATGCACCGTCTTGATGACCATCTCCGAGGTCAGGCGGCCCGTGGTGTAGAAAATCTTGTCACCTGCCGTAATGCCATTGAGGCGCATATAGCCGGCAATCTTGTCCACCGCGTTGTGGCGGCCGACATCTTCCATATAGATCAACGGCTGATCGCCCTGACACAGCACACAGCCATGGATCGCGCCGGCTGTCAGATACAGGCTCGGCATGGTGTTGATCGCCTTGGTGAGTGCATAGAGTTCTGACGTGTGCAGTCGGGCTTCCGTGTTGAGGTGAACACCCTCGAAGCTTTCCATCAGATCGCCGAACACCGTGCCCTGCGCGCAGCCGCTTGTGAGGGTCTTCTTCTTCAGGCGCTCTTCATAGTCAGTCGTGCGATTGGTGCGGATCACCACCACGTCCAGATCTTCATCATGGTCGATCTCGGTAATTTCATCCTCGGGCAACAGCATGTTCTGGTTCGCCAGATAGCCAACCGCAAGATAGTCGGGGTGGTCGCCAATCGTCATCATGGTGACGATCTCCTGCCCGTTCAGAAACAAGGTCAGCGGACGCTCCACCACGACGCGGGATTCGACCGGATTGCCATCCTGATCGATGCCCGAGACAGGCTCGGTCAGACGAGGGTCATCGGGATTTGGAGAGAGCGGTTCCATGGTCAGAACCTAGAACATGTGGCAAGTGGTGGAAACTGGACAGCCTGCCTCAGGTGACTACATTGCAATACGTCAATGTTTCAGCGATCTGATCGCAGAAATTACCCCACTCGTACTGGCATCGTGAGCCATGAGCACCATTCTGAACGCCTTCGCCGAAGCCGGCGCGCTTCTGGCCAGTTTTGATGCCGATTTTCTGGCCATTGTCGGCCTGTCCCTGCGGGTGAGCCTCACCGCGGTTCTGATTGCCTGCCTGATCGGATTCCCGCTGGGGGCCGCTGTCGCCCTGTTCCGCTTTCCCGGCCGCGGTGCCGTCACGCTGATGCTCAACACCTTCATGGGGCTGCCACCTGTTGTGGTCGGCCTGCTGGTATTCCTGATTCTGTCGCGCAGCGGCCCGCTAGGCGTGCTTGGCCTGCTTTTCACGCCCACAGCGATGATCATTGCGCAGGCGATTCTGGTCACACCGATCATTGCGGCCCTGACCCGGCAAATCGTCGAAGACCTCTGGCGGGAATACAGCGACCATCTGCGTTCGCTCGACGCTCGGCCCCTCGATACGCTGGGCACGCTGATCTATGACGCACGCTTTTCGCTGTCCACAGCGGTGCTGGCCGGCTTTGGGCGGGCGATTGCCGAAGTTGGTGCGGTGATGATTGTCGGCGGCAATATCGACCACGCCACCCGGGTGATGACGACAGCGATTGCCCTGGAGACGAGCAAGGGGAACCTCGCCACCGCATTGGGGCTTGGTATCGTGTTGCTGGTGCTTGCGCTTGCGGTCACGGCGAGCGTTCAAGTCATCAACGCCATCGGTGCGCGAAAGGCAGCTATCGCATGAGCGCCCCGCAAACGATTCTCCCTCTCGAAGTTCGGCAATTGGTGTTCGAGGCCAACAGCACACGGCTGTTGCATGACATCAATCTTTCCCTCACCGCAGGACAACGCACCGTCATATTGGGACCAAACGGGGCGGGGAAAAGCCTGCTGTTGCGTCTGTGCCATGGGCTGCTGAGGCCCACCTCTGGCGACATCAACTGGCGGGGTACAGGCACACGGGATCGCGCGATTCGGCATCAGGCGATGGTCTTTCAGCGTCCCGTGATGCTGCGCCGCACTGCCCACGCCAACATCACTCACACCCTGAAGATACGCGGTGTGGCCCGCACCGAACGCCGCGAGCGTGCGGACGCCGCACTGGCACTGGCCGGGCTTTCTGGCTTGGCCGACTTACCTGCCCGCCTGATGTCGGGCGGCGAACAGCAACGCCTCGCATTGGCACGGGCATGGGTGACAGAGCCAGAAGTGTTGTTCCTTGATGAACCCACCGCCAGCCTGGATCCGGCTGCAACCCGTGCCGTGGAAACCCTGATCGAGGGGTTTCATGCGGCAGGTACGAAAATCATCATGGCCACCCATGATCTGGGCCAGGCGCGCCGTCTGGCCGATGAGGTCGTGTTTCTGAACAAAGGGCGTCTGGTTGAGTTTTCGAACGCCGAGAGATTCTTCGAAGGCCCGGAAACAGAAGATGGAAGGGCATTCATTACCGGAGATCTGCTTTGGTAGTCCGGCTTGCATGTCTGCTTGCCGCGCTGATGCTGGCTGCTCCGTTTGCGGCTGCTCAGGGAACGCCACTGACACTTGCTTCAACTACGTCGACGGAAAATTCGGGGCTGCTTGGCAATATTCTTCCGCGCTTTACGAAAGACACAGGCATTCCCATTCGTGTGGTCGCGGTGGGCACGGGCGCTGCTTTGAATTTGGGGCGATCCGGGGATGCCGATATCCTTCTGGTGCATGCCCGGGAAGACGAAGACGCGTTTGTGGCCGCCGGTTATGGCGCGTTCCGACGCAATGTGATGTTCAATGATTTTGTCATTGTCGGTCCAAATGATGATCCAGCGGGTATTCGTACTCAGAAGGACGCCGCCAGCGCCTTCGCGTCAATCGCTGCCAGCAAAAGCGTATTTGTCTCACGCGCCGACAACAGCGGGACCCATAAGGCAGAATTGCGCATCTGGAAGTCAGCGCGCGAAGACCCGGTTACCGCTTCGGGTCGCTGGTACAAGGAATCAGGTTCGGGCATGGGCGCGACCCTGAACCTCAGCGCCGGACTGAATGCCTACACCCTGTCGGATCGCGGAACATGGATGAGTTTTCGCAACCGGGGCGACCTCGACATCATGTTCGAAGGCGACCCTCCCCTGAACAATCCGTACGGCGTTATCCTGGTGAACCCGGCGCGTCATCCGCATATTCAGGCCGAGGACGCCAAAAAATTCATCGCATGGCTCACCGGCCCACAGGGACAGGCCGCGATTGGCGCCTTTCGGATTTCCGGAGAGCAATTGTTTTTCCCAATTGCCGCACAGCCCTAGGATTCGGCCCAATCCCCTGCAGTTCGGATTGACGCCTGCGAACCGTCCCGTCAGGTTATTCGCATGTGGCGCACAACTTCATTGATAACGATGTTCGCAGCGTTGTCGCTTATGATCACGGCAAGCGCGACCGTCATCGCCCAATCGAACGCAGCCCAAGACCAGTCACCACCGGTGGTCGGTGTAACATCGATCACGTTCAGTGCCGAAATTCAGGCCGTCGTGGATGGCATGCGTGACCGGCTTGCCGAGCGAGGGTTTCGACCGGGTCAGACCGTAAACTATATCGTGCGGGATGCTGGTGCTGACGGCGGTGAGATCGCAAATGTGGTGCGGGATTTTGCCAGCCAGAATGTGCATATCATCGTGGCTATAACCACGCCTTCAATTCAGGCCGCGTTGGCAAACAAGAACCGAATTCCGATTGTCGCCGCCGGACTTTCCGCGATGCAGGCGCGAGATATCAGCAACCAGCATCGCCGTCGCGCTGTGACCGGAATATCCGATGGTGACACCCGCGAAGACCAGTTCTCGCTGATTGACATTCTGGCCCCCGAAATTCGATCCGTCGCAATCCCCGTGGACCCGGAACGCGGCCCGATCGCCTCACAAATCCAGGACCTGACGGCGCTGGCGCGAGGACATGATCTTTCCATTATCCCGCTGCCTGTTTCCATAGGCCAAAACGCAGTCGGTGCCGAAATCAACACCCTCGATCCCGAACTGACGGCTATTTTGCTCGACCGCGCGGTCTTGCCCAATGCTCCCGTCGAAGCCCTTTCGGCCGCAGCCAACATACAAAACCTGAGACTTTTCGGGACCGATGAAGACAGCGTCATACGTGGTGCTTTGGCGGCCCTCGTGATCGAACCCCATGGTATCGGCCAGCAACTCGGGGATCTTGTGGCAGATGTGCTCGAAACACCCTCTTCTGCAAAACGCCCGTTCGAACGGGCGCGCGCTTCACATCTCGTTTTTAACGAGGATGGGCGAGCTGTTCTGGATGTCGCAGCGATCGAGAAGGCCCTCGCAGGGCGGCGACGTTCGGTGATCGATTGGGCTGAAGATGCCAGTCCACGCCCGAGGCTCAAGCCAGCAATACCTGCTGCCCCACCGCCGCTTGGAGTGGTCCGCGGTATCACAGTTCCGATTCCTCGGTCCAAACCACCACGCCCGTAGTCTCCACTATGGCATCTAGCCCTGATTACCGGGCCATTCTGGCACAAATTATGCTTTTACATGGTTGGGCAGCGCTTGGGCTGTTTTGGCGATTTGCCTGCGAAAACCCTTGTTTCTGCCTCTGGGGCCGACCAAAACGCGCATTTCGCACGGGTAGCCCCCTACTTTCTGTTCGCGAAAAGTACTACATAAGTGTCCATGAATACTGAGACATCACAATTTGCGACACCGCTGATCGACCCGTTTGAACGGCCGATCAACTATCTACGTGTTTCCGTCACAGATCGTTGCGACCTTCGTTGCGTCTATTGCATGGCCGAAGACATGACCTTTCTTCCTAAAGCACAGGTGCTTTCGCTCGAAGAGCTAGACCGAATGTGCAGTGCGTTTGTCGATCTGGGCGTAAGGAAACTGCGCCTGACCGGCGGTGAACCGCTGGTGCGCAAGAACATCATGTGGCTGATACGCAGACTGGGCCGTCACCTCGACAGCGGGGCCCTCGATGAGCTGACCCTGACATCAAACGGCACGCAACTCGCACGCTATGCGCAAGAACTCGCGGATGCGGGTGTGAAACGAATTAATATCTCCCTGGACACTCTCGATCCGGACAAGTTCAAGGCCATCACCCGCTGGGGTGACCTCGAACGCGTGCTCGAAGGCGTCGAAGCCGCGCGTGCTGCAGGTCTTGCCATCAAAATCAACGCCGTCGCCTTGCGTGGGGTCAACGACGATGAATTCGACCGCCTCCTCAACTGGTGTGGCGAAGGCGGATTTGACCTGACTTTCATCGAGGTGATGCCGCTTGGCGAAATTGGCGAACAACGGCTTGATCAGTACCTGCCATTGTCGATGGTGCGTGGTGACCTTTCGAAACGCTGGACCCTGACCGAATCCGAGCATGCCACCGGCGGCCCGGCGCGGTATTTCGATATCGCCGAAACAGGCCAGCGACTGGGCTTCATCACGCCGCTGACCCACAATTTCTGTGAGGCCTGCAACCGGGTCCGCCTGACCTGCACGGGGACGCTCTATATGTGTCTGGGTCAGGAAGACGCTGCGGACTTACGTGCCCCCCTGCGCGCCAGTGAGAATGACGGCTTGCTCAAGGACGCCATTCGCGAGGCAATCGGTCGCAAGCCCAAAGGCCATGATTTCATTATCGACCGTCGCCAGAACGCACCCGCTGTCGGGCGCCATATGAGCGTGACGGGCGGTTAACGGAGCAACTGCGACGCGATGTATTTCTCCGCCCGAACATAGGGAATCGTCCACACCGTCGTGGTCGCTGCGTCGCTTTTCTCCCTGCCCGCAATTGAACTGGCCTTCGGAGATCGGTTCGGTCGCGGCCAGACCCGGGACGTGCTGACCTATGGTGAAGCCAAGGATTTCCAGAGCAAATTCACAAGCGGCGC